>NZ_BAABBY010000006.1:0-460931 GCF_039538295.1 Pedobacter jeongneungensis | reverse complement strand
TCTTAGGCATAAAAACCTTGACGACTTTTTAATGTGCCGCTACCGCTTTAGGTAATCTGATTAATAATTAAGCAAATTAGATATTTGTTATCCTAAAATTAAATATCAAAACAAATCTAAAGGACGATTTGCGTGTTGTTTTGATGTTTAATGTTTTAAAGTTGTAAGTTGTAAGTTTTAAAGTTGAAAAGTTGGAATGTTCCAAGATAACCTTCAAACATTCCAACTTTTTTATTTATTGAACTATTCAGCTCTTTTCAAGCCAAATTTCTCAATTTTACTATATAAGTGACTTCTTTGAATATCAATCTCGTCTGCGGTTTTTGATACATTCCAGTTATTTTTTTCCAGTTTGAATTTGATAAACTCACGTTCAGCATGGTCTTTATAATCCTGGAAATTGTTAAATGAATCAAATGATGAAGTTAAGGCTGAACCTCCGGCGCCCGCAATCTGTGCACTTGTGGCAGCACCGATGTTTGTTCCACCACCCGGGTTGGCAAATGCTCGCACATCATTTTCGGTAATTACCTTATCACTTAAAATAATTAAACGCTCAATCATATTGTGAAGCTCACGCACATTACCTGTCCATGGTAAAGCCTGCAATGCCGCCATACCACCATCATTTATTTTCTTTACCGGCATGCCATAATCACTGCAAATGCTTTCTAAAAAGTTCTGTGCAATTACCGGAATATCGTCGGTACGTTCTGTTAAATGCGGCACGTGGATATTGATTACGTTTAATCGGTGGTACAAGTCCATACGAAAATTACCGTCTTCAATTTCTTTTAATAAATCTTTATTGGTTGCTGCTAAAACACGCACATTTACTTCAATTTCTTTTTCGCCACCCACACGCGAGATTTTATGTTCTTGCAACGCCCGTAGAACTTTTGCCTGGGCGGATAAGCTCATATCACCAATTTCATCCAGAAATAAGGTGCCACCATTTGCAAGTTCAAACTTACCAATACGCTGTTTAACAGCAGAGGTAAATGAACCTTTTTCGTGACCAAACAGTTCACTTTCAATTAATTCAGAAGGAATTGCAGCACAGTTTACCTCAATTAGCGGACTATCGGCGCGGTTGGATTTTTCGTGTAACCAGCGGGCTACCAGTTCCTTACCACTACCATTTGCACCGGTAATTAAAACGCGGGCTTCAGTAGGGGCAACACGTTCTATGGTTTCTTTAATTTTAGAAATACTTTCCGATTCGCCTAAAATTTCGCGGGTTTTACTGGCCTTACGTTTTAAAACCTTGGTTTCGGTAACTAAATTTCCACGGTCTAAACCGTTGCGTACGGTGATGAGTAAACGGTTTAAATCAGGTGGTTTCGAAATAAAGTCGAAAGCTCCTTTTTTACTGGCCTCGATGGCGGTTTCAACTGTTCCATGACCAGATATCATAATAAAAGGCAGATCGGGTTTGATAATTTGTGCCTGTTCCAGCACTTCCATCCCGTCCATTTTATTCATCTTGATATCGCAAAGTACCAGGTCGAAATTTCCTTTTTTGATCATTTCGAGGCCATCGATACCATTATCAGTATCTTCAACATCGTAATTTTCGTATTCCAGAATTTCGCGTAAGGTACTCCTTATCGCACGCTCATCGTCAATTATTAATAGTTTAGCCATTAGAGATGTATTCTTTTATTTCAGATGCGAATATATTATTTTTTAATTAATGTATAGTTTTTTATACAATTTATAGGCTATAAACCATTAAGTAGGAGAAAGGTTTTAATGATTATAATCCATTTTGAATTTACTCAGATCTGGTTTGTACTTTTTGTTTCTTTTTAATTCCAGATCATAAATCGTTCTGCCCAGATTTTTCATAAAAGGGAAACAAACCGTATCATATTCGTATTTATTATCATTGAAAATACCGTCTTCATTGCTTTGTACCACTGCTGTGAGGAAATATTCAATTCCATTTTTAAAATCAACGAAATATGAATTATCGATGATGTAACCATAACTATCGCCATATTTATTAAAAATCCTGATGTCTGGATCTGGCGTTTCCTGCTCACGACCATAATAAAGCATTTTTGCATAAGTAGCCCAAAACGCTTTCGGATCGTATTTAGGAAAATCACTTTCCGTTGGATACTTGCTCATGTAGGTGTAAATTAACTTATAATCTTCCGGAGTCAGGTTAAATCTTTCTTTAACCGGGAAAGCTTCCGGAAAAATCAGTTTCTGCATCAGTTTTTGCTGATCGTTAATGGCAAAAGCATTTTTTCCGGCCAAACTGAAAGGTTTGTTTACAAGTTTATCGGTGCTGTCCAGATAACCTTTGCCCATCACCAGATTGGTTAACTGCAGCTCATATTCCTTTGGGTCATACTGAGCCGCTTGATCATACACCAATTTATCGCCGTTATAAAATTTAACGGGATTGGTATGTCTGGTTGATTCGCCGGCATTGCCAATGGCCAAACGGTTTAAAATCCGGCTGTCATTCAATCCGTTTGCTTTTAGCTTTTCGTTAATTTCGGCACGACCGATAAATTCGAATAAACGGTTAAAGGCATCATTATCGCTGGTGAGCAGGATTTTTTTGATATAATGCTCAATAGAAGGGAGGCTGCTTTTTGCGCTGGTATCTTTTAAAACTTTAGTCTGGCCTTTATAGGCACTATCGGTAATCATGATGCTTTTGGTAGTTAGTCCTATACTTTTTAAACGATTTACCTTTTCCAATGCAAAAATTACGGCGGCAAGTTTAACCGTACTTGCAGGGTAAAAATAATGGTGCGGATCTAAATTATAACTGAAGGTTTTAAATGCCGGTTTATTCTTTGCATCGCGGTTTACCTGAGTATAAAGGATTTGTACCTGGTTATGATCGGGATGGTTGAGTATGGCCGAAAAAAGTTCGGGCTTGCTCTCCAGTAATTTCTTTAAGAAGACAGTATCAGTTTGTGCCATAACAGACAGGCTAATGAACGATAATATAACGGTTAAAATCCTTTTCATGGTTGAAAATTTGATTCCTAATTTAGCTTTTTCTGTTAGAAAGACTGTTTTCCATCATCCATTTTACATGTTGCTTAATTTTATTACCTTTGCAGCGCTTTTGGTTTCCGGCTTTACACCCGGAATTAAAAGGGAATACAGTGTAAATCTGTAACTGTCCCGCAGCTGTAAGCTCCTTAACGGATTTCCAATCAATTTGCCACTGTTCCGATTCGTCGGGATGGGAAGGCCGGAAACCCGGGAGTAAGTCAGAAGACCTGCCTTAGCATTATATTTCATAGCTTTCGGGGATTGAAGCTAAGGGGTGATGTACTTACGTAATCGTATTTCATTTCTTTTCCATCTGTTGGCTGTGGGTTAAACTCACAATCAAAATGACACAAAAACATTCTGCCTATGCGGGCACAATGCGGTTTTTTATATTTTCTTCTATTCTGTGGACAGGGTTTTTATTGCCCTTAAATACCTGGGCGCAAACAGACAGCACGAAGAAAAGTACGCAGCTTAAGGAAATCCGGATCAGGGAATATCGGTTAACTGAGCAGAGTAAATCGCCTACACCGCTTCAGATATTATCAGGTGAAGACCTTAAAAGGATGAACAGTCTTTCGGTTGCCGATGCCCTCCGTTATTTTTCTGGCTTGCAGTTAAAAGATTATGGTGGCATTGGGGGACTAAAAACCGTTAATGTACGCAGTTTAGGTACCAACCATACCGCTGTTTTTTTGGATGGGATTCAGGTTGGAAATGCACAAAATGGCCAGGTAGATTTGGGAAAATTCTCATTAAACAACCTTGAAGAAATCTCCTTATACAGTGGCCAAAAGCCAGAATTACTTCTGCCCGCCAGGGCTTACGCCTCTGCCAGCAGCATCTACTTAAAAACCAGGGTGCCTGAATTTGAAAAAAATCAGCATCAGCAATTAGAATTGGGCTTAAAAGGCGGATCTTTTGGTCTCATTAATCCAACCTTGGTTTATCAGTATAAGGTTAATGATCGCTTAAACGCCAGTATCAATACCGAATATATACACGCAGATGGAAAATACAAATTCAGATCGACTAATGGCGTGTACGATACCATTGCGGTAAGAAATAATGCCGATGTAGAACGCTTTCGCTTGCAGGCAGCACTTTTTGGTAAATTTAAAGATGGAAAATGGCAGGCACAGGCTTATTCTTTCTTATCAGAAAGAGGCCTGCCGGGTGCAATTGTATCCAACAGGTTCGATTTTACACAAAGAATCTGGGACCGTGATTTTTTTGTTCAGGGAGGTGTAGAAAAGCAACTTTCGGCTAAACTAAGCATTCTTGTTAATGGAAAATATAGTTATGCTTATCAGCGTTATTTGGATCCTGATTTTGTAACCACTACGGGCCTTTTAGATAACCGTTTTAAAGAACAGGAAGCTTACTTTTCCATTTCCGGCAAATATAAAATCAATTCGATATGGGAAACTGCTTATGCATCCGATTATACTTATCAGACATTGGATGCCAATATTTACAGGTTTGCTTATCCCACCAGAAATACCTTTTTAAATGTTTTAAGTTCGTCGTTAACATTAAATCAGCTTAATGTAAGGGCGAGTGTATTAAGCACTACTGTAACCGACCAGGTAAAAGTTTATTCTTCAGCAGGTGATAAACAGGTTTTTAGTCCAACGGTAATGCTTTCATGGAAACTGCTCAAGGATAAGGACATCAGAATCCGCGCTTTTTACAAAGACATTTTCCGGATGCCAACGTTTAACGACCTTTACTATACTTTCATCGGCAATACTTTATTAAGGCCTGAATACGCAAAACAGTATGATGTTGGCGTAACCTATTTCAAAAACTTTAAAAACCAGAAATTTAAGTTTATCGATATTCAATCTGATGTTTATTATAACCGCGTAAAAGACAAAATCGTAGCACAACCAGGTGCAAACTTATACCGCTGGATTATGTACAACATTGGTCTGGTGGATATCCGTGGTTTAGAAATTAACGCAAAAACTGCATTTGAGCCTTTTACCGATCTGATGGTAAATCTTGCCATTAATTATACCTATCAAAGAGCGGTAGATATTACTTCAAAATCTGAAGATCAATATCAAGACCAGATCCCTTACATACCCCAAAACAGTGGTTCTTTTTTAACGAGGCTTGATTATCACCACTGGCGGGCAAACTATAGTTTCATTTACACCGGGTTTCGTTATAACCAAAAAGCAAATATTATAGAAAACTATATGGAACCATGGTACACCCATGATGCTGCAATTGGTTATGAATTTAAACTGAAAAAGGGAAGCTTAAGCATTAATGGCGAAGTAAATAACTTGCTTAATCAACAATTTGATATCATTCCGAATTTCCCTATGCCCGGCAGAAACTACAGGTTAACCTTAAATTATAAGTTATGAGGCAGCTAAAATTTTCGATATGCATTTTGGCTTTTCTAGCGGCAACTACCACTTCCTGCAGGAAAGACCCGAAGCCTTTGCCATCTGAAATTACCAGGGTTGAGCCAGAGCCAACATCAGCCATTAAAGGTTTCTACCTGGTTAACGAAGGCAATATGAACATGAATAAAGCCTCATTGGGTTACCTTGATCTGGTAAATGGCATTTACACCCGCAACCTGTACAACCAGGTAAATCCTGAAGTTACCAAAGGTTTAGGCGATGTGGGCAATGATATTGGCCGTTATGGCAGCAAGCTTTACGTGGTGGTTAACGTTTCCAATAAAGTAGAAGTTTTAGATGTGAAGACCGGTAAAAAAATCGGTCAGATCAACATCACCAATTGCCGTTATGTAACTTTTGGTAACGGAAAAGCTTATGTAAGTGCTTATTTAGGCAAAGTTGGCGATCCTAAAGCGCCAAATGGTATTGTAGCCGAAATAGACACAACGGCTTTAAAGGTAAACCGTACTGTTGAGGTGGGCAGGCAGCCGGAAGAAATGGCCATTATTGGCAGCAAATTATATGTGGCCAATTCTGGTGGTTATAGTCCGCCTGATTATGAGCATACCGTTTCCGTGATCGATCTGTCAGGTTTTAAAGAAATTAAACGGATTGAAGTTGCCATTAACCTTCACCGGATTAAAGCCGATCGCTATGGCGATTTGTATGTTACTTCGCGTGGTGATTATTACACCATCCCTTCAAGACTTTTTGTAATTGATACCCAAACCGACCAGATTAAAAAGGTATTTAACATTGCTGCAAGCAATTTGGCCATAGATGATGATTATGCTTACATCTACGCCACCGAATGGAATTATATCGAACAGAAAAATACCATTACTTATTCGATGATTAATGTAAAAGATGAAACATTGACGGACCGCAAATTTATTATGGATGGTACCGAAAAGAATATTAAAATCCCATATGGCATTGCAGTTAACCCCAACAGTAAAGATGTATATGTAACCGATGCCAAAGATTACGTTACGCCCGGCAAATTACACTGTTACAGTCCGGAAGGGCGCCTGAAATGGTCGGTTACTACAGGCGATATTCCTGCACACATTGCATTTACAAACTAAAATCTAATAATATGAGAAATCTCTACAAAAACAACATTTTATTTTTGGCTGCCGCCATGGTGGTTTTTGTTTCATCCTGCAAAAAAGAAAGCATTGAAATAGCCGAAAAAACACAGGTAATATCAGATACCAAAGGTATTTACATGCTTTGCGAAGGTTTAATGGGCAATGGCAACAGCTCTATATCGTATTACGATGTTGCTACAAAAACAACTGTTGCCGATTATTACAAACAGGTAAACAATGTAGCACTCGGAGAAACTGCAAACGATTTGCAGCAGTATGGCAGCAAAATGTACTGTGTAGTAGCAGGTATTCAGGGCAGCAAACAATCTTTTCTGGATATTATCGACATCAAAACCTGTAAATCGTTAAAAAGGATTTCATTCAATTCGGCCACCGATGGGTATATCCCAAGGTTTGTTGCTTTTTATAAAGATAAAGCTTATGTATCACGGTACGATGGAAGAGTAAGCCGGATTGATACCGCATCAATGGCTATTGATGGAGAAATTATGTTATCAGAAGGTTTAGAGCAACTTGCTGTATCCAATGGAAAGCTTTATGTGTGCAATTCATCACATCCGTATTACCAGAACGGTGCAAAAAACAAAGTATCAGTAATCGACCTGGCCACCTTTACCAAAACAAAAGATATTACCGTAAACAATAATCCGGTTAGGATACAAGCGGCTGATAACGGCGATTTATTCGTAGTGTGCTGGAATGATTACATCATTAATAACGACCCTTCGTTAGATAGGATCAGCAGTGCTACCGATACCAAAACCGCCTCTTACAGTTACGATCTGGGCGCCATTGCCATTAACGGCTCTTCGGCGTATATATCTAAAGATATTTACAGCAATCCCGATATCAAAGCTTTAAATACAGTTAGTGGAGCACTTGGTTCAAGTTTAATTACCGATGGGCACTCGATAAACATTATTTATGGCTTAACAATAAATCCATTTGGTAAAGATGTAATGGTTGCCGATGCTAACAGCTATAACGGTACCGCAGGCACAGCCTATTGTATAGGGACAGATGGTAAAGTGAAATTCAGTTTTGCAACCGGTGTGTTGCCACAGCATGCCGTATTCAACTACACTTATAAATACGAATAAACAACAACCATATATAATAATAAACAAATGAAAAAAAGTTACCTGATCTTAACGCTCTGCCTTGCAACACTGATGTTTAGTTGCAAAAAAGACAATGAAGCAGCTCCTGATGTAAATCTCTCTGTTAAAGGAGAAACCATGACGGCTAAAGTGAATACTAAAGTTGCATTCTCTGCCGGAACAAATAATGGAAAAGGCTTTAATCACCAATGGAAACTGGATGGTAAAGTAGTAAGCACCGCGTATAATTTTGATTTTATACCCACGCAGGCTGGCACTTATGTAATAGAATATACTGCAAGTAACAATGTGGGGGCATTCTCTCATAAGTACACTGTAACCGTTCCTGTTCCGGTAGTGGCCATTACGCCAAATAGTACCAAATTTATTACTACGGTATTTGAATATTTACCAGCACCGGGCCAGTTTATTAATGAAAGTTTAGGAAGCCTTGCAGGTGCACAAAAAATTATTGGCGATGTATCTCAAACCGGCCTTGTTAGTTTAGGTGGCTTTGGTGGGTACATTATTTTCGGATTCGACCACTCTGTGGTAAATAATACCGGTGCTGATTTAGCCATTTACGGCAACCCGATTGGTGGAACAACCCCATGGGCCGAGCCGGGCATTGTGATGGTAAGTCAGGATGTGAACGGTAACGGAAAACCTGACGACGAATGGTATGAATTGGCGGGCAGCGAATACAACAATCCTTTAACCATAAAAAACTACGAAATCACTTACACCAATCCAAAAGGTTTCGCTAATGTAAGCTGGATGGATAACCAGGGCAACAGCGGCACCTATGATGTAAACAATTTCCACAAGCATAATTTCTATCCTGAATTTGCACCAGACCAGGAAAAATTAACGTTAAAAGGCACCCTGCTTCCATCTACCTGGGGTAAAAACGGCAGCATTTTCATTAACAACGCTTTCTCATTAGGTTATACCGATAGCTGGTCTATTGATGATGATTATGCCACTAAAAGATACAATAGTTTTGATTTAGACTGGGCCGTTGATAAAACCGGAAAGAAAATCGCTTTAAATACCATCGATTTCGTAAAAGTTTATACTGGTCAGCGGGAAAAAGGGAATACGCTTTTAGGAGAAATATCAACCGAAGTTAAAGGCGCAATGGATTTAGGTATCAAATAGTTTTCTTAAAAGAAATTACACTGGATTCACGCTCTTTTATAATTCAATAATCTTATTATGAAAACAAAATTTATCATCACCTTAACGCTTTTATCAGCCGTGCTTTTTTCTTGTAAAAAAGAAAATGCAGTTGAAAAAGAGGGCGAAGGGGAAAAGCCTGTTACTAACCAATCGCCATATTTAAATAAAATATATGAATTTAAACAGGCGCCAGGTCAATTTACCAACGACCTTGTTAAAACCGATGTATTAATCGGCAGCGCGGGTAACGGCCTCGTTTCACTTGGCGCTTTTGGTGGATTTATCGTATTTGGATTTGATCATAGCGTAACCAACGCAGCAGGAGCCGATTTGGGTATTTACGGTAATCCGTTAATCGGCGCAGATATGGAATTTTCTGAACCCGGAATCGTCTCAGTAATGCAGGATGTAAACAAAAACGGTCTGCCTGATGATGTTTGGTATGAACTGGCCGGAAGTGAATACAATGCCTCAACCACCATCAAAAACTATAAAATTACCTATTATAAACCAGCAAAAATAACCGACGATATCCGCTGGACAGATAATCAAGGTAAAGAAGGACTGGTATTGAGGAATCAGTTCCATACACAGGATTATTTCCCTTTATGGTCAACCGCCAGTGAAATTTCTTTCACCGGAACATTGCTTAAAAACACCCTTACCCCAGGTGAGATCATTACCAACAAACCTTTCGCCTTTGGTTATTCGGATAATGGCTCAAATGAGTACATTGCTTTGCAGGAATCGTTGGGAAGGGGATATAACACCTTCGATATCGATTGGGCAGTTGATGCCGCAGGGAAAAAGGTAAATCTGACTTCAATTGATTTTGTAAAGGTGTACACCGGGCAAAACAGCAATGGGAATCCTTTTAGTCCGGATAATGACAACGATCGTTCGCGCTACCTGGGCGAAATCTCAACCGAATTTGGTGGAGCGGTTGACCTTAAACTTTTAAAAAAATAAATACACAATATGAAACAATTTAACTTAAACCAATTTTTAGCAGGCGCACTATTTCTTACAACAGGATTATACTCTTGTAAAAAAGACAATGTAGAGAATCTGCAGGTAGATCCTGTTGAAGGTAAATATAAAAATGGCTTTTTTGTAATAGCAGAGGGCTCCATTGGGCAGAATTCAGGTAGTGTGAGCTTTTACCATTATGGCGACGATACCCTTAATATCAGGGTTTATGAAAAAGAAAACCCGGGTAAAATATTATCAAATGCGGCGAAAACAAGCACCTTACAGTTTGCCTCCATTATTAATGGTAGCATCTACCTGATGAGCAAAGTAAACGGACCCATCGTAAAAATACACGAATATACCTTAAAAGAGGAAGCCAGATATGTGCAGGAAGCCAGCAACTGGAGAAGCATTATACAGGTTGATGGAAACAGGGGATTGGTGAGCGCAAACGACGGCGTTTATCAGATCGACCTGAACACACTGGCTGTGCAAAATAAACTGACTTCAATTGGTACGGTAAATACGGGCGACATGTGGAAAAAAGGTGATTATGTGTACTTATTACAGAGCAACGGAGCCAAAATTGTATCTGCCAATAACTATTCGCTGGTAAAAAGTTTCTCTAACATTAACCGTGGGTTTGCGCAAACACCAAATGGGAAAATCTGGGGATCAACAGGCAGCAGGTTAATTGCCATTGATAACAACCTGGATACTGCTGGTGTAGCACTAAAGGTTGCAGTGGGTACATTCGCACTTGAAGCGCCGACAAGGCTCACCGCATCAACCAAAGAAAATGCCGTTTTCTATCATTCAGGAAAAGCCATTTATAAATATGTAGATGGTGATGCCACTTCATTAGCCCAACCTTTTATTACCATTACCGAAGATCCCTTTATGGTTTATGGCGCCATCCGTTACGATAAAAACAAAGATTACATCGTGGTTAATGGAATTCAGGGTTATGGCGCTGCATCTACCGTTAACTATTTGCTAATCTATAATGCATCAACAGGCGCTTTGGTTAAAAGAATTAAATATGGCGGCGATGGTGTAACCACTGATTTTACAAAGATATTTTTTAATGATTTAGCCATTTTCCATTAAAATATTATAATGCCTCAAATGTTAAAGGTCTGCAAAATTATCATTGCAGGCCTTTTTTATAAAGCTTGATTTTAATACTACAAGCCCTTATTTATAAACCCGGTAGTAGCGGCAGCCTCCGGTTTTTCATCGGAGTTACAGCGGATAACGGGATTATCGTTTCCGAAGTACTGCCAACTTTCCTTTTCAGAAAAGAAACTCTACTCATTTTTGCGCCTCGCTAAAGCCTATTTTTTTGCCACGGAAGCACAGAAAACACGGACAATATTTTTTGACACTAAAATAATATTAAAATATACTGAAATAGACGCGTCGAAGACTAAGTTAGTGTCTCGCAAGACTCAAATCATATCAAAATACAGTTAAATATACTCATCGAAGACTGAAATATACTCACCGAAGACTGAAATATACTCATCGAAGACTAAATTTGTGTCTCGCAAGACTCAAATCATATCAAAATACAGTGAAATATACTCATCGAAGACTGAATTAGTGTCTTGCATGAATCAAATCATATCAAAATGCAATGAAATATACTCACCGAAGACTGAAATATACTCATCGAAGACTGAATTAGTTAACCTGTGCTCTGTGGCTAAAAATTTAAAATAAGCTGATCATTTTGGAGCGCAGTTGCGGTGCTGGTCGGTGCCGGTAGTCCCGCTTTCCTTCCTGCCCCGATGAAAAATCGGGGGCATCCATCCAATCGGGCTAAGAACTATTGTTTGTGTCCTTAAAAGCGACCGTTGTAAATAAACCTGATAGAGCAGGTTAGCCCGGACGCCGATTCTTCATCGGGGGAGGACTAACAGCGATAGCAGGGCTGCTACCCCCCATGAAACAATGACATTCGTTTCCAAAAAATAATGCGATAACCATGCCTTTTCAAAATGCACTATAGTTAAATGCGGTAGCCTATATAAAATCTCCGTGTTAATCCGTGCATCTGTGGCTAACAAAACCCATCCCTTTCGTATATTTAACCACGCATTCCTAACCCCATGAGCATCCACACCGATATGAAAAGGCTTAGCCGACTAAGCGCTATTTTATTGCAATTGCAAACCAAAAGACTGGTAAATGCAAACGATCTGGCAGAAAAGTTTGCTGTAAGTGTGCGCACCATTTACCGCGACATCAGGGTATTGGAACAAACCGGTGTGCCCATCGCCAGTATAGAAGGCAAAGGTTACGCACTGGCCGAAGGTTATAAAATCCCTCCGGTAATGTTTACCGAACAGGAAGCCAATGCCTTAATCACGGCTCAGCAATTAATTAACCTGAATAAAGACAGCTCACTGATTGACACCTATAAAACAGCGGTAGACAAAGTAAAAGCCGTATTGAACTACACTGTAAAAGATAAAGTTGAACTGCTCTCTAAACGCGTCGCCGTGAGTCCGGCAAGCCTTGAGCAGCCTACCAGCAGTTCCTTAACCGCAATCCAGAATGCACTCACCAGTTTTACCGTGTTACGTATGAGTTACAGGGCAGAAGGTAAAAACGACAGTTCGGAAAGGCTGATTGAGCCTTTCGCTTTTTATTACAGCATGCAGCAACACTGGACGCTGATTGCCTTTTGCAGGCTGAGAAATGATTTTAGAATGTTTCGTTTAGATAGGATAGAAGCAGTTTACCCAACCGATTTTAAGTTTGCCCCGCATCAGCTCAGTCTGCAGGAATATTTACAGGAAAAAGAAAAAAACTTTACGGCCCCTGACAAACAGTTGTCATAAGCACCCAATACCTTCGTTGCACAATTAAAATTAATTAGCAATGAATTTAATATCAACCCGCATCATTACCGCTCAGGTAGAGGTACTCATTAGTTTTTACGAACAGGTAACTGGCCTTACAGCCACCAGGTTCACACCCGATTTTGCAGAACTGAAAACCAAAACCGCTACTTTGGCCATTGGCAGCACCCGGACTTTACAGTTTTTTGGCGGCGACAGCGTTGCCCAACCTGCACAGAACCGCACCGTAATTATCGAATTCAGGGTTGATGATGTGCAGCTACTTTTTGAAAAGTTAGCCGTTTCCCTGAAAAGCTATATTTTGCAAGAACCCACCCTCATGCCCTGGGGCAATCAATCTTTATTGTTAAGAGATCCTGACGGCAATCTGGTCAACCTTTTTACTCCGGTTACGCCAGAGGCTGTTGAGAAGTTTCGGGGGTAGTTAAAACTGATATGTTTCAGGGATGAAATAAAAAGGGGCTGTCCGATCATTTTCGGACAGCCCCTGGTTTGCCTTGTTAATAATTTATAACCGGAATAATATTACCTTAAAACGGATACGAATAGAGTGTGGTGTTGCTTTTAATGTCTTTTGCAACGCTGTAACTACCATATCCATAACCAAGATTGCGATTTGTTAGGTTATACACAATAAAATCGAAATTAATATTCGAAGGCAACCTGAATGATACAAATCCGTTAGCGTCCGTTACGCCTTTAAGGGCTGAAGAACTGATTATTTCTGCAACATTACCAGAGTTGAGTTTAATGTCGTTAACCGGATAAGCAACCACACCCACGTTTCTTAAGGGAGTTCTGTAATCGCTGGTGGATATCAGCGTAAGGTTTAAAACGCCTGAAAAGTCAGAAACTTTAGTGCTCTTCTTTTTATCCGTATTGGCAACAACCTGAACAAATTCATTAATACGGTACCTCAACTGATTAACAATTGCAGTATCTGCAGTTACAAGGTAATTTTTGGGTAACAGCTCAGAGAAATTAGCTACGCCATCCTGATCTGTACTTATGGTACTAATTAATGCATTTGGAGTTGGATAGCTTGTATTTAAACTGATTTGCGCATCGTATAACGAAACTTTAATCCCGGCTAAACCTTTCCCTGCATCATCTACGAGTTTATAACTCAATTTGCCAGAATTTACACCATCAACTAATTTAACGTTGGTAATCTTCTTGCAGGAGAGTGCTAAAATAAACAGCCCCAACAGGGCCATAATTTTACATTTCATATTCTATAAAATAAGCTCGGTTTCGATCAAACTATGGTTGATATATAGTCATTGAATAGTTAACCGTGGCATCTTTTTGTACCGATACGCTACTATTATAGTTGTAAGAAGCATTGTTAACCGTGTTATAAAGGTAAATTGAATACTGCTTATTTGAAGGGATTTTGAAAGTAATTAAACCGGCATCGTTGGTAACGCCCGAAAAATCGGCAACTTTTAAATTGGCAGCAGTAGTTGATGCATAATTGAATTTATTTGACGGAATTACAATCACACCTATGTTTTTTAAAGCCTGATTATTATTGTAGGATCTAACGCTAAGCGCAAATGTTCCTGAATAATCTGTTACTTTGGTTTCTTTAGCTTTAACAGCACCCGTAAGCACCTGAACATATTCCTGAACCATATATGCTACATTATTTACCTTTGCAGAATCAGCAACGAGCATATAATTATTTGGATTAAGGTCTCCAAAGTCGGCCAAACCATTTGGATCTGTTAAACGTGTTTCTAAAAGGACGTTGTAATTTGAATAATAGGCATCCGTACGGTCAAATAAAGATACTTTTACATTTGGCAATCCTTTTCCGGCACCATCAGTTAACCTATAGGTAAGTTTTCCGCTGGTTGAAACGGTCACATCAACATTAGTAGTTTTTTTGCAGGACATAAAAGCTGCAACAAGAAGAATTAAGAGGGTTAATTTTGATTTCATATTTATTTTATTTTGGGCGCAAATATAGAATAATGATTGAGCACTTATTAAATATTTTTTCCAATTAAAAAAGAAGACAAATAGTGATTTGATAATCAGGGGAATTAGAAAATTACAAGCAGAATGAAATACCCGGAATTTAAACGAAATGTCTCTATATCCTTACCACATATCACATATTATCCATTAAAATTACATTGAATTTATGCCCGTCGGGATCTGTAAAAGTAAAGCCATAATAATTGGCTTCATCTCTTTGTACTTCCTTCACGATGGTACCCCCTGCATTTTTAACCTTATCGGCAAATTCATTTACTTCTGCTTCAGTTTCTGCTGATAGGGTGAAGACAATTTCGTTGTTTGATATAGGTTCCGGTGCTAAAAATTCATCTATTGTGGAGCCCTGTTGAAAAAAATGGATCACAAAATGATTTGCACCAAAAAGAAAACTGGCCAATTGAGGTGCATTGTTTGGTCCATAAGGGCTGAAACCCAAAGCGGTATAAAACTGATTGCTGCGCTGAGCATCTTTTACGCTGTAATTTGCCCAGATTTTTGTTTTTGCATTCATATCGATGTTTTTTATTAAAGATGATCTCAAAATTATCGTTTAAATCAGAAATACATCAGGTGCAGGGGTGACATTTTACAGGGCTGTTTGTGCCAGAAAAAGTCAGCTTAGGATATTTTAGGAAAGTTAAATAAACAACGAGTTTAACCTGCATAAATTTCTGAAGATATTTAAAGTATTTTTGATGCTGATCCGTCTTCACTATCACAATCCTTTTTAATGTTACAATTGGCATCAAAGAAGGAAATATATCTCAAAGATCAACATAAAATAATGGCTAGAAAACAGTTAAACAGTGGAAATGCTCCGGGCGTGGAATTAGCAAAAGCAAAAATAACCAGAGAAAGTTTGGGCAATGTTGCCCGCCTGCTTACTTATTTAAAACCCTATCGCGGCAAATTCGTTGCCGCATTGTTTTTTCTCTTTTTATCGAGTTTGGTTGGACTGGCCTTTCCATCTTTTATCGGTGCTTTAATTGATACTGCACAGGGTAAACACACCAATAGTTACCTGCCGGGCACCATACAGGGTATTTTAATGTTAGCTTTCGCAGTATTAGCATTGCAGGCGGTGGTGTCTTATTTTAGAATCTTATGGTTTGTCAATGTAGCAGAACGCTCCCTGGCCGACATCAGACGCGATACTTACTTCAAACTGATCACCCTGCCCATGAATTTCTTCTCCAACCGCAGGGTAGGCGAGCTGAACAGCAGAATCTCTGCCGACCTTTCTCAGGTTCAGGATACCTTAACCACAACCATTGCAGAAATGTTGCGGCAGCTTGTGTTATTTGTAGGCGGGATTGTTTTTATGGCCATCATCTCGAAAAAACTGGTTTTTGCCCTGCTGTTGGTTTTACCGGTGATGATTGTGTTTGCGGTACTTTTTGGCAAGTTTATTAAAAAGATTTCGCGCCAGGCGCAGGATAAAATGGCCGAATCAAACAGTATTGTTGAAGAAACCTTATCTGGCATTTCGAATGTAAAAGCTTTTGTAAACGAAGCATTTGAAGCCACACGTTACAAAAACACCATCCGCGAAGTAGCTGATATTGCCATCAAAGGCGCGAAATACAGGGGCATGTTTGTTTCTTTTATTGTACTCTGCGTTTTTGGAAGCGTGCTGGGAGTGATTGGTTATGGTTGTGTACTGGTCAGTCAGCACGAAATAACCTTTGGCGAACTTCTAAAGTTCTCATTATACGCGATGTTCCTCGGCAGTTCGCTGGGAAGTTTTCCCGAACTTTTTGCCAACCTGCAAAAGGCTGTTGGGGCCAGCGAAAGGGTACTGGAGATATTGGGAGAACAGGGAGAGCCGGTATCTATAACAGAAAAGGATAATGCGGTAAAACAAAAAATAACAGGTAATCTCGCTTTCAACCACATTAATTTTGCCTATCCTTCAAGGCCGGAAGTTGAAGTGTTAAACCAGGTATCTTTTGAGGCTAAAGCCGGACAAAAAATAGCGATAGTGGGTCCAAGTGGTTCAGGTAAATCGACCACTGCAGGATTGATCCTGCAATTTTACCATCCGCAGAGCGGTGAAATATTGTTCGATGGCAAACCAGCCTCGGCCTATTCGCTTACGGATATAAGGAACCAGATCGCGATTGTGCCGCAGGATGTGATGTTATTTGGCGGAACGATATTGGAAAACATTGCTTATGGCAAGTTAACAGCCACCAAAGCAGAAATTATAGAGGCCGCTAAACGGGCAAATGCTCATGATTTTATCAGTGCATTTCCTGAAAGTTACGAAACCGTAGTTGGAGAACGTGGGGTAAAACTATCAGGCGGACAGCGTCAGCGCATTGCCATTGCCCGCGCACTGTTAAAAAACCCGTCTATTTTAATTTTAGACGAAGCCACATCTTCACTTGATTCTGAATCGGAACGTTTGGTACAGGAGGCCCTTGAAGAATTAATGAGCGGCCGCACCTCTATCATCATCGCCCACCGTTTATCAACCATTCGTGAAGCAGACAGAATCCTGGTAATGGAAAAGGGACAGGTTATTGAATCGGGTACTCATCAGGAACTGATGAGGAGTGAGCAGGGTTTGTATAGGTATTTGAGCGGCTTACAGTTTGAGGTGCAGTAGTAAAGGCTAAAAACAAAAATGGGAAAGAACTCGATTTCTCTAGTCTTTCCCTTCTTGTGATCCCGCTGGGATTCGAACCCAGGACCACTACATTAAAAGTGTAATGCTCTACCAGCTGAGCTACGGAATCTACTTTGTTTAAAAACGTTGTGCGTTTCCTTTAAAGTGGTGCAAATATAGGGTTATGATGTATTTCATGCAAATAAAAAATCACCAAATCCCTTACTGTATTGATTTATAGGCGAATTAATTATTTACCTTCTGTTTTTTAAATAGATTTGATATTTTTATCGCTCCATATTTAATCGCTGCCATGTATAAATTTCTTTCCTTCCTGTTTTTTTTGCCGCTTCTCTTTACATATTCATGCAAATCCGATCGTGTTAAAGAAGAAGAAAAGGCTAAACACCGGCAGGATTCACTGGCTTCCTGCGAAAAGAATATGCCCAGTCGTTTTGGTGCCGTAAAAGATTCTTCCAGTTTTGCTTCGAACAAAGTGAGTCACGAGGGTATGGTTTTAATACCTGCAGGCCAATTTGCAATGGGGGCTTCCGATAAAGAGGGCAGGGATGATGAATATCCTCAGCACAAGGTTAAACTGGCTTCATTTTGGATCGATGTAACCGAAGTAACCAATGCCGATTTTAAAAGATTTGTGGATGCCACAGGTTATAAAACCACTGCCGAGCGCAAACCCGACTGGGAAGAAATGAAGAAACAACTTCCGGCAGGTACACCGAAACCACCCGATAGCGTTTTTGTGGCCTCATCTCTGGTTTTTTATCAACCCAAAAGCATCACTTCTTTAAACGATGCATCACAATGGTGGCGCTGGGTTAAAGGTGCCGATTGGAAACATCCGCATGGCCCTAAAAGCGATATCAAAGGAAAAGAGAACTATCCGGTTGTGCATATTTCATGGGATGATGCCATGGCTTATTGCAAATGGTCGGGCAAACGTTTACCTACCGAAGCTGAGTGGGAATATGCTGCCAGAGGTGCATTAAAAGACCAGAAATACCCATGGGGAAACGAGGATATCGAAAAAGGCAAGGCTAAAGCCAACACCTGGCAGGGCGGTTTTCCTATCAAAAATACCGGTTGGGATGGCCACAACGGATTAGCGGCCGTGAAACAGTTTAAAGCCAACGGATACGGATTGTATGATATGGCCGGCAATGTATGGGAGTGGTGCAGCGATTGGTACAGGCCCGATTATTATGCTACGCTTCAGGGCATAAGCAATAATCCTCAGGGACCATCAGACAGTTATGACCCAATGGAGCCAACGGTACCTAAAAGAGTGGTTAGGGGAGGTTCGTTTATGTGCAATGCTTCTTATTGCAAAGGATACCGCGTAACCTCAAGAATGAAAACCTCTACTGATACCGGCCTGGAACACACGGGTTTCAGGTGCGTAAGTTCCAATTAACAATAAATTTAAAATCACGCAAACGTTTGCACAATACATAATTAGATTTTATTGTTTAGTTTGGCCGTATCAATTTAAACCGAACCAAACTTTATGCAACAAACCACCAAACCGGGCCAAACGCAGGGGCCGAAGCCATTAATTATCATCTGTGCTTTATTTTTTATTTTTGGCTTTGTAACCTGGGCAAACGGAACATTAATCCCATTTTTTAAATTATCTTTCGGCTTATCAAATTTACAGGCGTTCTTTGTAACCTTTGCCTCGTATATGGCTTATTTCTTTTTAGCCTTACCATCATCCTGGATCCTTAAAAAAGTAGGCTTCAAAAATGGTATCGTTTTAGGCTTAGTAATTCTGGGTTTAGGTTCTTTAATATTTATACCTGCAGCATCAACACGTACTTTCGGCTTATTTCTGACCGGTATTTTTGTTCAGGGCGCTGCACTGGCCTTGCTTCAAACCGCCTCTAATCCTTATTTAACCATTATTGGCCCCATAGAAAGTGCGGCAAAAAGGATCAGTATTGCCGGGATCTGTAATAAATTTGCCGGAATGATTGTTCCATTAATCATGGGCAGTTTGTTCCTTAAAAATGCTTCTGAAGTGGAAAAACAAATTAAAGCAGCTACAGGAGCGGTGCACGAACAACTTTTAAACGACGTTTTAGGACGTGTAAATATGCCATACATTGTTCTGGCAATCGTTTTTAGCCTCTTTGCTTTTTTCATCAAGTTCACTAACCTTCCGGAAGTTGAAGTAGAAGAAGATGTAATAGACGAAACCAAAGGGGAAGTGGTAAAACACAAAAGCATTTTCCAGTTTCCACATTTATTCTTGGGCGCACTTTGTATTTTCGTTTATGTAGGCGCAGAGGTAATGGCGGGCGATATTATAGGGATTTATGGTCGCGAGTTAGGCATTAGCACAGAGATTAGCGGAAAATTAACCTCGATTACCCTTTTTAGTATGTTAATCGGTTATATTATTGGTATCGTTACCATTCCAAAGTATATATCTCAACAAAAAGCCCTTAGAATTTGTGCAATTTTAGGGATCATATTTACGGTTTTATCTTTCGCCATTTCGAGTTGGTTCGCGGTTATTTTTGTGGCCTTATTGGGTTTGGCAAATTCGTTAATGTGGCCGGCAATTTTTCCGCTGGGGATTAGTCATTTAGGGAAATTTACCAAAATTGGTTCAGCCATTATGGTAATGGGTATTGCTGGCGGCGCGATTATGCCTTTACTGTATGCATTTTTGAATGAAAAATTACACGTTCACTTCCAATTGGCCTACCTGTTAACCGTATTGCCTTGTTACCTTTATATTTTGTTCTTTGCTATAAAAGGCCATAAAGCCGGACTAAAGTTAAAATAACCAAAACCAAATAAATTTTATGATTAAGCCCGGTCTATAATTAGATTGGGCTTTCTTTTGTGCTTAATTTTCAGTTATTTTGGCGAAATTATAAATGAGGTCTGAATCTCATATCTCAAATCATAATACTCATATCTCAATAATGAACAAAGCTATTTTTCTCGATCGCGACGGAGTACTTAACCACGAAATTTACGATTACATCTGCCGGGTAGAAGATTTTAAAATATTAGATTACCAGATCCCTGTACTCAAAAAGTTCTTCGACGAAGGCTATCTGCTAATCGTAATTACCAACCAGGGCGGCATTGCCTTGAAACGTTATACCGAACAGGA
This sequence comes from Pedobacter jeongneungensis, assembly GCF_039538295.1. Classification (NCBI taxonomy): domain Bacteria; kingdom Pseudomonadati; phylum Bacteroidota; class Sphingobacteriia; order Sphingobacteriales; family Sphingobacteriaceae; genus Pedobacter; species Pedobacter jeongneungensis. The sequence continues at coordinate 440,476 of NZ_BAABBY010000006.1, read as the reverse complement.
ACTGGCCATTATGCACCAGATGTTAAGGAATGCTTTTGTTGCCAAAGGAGCAGATATTGCCGGTTTTTACTACTGTCCGCACCACCCAACCGTTGGCGGAGAATGCAAATGCAGAAAACCAGCCTCCGGAATGATTCTTGATGCCATCGACATGTACGACATAGATCCCGCACAATCTGTAATGATCGGCGATAAACCACGTGATGTTGAAGCCGCAAACGGGGCAGGTGTAAAGGGAATCCTGATCGAACCTGATGAGCAGATCAGTTATGAGAAAGTGAAAGAGGTTTTGAAAAGAGAATCTTTAGTTTAGTTTGGAGTTTGGAGTAGGCATAGCAGCCAACAAACCTTAATGGTCTTAACTTCTTAATGTCCGGAAAACGTAAAATGGAAGATGGATGATGTAACCTGCAATTCGTCCCTTATGCGTCTTATATTTTCTATTTTAATAATCCGGGCGTTTTAACACGCTGTACACTATATCTTTTTGGCTGTCCTTCGACTACGCTCTCCACAGGAGTCCTTTGGACAGGATGACAGCCAAAAAGGATGCCGTTTCCATCGTTAACACAAAATAACGCGATGACTTACGAAGTTTAGAAAGGGAAGGAGAGAGTAAATAACTTGGTAAGTCAGAAGCTTCTGAAATCTATTACGGCTTTTCCTCACCTAATACTTACGAAATCCTTCCATGCACTTGCCCATTAAGATTTCGTAAGATGTCCTGGCCACCTAGACCTGATTGAAATGGCATTCCGGTATCACTAACTATTGGTTTGCACTGAACAACCACCGGAATATAATGTAAAGCAGGACTGTTGTAACCGATAAGCACTGTAACTGCTCTCCAAAAAAAATGGAAAATGTAAAAGGGAAAACGACAGATGTAGCCTGCGACTTGCCCATCATCCATTTCCATTATGCTCCATCTTCCGTAAAACAAAAAATCCTAAGTCTTAAACGGGAAACCCGACTCAAGACTTAGGACTAAAGACTCTCGACTTTAAATATTACTTACCCGCTGCCTTAGCATGATCTGCTAAGAAAGTAGCCAAACCGCTATCGGTTAAAGGGTGTTTCAATAAACCAACAATTGCAGCCAAAGGAGCAGTGATTACATCAGCACCCAATTTAGCACAGTTTACAATGTGCAACGGTCCGCGGATTGAAGCAGCTAAAATCTGTGTTTCGTAACCGTAGTTATCAAAAATAGTTCTGATATCTTCGATCAATACCAAACCATCGCTCGAAATATCATCCAAACGACCTAAAAACGGAGAAACATAAGTAGCTCCGGCTTTTGCAGCCAATAAAGCCTGACCGGCAGAGAAAATTAAAGTACAGTTGGTTTTGATTCCTTTTGATGAAAAATATTTAATGGCTTTAACACCATCTTTAATCATCGGAACTTTAACCACAATTTTAGGGTTTAAAGCAGCTAAAGCTTCACCTTCCTTAACAATCTCGTCGAAAGTGGTCGAAATTACTTCTGCACTTACGTTATCATCAACGATATCGCAGATTGCTTTATAGTGGTTAATTACATTTTCATCGCCGGTAATACCTTCTTTAGCCATTAAGCTAGGGTTGGTGGTTACACCATCTAAAATGCCAAGATCTTGCGCCTCTTTGATTTGATCAAGATTTGCTGTGTCAATAAAAAATTTCATGCTTATAAATTCTTAAAATGATTATTAGGTTCTGTTGCTAGAACCCCTGAAGAATTTAATATCCCCCCTTCAGGGGGTTAGGGGGTAAAAAAAAAGGGCAAGCACCTTCTATCGCACCGCTACAACCTTCTACCCTTGCTATGTTCCCATCCTGGGGGAGTTCAAAGGGAGCTGGTCGTAAAAGACTTGCCCGGCCACAAAGGTAGAAAAAGAAGTTGTTTCACAAAACCCAATTTTCTATTTTTTTTGTCATTTAAGCTATGTTGCTGATTAGTAAATTAATAAATTTAAAATGTGTATTTTTAGGAAGGCAAAAACAGGAGTAAATAATCAAAATGCTTAATTATATTTATTAATAAATTAAAAATTTAAATATAAATCACAAATTAAAACGTTTTAGGCTCAATTTTATTAAAAAAAGCCAAATTATTATAGGATATTACCATTATGGATTTCATAAATAATAAGCTAAAAAATTATAAATACTTTAATTTAATTGCTTTATATTACATAAGAACTAAAATTTTTCTAAAAAATATATCAACTCTGTAATTTAAGAATTCTTTTTCGTATCTTAGTGTTTCCTATACACTAACAACTAACGAGCAAAGAATGGAACCAAACAGTGGATTGTACGATGCGCAATTTGAACACGATGCCTGCGGTATTGGGTTCGTTGCGCATGTGAAAGGGCGAAAATCGCATCAAATCATCTCTGATGCACTTACTATTTTAGAGAACCTGGATCATAGAGGGGCAAGTGGCGCAGAACCAAATACCGGCGATGGTGCAGGTATTATGATTCAGATTCCACATGAATTTTTTTACGACGAATGTTTAAAAGCTGGCTTTAGCCTACCAGAAACCAATAATTATGGTGTTGGTATGTTATTTATGCCAAAGGATATCAGATCCAGGGAAGAGTGCAGAGAATTGATTTACCGTGCCGCCGAAAAACTAGGCCTTGAGATTTTAGGCTTCAGAAAGGTTGATGTTGATACAACCGATATTGGCAGCATGGCCCTTTCGGTTGAACCTGAAATTGAGCAGGTATTTATTGCACGCCCTTATGCGGTGGCACCTGGTGCTGATTTCGAACGTAAACTCTACATTTTCAAAAACTACCTGATTAAACTGATCGTGAATACCGTTCACGGTGGCAAAGATTTTTATATCGTTTCGCTTTCTGCGCAAACCATTATATATAAAGGTCAGCTTACTTCATTGCAGGTACGTACATATTTTAACGATCTTACCGATAAACGCGTAGTTTCTGCGCTGGGTTTGGTACACTCACGTTTCGCAACCAATACTTTCCCGTCGTGGAGATTGGCCCAGCCGTTCCGCTTTATTGCACACAATGGCGAGATCAATACTTTGCAGGGAAATTTAAACTGGTTCAGGGCAGGTGTTAAATCTTTTGCTTCGGCATATTTTACACCGGAAGAACTGGATATGTTATTGCCGGTAATCGACGAAACCAACTCTGATTCGGGCTGTTTGGATAACGTAATCGAATTGTTGCTTCATGCAGGCAGAACACTTCCTCACGTATTGATGATGCTGGTTCCGGAGGCATGGGACGGCAACGAGGATATGGATCCTGTTAAAAAGGCATTCTACGAATTCCACGCTACTTTAATGGAGCCATGGGATGGACCTGCTGCCATTGCTTTTACCGATGGTAAATTAATTGGTGCAACTTTAGACCGTAACGGATTACGTCCTTCGCGTTATACCATTACTTCTGATGACCGCGTAATTATGGGCTCTGAAGCTGGTGCATTGGCTATTGATCAGAGTACGGTGATCGAAAAAGGCCGTTTAACCCCTGGCAAAATGTTCGTAGTGGATATGGAGCAGGGCAGAATCATCAGCGACAACGAAATTAAACAACAGGTTTGTGGCAAAAGTCCTTACGCCGACTGGATCAACCAATACCAGATCCGTTTGGAAGAATTGCCTGATCCACGCGTAATGTTCACCGGCCTGTCAGAAGAATCTATTTTTAAATATCAGCAGGTTTTTGGTTACAGCAGAGAAGATATAGATCTTTTACTTAAACCAATGGCCATCGAAGCCAAAGAGCCAATCGGTTCAATGGGTACTGATACCCCTCTAGCTATATTATCAAAACGTCCTCAACACTTATCTTCTTATTTTAAACAGTTATTTGCACAGGTAACCAACCCACCAATTGACCCCATCCGCGAGAAAGTGGTGATGAGTTTGGCCAGTTTTATGGGCAGCATGGGTAACCTGCTGGATGAAACACCAAAACAGGCGCACTGCGTAGCTATTAAACACCCGATTTTAACAAATCAGGAACTTGAAAAATTAAGAAGTATCGATACCGGTGTTTTCCAGGCTAAAACTTTACAGACTTATTTCAGGGCCGATGGTAAACCTGGCGCTATGGCAAAAGCTTTAGACCGTTTGTGCCGTTATGCCGTTGATGCCGTTGAAGATGGTTTCCAGGTAATTGTATTAACCGACAGGGCAATCGATTCAGAGCACGCTGCAATGCCATCCTTATTAGCTGTTTCTGCAGTACACCATCACTTAATCCGCAAAGGTTACCGTGGTGCAGTAGGTATTGTAATCGAAGCTGGAGATATCTGGGAAGTGCATCACTTTGCCACTTTATTGGGCTTCGGTGTTACTGCGATCAATCCTTATTTAGCTTTAGAAACCATTAATGGTTTCCAGCAAGAATCTGGTTTATCAGCAGAGCAGTTAACCAAAAACTACATTTATGCGGTAAATAGCGGATTGCTTAAAATCTTCTCTAAAATGGGAATCTCAACCCTGCAATCGTACCAGGGTGCGCAGATCTTCGAGATTTTAGGTCTGGATAAAAAAGTGGTGAATACTTATTTCACAGGTGCGGTTTCGCGCATCGGTGGTTTAGGTTTAGATGAAATTGCAAAAGAAACCTTAATTAAACACCACCGCAGTTTTGGTCCGTTAACGCAGACCGAAAACTTATTGCCTGCTGGTGGAACTTATAAATTCCGTCGTAAAGGTGAAGCGCATTTGTTTAATCCGCAAACCATTCACTTATTGCAGAATGCTACGCGTAAAAATGATTACAACATATTTAAACAATACTCTAAACTGGTAAATGAGCAAACGCAACAGGCTTATACCATCCGTGGATTGTTCGAATTTAACTATAGCCGTCCGTCTGTTCCTTTAAATGAGGTAGAATCTACCGAGGCAATCTTAAAAAGATTTGCAACAGGGGCAATGTCGTTTGGTTCCATTTCGCATGAGGCACACTCAACCCTGGCTATTGCCATGAACCGCATCGGCGGAAAAAGCAATACCGGAGAGGGTGGTGAAGACGAAATGCGTTATACTAAATTGCCAAATGGCGACAGCATGCGTTCGGCCATTAAACAAGTGGCTTCTGCACGTTTTGGTGTAACCAGCTATTATTTAACCAATGCCGACGAGTTACAGATTAAAATGGCTCAGGGTGCTAAACCTGGAGAGGGTGGACAGTTACCCGGACACAAAGTGGATGACTGGATTGCAAAAGTTCGTCACTCTACACCAGGTGTGGGTTTAATTTCTCCGCCACCTCACCACGATATTTATTCGATTGAAGATTTGGCTCAGCTGATTTTCGATTTAAAAAATGCCAACCGTGAAGCAAGAATCAATGTAAAACTGGTTTCGAAAGCAGGAGTTGGTACCATTGCAGCGGGTGTAGCTAAAGCACATGCTGATGTAATTTTAGTATCGGGTTTTGATGGTGGTACCGGAGCATCTCCGCTAACGTCTATTCAGCACGCAGGTTTACCTTGGGAGCTTGGATTGGCAGAAGCGCATCAGACTTTGGTGAAAAACAAATTACGTAACCGTATCGTGTTACAAACAGATGGTCAGCTTAAAACAGGTAGAGATATCGCTATCGCTGCTTTATTAGGTGCCGAAGAATGGGGTGTGGCTACTGCAGCCTTAGTAACTTCGGGCTGTATCATGATGCGTAAATGCCACCTAAATACTTGCCCGGTTGGTGTGGCTACGCAAGATCCGGAATTAAGAAAATTATTCACCGGTGATGCTGATCACGTCGTAAATTTATTTTATTTCCTTGCTGAAGAATTGCGTGAGATTATGGCTGAATTAGGTTTCAGGACTATCCACGAAATGATCGGCCAGGCTGATATTTTAAAAGTACGCGAATTGCCTGCTGAAGACTGGAAATTAAAACACCTTGATTTATCGGCTATTTTATACAAAGCTGAAGACAATGGCTTGCCGCTGTTCAATACCGAAGGTCAGGATCATGGTTTAGATCATGTGTTAGATCATAAATTAATTGCCGCTGCACAACCAGCTATTGACAATAACGAGCCTGTTTTCGCAAGTTTCGAGGTTAAAAATACTGACCGTGCATTAGGTACCATGTTATCAAACGAGATTTCGAAAGTACATTTGGGTGCAGGCTTACCTCCGGATACCATCAACTTTAAGTTTGTGGGTTCAGCCGGACAAAGTTTCGGAGCTTTCAACACCCGCGGGGTAACTTTATCGTTAGAAGGTGAAGCGAATGATTACGTAGGTAAAGGATTATCAGGAGCAAGATTGGCCATTTATCCTTTCTCAAATTCAACTTTTATACCGGAGCAAAATATCATTATCGGTAATGTGGCCCTTTATGGCGCAACTTCTGGTGAATTATTTGCCCGTGGTAAAGCCGGTGAGCGTTTCGCGGTACGTAATTCCGGAGCAACTGCGGTTGTAGAAGGAGTGGGCGACCACGGTTGCGAGTACATGACAGGTGGTGAAGTGCTGATCCTTGGAGATACCGGAAGCAATTTTGCTGCCGGGATGAGTGGTGGTGTGGCCTGGATCTATGATGCAAACGGAACTTTTGCACGCAAATGCAATAAAGAAATGGTTGATTTAGATCCATTACAAGCTGAAGATGAAGAACGTATTTTAGCACTACTTAAAACACATATCCGCTTAACAGATAGCAGGGTTGCAGAATTTATCTTAAGTGATTGGAAAACACAGTCCGCTCATTTTGTAAAAGTATTCCCTAAAGAATACAAAGCGGTTTTAAGCAAACGTAATCAACAAGTAAAAACACACTAGGCCATGGGAAAAGTAACAGGATTTCAGGAATACGATAGAGTTGCGCCCACAAGAGAAGAGGCTGCAACACGTGTAAAACACTATGGGGAATTTTTAAATGAATTGCCCGCTCAAGAATTAAATAATCAAGCTGCCCGTTGTATGGATTGCGGCGTTCCTTTCTGCCAGTCAGGTTGTCCGCTGGGCAATGTGATCCCGGAATTTAACGATGCCGTGTACCAGGGAAAATGGGAATTAGCTGCAAATATTTTATTAAGCACCAATAACTTCCCCGAATTTACCGGCAGGATTTGCCCGGCACCATGCGAATCTGCATGTGTATTGGGTATCAATCGTCCACCGGTTTCTATCGAGGAAATTGAAAAACACATCATCGAAATCGCTTTCGAAAAAGGTTTTATTAAAGCTAAAGCTCCACTAATCAGAACCGGTAAAAAAGTTGCTGTAATTGGTTCAGGTCCTGCAGGTTTAGCTGCTGCTGCACAGTTAAATAAAGTAGGACATGAAGTTACCGTTTTCGAACGTGATGATGCGCCCGGAGGTTTATTAAGATATGGCATTCCTGATTTTAAACTGCAAAAAAATGTAGTGGATCGCCGTATCGATTTAATGAAAGAAGAAGGCATTATTTTCAGATGCAACGCCAACGTAGGCGAAAATGTTGAAATCGGTACTTTATTAAGAGATTTCAATGCCGTGGTTTTAGCCGGTGGTTCTACCATCCCACGCGATTTACCAATCCCTGGCCGTTCTGCCAAAGGTGTTCACTTTGCTATGGATTTCTTAAAGCAACAGAATAAACGTGTTGCCAACAGGGCCGTTGAAGTGGAAGATATTATGGCTACAGGTAAAAATGTAATCGTAATCGGTGGTGGTGATACAGGATCTGATTGTATCGGTACTTCAAACCGTCATGGCGCTAAATCGGTTACGCAGTTCGAAATTATGCCAATGCCGCCACAGGCACGCAACGAACACATGCCATGGCCAAATTATCCGATGTTGCTAAAAAATACTTCATCGCATGAGGAAGGTGCACAAAGGGCATGGTCGGTAAATACCAAAAACTTTATTGCCGATGAAAATGGAAACCTTAAAGCTTTAAAGGTAGTAGATGTTGAATGGGAAATCGATGCAAATGGTCGTCCGGTTACTTTTAAAGAAGTTGCGGGTACCGAAAGAGATCTTCCTTGCGAACTGGTACTTTTAGCAATGGGTTTCTTACATCCGCAAAAAGAAGGATTAATTGAAAAACTAGGGGTAGAGCTGGATAACCGCGGAAATGTTAAAGCTTCGGAACATACTTACCAAACCAATATTGCAAAGATTTTTGCTGCAGGTGATGTTCGCCGCGGACAATCGTTAGTGGTTTGGGCCATCTCCGAAGGCAGGGAAGCTGCACGCAAAGTAGATGAATACCTGATGGGTACCACTAAACTGGCATCAAAAGATGCAGTTGCTTACGCTTAAATAAGTTACAGTTCTATATTTTTAGGGTCGTGGTGCAAGCCACGACCTTTTTTGGTTTATAATTAATCCGTCATTCCCAATCTGATTGGGAATTGTAATGCCTGATAGGTTTAGAAATCCCGCCTGCACTGGATAAAAGTAATCATAGATCTTTCTATAAAATTCATTATTTAAGCTCCAGACATGCCGGAGCCTAAAAATATTTCCTTCATACATTAAGGAGTGCTACAATTGCTGCCGATCAAAGGCGTATATGTACTATTCAATTGTGTGGTATGAAATTTAAAATAACACCCGCTGTTATAATATACACCCTCCATGTAGCCATTATTATAATTATTAGCATGTTCAAGATCTATCGCCAGTATTTTGCTTTGATACAACAGCGTAATTTGGTTATTAAGAATGGTGTGCCCAATATACGTACGATCTGCCCCAAACTTAGCAAGTATGGCATCTACTTCGGCTTGCGTAAGGGTTTGCTGAGCCATTCCTCTATACCAATAAAGACCAACAGAACTACTGGTAGCCGTCTTACAATTTTGAGTAGTACAGGTTTTGTTAATCACATTGCCTACATACACATTAAGATCGGTTACGGTTTTTGGCAATGCAGCCACATCAGGACTGATACCGGCATGTAAGAATAAAGTATTGCCTGATTTTTCTAAGATATTCTTGCTTCTTAGCCACTTACCTAACTCGCTATCAGCATCGTATAGTGCAGAATAGGGCTCACCTATGGTTTGGGCATTGGCCGTATATTTTGCGTTCACATAGCGATAATCTCCTATCAGATTCATAATATCATGATTTCCCAATATAAAATGCACTTTACCACCCACATTTGCTGCTTCCTGTTCCAGTTTATAGATCAGCCACAAACATTGTGTTACATATTTTCCTCTGTCAAAAACATCTCCCATAATGAAGAGGTGGCCTGTACCATAACTCCACTTGTAGTTGTTATCTATAATATTTGCTTTTTTGAGTAGCAGAATAAACGCATCTATACTACCTTCAATATCGGAGGTTGCGAAATATTTGGTTGGTAATGTGGCCGATTCTGATGGCTCACGATTGAGTAACTGCGGCTTCAGATTTACTGCAAAAGAGCCACCTCCCGGCAGTTCTACATTAAGATTTACCTGATCGCGACTAGCATATGTTTGGCTCACATAACCGTTTTGCTTAGTAATCGATTTTACGATATACTGGTTGTTCCTGAAAAACACATATGGTCCATCAGGATCTGATTCTACAGCGTTCCTGATCGAGAGATCAAAAGACACATCACTGCTACTGCTATTCTGGTTATGTACTTCAACGGCTATAACATTATCTCCGGTACTGAAATGTGATTTTGCTATCTTATAAGTAAAAAAGTTATTTTCCTGAGCGGTAGGTATAAAAGTACTTGTTCCGGTGGTGTAGGTAATGGTTCCGGTTTGAGGCATTAGCGGTGTGCGCAGTACTTCAGTTCCATTAATATATACTACAGCTCCATCGTCATGTATCATAGAGAGGATTACCGAATCAGGAAGTGCATTTACATCAGTTATATTAACATGCTTCCTAAAGTAATAAGTCACAAATCCCGATTGTAGAACTGTAGCTTCATCGCCGTCGCCAAAGCCAAATTGGCCTGATCCCGTTTTCCAGCCTGAATCGTTAAAGCCGGCAGAACGCCAGGCTGAGCCTTGATCAGATCCATTATCAAGGTATTTCCAGCTGGATTTTTCATCCACTACTGATTGTGGCGAAGTTACACCCTGAACTACAGATTCTTGTTTTAGTTCATCGTTTAAACCTGGATTTAGACTCATTTTTTGGCAACTCATTGTCGCAGCTACCGCAACAAAGCAACAGGCAAGTAGAAATTGTTTTTTCATTTTTTGTTTTTCATAGGTTAGAAATAGGTACCAGCCATCTGATTAAAAGGCCTTTCTTCACTAATTTAGAGATTAGCGAATGACTATCATCTCCTTATGACAATTTGCCACTTAATTAATCAATTTTGTATGATTATCGGTTAATTTTTGACTAGGCCGCTTTAGACGAGCTGTGCCATTTTGATAAAATTGGGCTATAAAAAGATTCTTAGCCTTTGCTCGATTTTCATATCTATTTCAGCTACGGAAACATAGAAAACACAGAGCGTTGAAGTTAAAATGTAACTCAGTCTGTTATCTTCCCCATGTGCCATCCTTTCGACCGTAGCGGAGCAATCTAAGACCTAATCATCATTATTTTTGCCACGGAAGCACCGAAAATATGGAAAAGTTATGTGCTGTTGAGAGTATGATGATAGACTTTATAAAACGGTCGTCATCTCAACTGAAACGTCCCGAATATTCGGAAGAGAGATCTACCTCGGGATAGATTTAGCTTCGCTGTGCACTTACGTGGTTCTCGACTTCGTTGCACCACGCTCGAAATGACGATCATTTGGATAGCCCTACAGAATAAAACTATAGCTTAATCTTTACCGATAATTTATAAATATCATAAGCCACTTTCTGGATCAGGTCAAATTGTTCTGGTATTAAATCTTCACCTTTTTTTATCGCTAAACTGGTATCATTTAACCTGATTAACGGCACATTATCAATTGTACTGGTACCTTGCTCTAAGTTTTCGATAGCCGTATCCAGCAAATAGTTGGTATTATTCGCAATCGGTTTTAAAGCCTCGAAACTTTCAAAAATAAATTCATGCTCCTTATTATACAGCGAAAGCGTGGCCACATACGAAGATAATAAATGACTTAATGCCGTAAATTGGTGTACTTCTTTAATAAATAACTGTTTGCTTTTCGGTTCTGAGAACATTCGCTGAAATAAGGAAGCCAAATTTGCAGTACTTACATAAACTTCTTTCCGTGCGAGTTTATATTCCGTTCTGTTATAGTTTTTTTCGAAATACAGTTTAACTACCTGGGCATAATAGGCCTTATTGGCTTTCAGAATATTAAGCATGGCTTCTTTTAGTTTCTCATGCTCCCAGGTCGGGAATAAAGAATAACTGGCCAGTAAGGCAATACCTGAGCCAATAAAAGTATCATAAATCCTTTCACGCGCCAATGCTATTGATCCCATACCTAAGAAATCAAAAAGGATCAGGATATAGGGTGTCATAAAAAGTACGCTGACTACATAATTTTTCCTTTGGAAACTATAGCAACCGATCATACAGATCAGCAGGATTACGAACAGCGTATTTTTATCATCAATGTAAGTTACCACGCCCATTCCTATAAATGCGCCAACGGTAGTTCCTATTAAACGCTGGTAATTGCGTTCTTTGGTCAAACTAAAGCCTGGTTTCGATATCACCAGAATGGTTAGCAGGATCCAGTAACTGTGCGAGAAATTGAGGAGCTGAGAAACCACAAAGCCTAAAAGCATTACCACTGTTACACGCAGCGAGTGCCTGAAAGTAGACGAACTGTACGTTAAATTCTCGGTAAAAAGTTTAAAATCAAATTTCTGCCGGGTTATAAATTTTTCTGTATCTACCTCAGCCTGACGGATATCCTTACTGTTCCTGATTTTGAAATAACTGAAAATCGTTTTCACCCTCGCCAGTATATTTTCAATATTAACTTCAATATTTTTTAAAGCGATAATGCCCAGGGTATTGTATTCCTGATTTTGATTGTTTTTCTCCAGGTCATTGATCTTAACTTTTAAACGTTCAATTTCAATCAGTAAACGTTTCGAAATTACCGGCGTTCTGCCACTTTTTAAGCCAAAAGCAATATCATCCAGCGCATAAGAAATCCGTTTAATCGCCATTTCATAATCCGATAATATCCCAGCTTTATCAAACTGATCGTGAAGCTGCTGGTAATTGTAATAGGTAGACATTACCTGCTCAAACAGGTCGACCATATCTACAAACACCAGTAAAAGAAAACGACCTTCAGGAGTAGAATCCCGAACAATTTCGCGTGTTCTGAAAAGCAGTTCCCTTACGGCATCCTGTTTTTCATGAACAGAAACCTGAAGCTGTAATAAATCTGAATAGGTTTTATCGTAATTATTGTTCTGGTGATAAAATTTGGCTTTCTCTCTTAAAAATTCTGCCACTTCCAAAATAGAATCACTTAACGATTGCTGAACCAGGCGGAAGGGGCGCAGGCGGTAAACAAAATAGCTCAACCCCGTGTACCAAAGGCTTCCTGCAAGCACCATAACGGCATGTAGCAATACTTCCTGCCATGGCCTGATGTCATCGATGCTCAGCACCATAATCAGCAAAACAGCCGTACCCACCGATGCTGCCCTGATGCCGTAAATGTAGAACATTGAAAATACAAAACTCGATATAGCAAGCAGAAAACCGATAAAATAATGGCTTCTATTGGTTAAACCTGTCAGGATAGAAAAAGTAAAGATTAACGCAGTGGTAACCAGCATGGCATTTCTCCGGTGTACCATTGGCCCAGGGCTATCTACCACACTTACACATAAGGCGCCGAGTGATAAGGTCATCCCGTACTTTAGCATACCAAACTGGGCAAGGATTAAAGAGGGGAGCAGCACACCAATAGTAATACGGAGACCGTCGGCAAAATACGTACTCAGTAAAAAGTCTTGTATGTTTCTAATGGGTTGCCTGATCTGCATGTTACAAAAATAACATAATAGCGAAGTTTTTTGTTGTGATTAAAATTAAGTTTTTTGCTTTTTTTAAACTTTTAAGCAGAATTTCGTTAAATAACTGGTTAACAAAATAATAGCAAATGTTTATAAGTGGAAGCGGCTAAAATGTTAACAACATTATTAAAAGCGCGAATTAGAGATAAAAACGATTGTTTAGTTGAATTAATCTGTTGATAAACAGCTATTTTAGGTTGATAACTATGTTTATAAAAACGTATATTTTTCTCTTGACAAATGAGTGTTTTCGTGCTAAATTAGGTCATATCAAATACGAAGTACTTTGAATTCTGACAAACAATCCAAAAGAGATAAAGAGCCGAAAGGGGAATTATTTCGGATAGTTTACAGGGAAAACGATAATTTCATAAAGGGTTAAACCGAGTAAGAATATACACTACCACCGCAAGGTTGGAAGATAAGAAAATCGAACAGGCCCAAACAGAGCTTATGGAAAACTCAGAAGTTTACGGACGGAAGAGTTGGAAATAAATTTTCACGGATCGCAAAAGTTGCAAAACCTAACGAAAACGGAAAAATCAAAGTAACAAGAATTAGATGCTTTAAAATACAATTACGGTTGTTTTTAAAGTTAAAACGGGGAACTTAATCGAAAGAAGAAAGTCCCCGTTTTTATTTTGACCAAATTTTTCACCTCCCTTGAAATATATAAAAAATGTATATTTGTATATAAATACATTTATCATGGAAAGCTTTGTAATACACATACCTACTAAAAAAGCCGGATTAGTTAAAGAGCTTTTAAAGGAACTGGGGGTTACTTTTGATAAAGTTGACACAGATTTAGGGAATTGTGATAAAAATCATGTCCCAAATGCGGAAACCATTAAGGCAATGAACGAAGTTAAAGAGGGTAAGGGAGTCAAATTTGCTAGTGCCGACGATTTATTTGCCAGTATTAAGTAATGTATCAGATTGTTGCTTCCAACAAATTTCTTAAAGATTTAAAATTGCTTAAGAAGCGCTCATTAAAAGATTTTGCATTGCTGCAAGATATAGTAACCATATTGGCTGAAAGGCCACTTAGGTTTAAGCAAAAAACATTATCCTCACAAATTAACGGGAAATTTCAGCGGTTACTGGGAATGTCACGTAAAGCCGGATTTACTGTTGATCTGGGATGAAAATGAAACAATAAAGTTAATAGAGTTAATCCGCACAGGTACGCACTCAGATTTATTTTAAACATTCAGGCCAAAAAAGAATAGTTAATTCTTCCTAAAATATTAAATTTACCAAATGGCCAAAAAAGGTAAATCAATCTCCAATCCGTCAAAAAAGATCTTCGTTTTAGATACCTCGGTTATTTTATACGATCATGATGCCGTAAATAACTTCCAAGAACACGATGTGGCCATCCCAATTCAGGTTTTAGAAGAATTAGACAATTTTAAAAGTGGTAACGATACACGTAATTTTGAAGCCAGGAGTTTTATCCGCCTGATTGATGAAACCTCTAAACAAAAACTCATCAGCGACTGGATTTCGTTAAGAAGTCCTGATTCAGGTAAATTTAAGGTTGTTCTAAACGAAAAACCATTAGTTGTGGATGCCGAAGAAGTGTACGGAAAAGGCAAAACCGATCACAAAATTTTAAATGCTGCTTTAAGCCTCAAAGAAGAACATCCAGACAAAAAAGTAGTGCTGGTTTCAAAAGATATTTGCCTGAGATTAAAGGCAAAAGCCCTCGATTTGAATGCTGAAGATTACGAAACCGGTAAAATTAAAAATGTAGATGAGCTTTATGCCGGCAAAACAGAATTGATTGATTTCCCAAGTGAAATTATTGAGGAAGTAAAGAAAAATACTTTTGTAGACGCAAGCGACTTAGGATTACCACCCAAAAATGCCAATCATTTTTATATCCTTAAAAACAAAAGAAAAACAGCCAACGTATTTTACAATAACAGCCTAAAAACCATTTCTGCTGTATCTACTGATGCGATTTTTAAAATCAAACCAAAAAACATCGAACAGGCTTTTGCCATTCATGCGCTTTTGGATCCCGAAATTAAACTGGTAAGCATACAGGGCAATGCCGGAACAGGAAAAACCTTGCTGGCGCTGGCCAGTGCTTTGGAGCAGCGCAAAAATTTCAGACAGATTTATGTTACCCGTCCAATTGTTTCGCTGAGTAATAAAGATATTGGTTTCCTTCCGGGAGATGCAAAATCAAAAACAGATCCGTTTATGGCGCCGATATGGGATAACCTGCGCTTCATTAAAGAACAATTTATTGGTGATGATAAAATGTCGGAAAAAATTGACGAGCTGATTAATACCGAAAAAATAGCCATTGCGCCTTTGGCTTTTATCCGTGGCAGAACCCTCACCAAGATTTTCTTTATCATTGATGAAGCACAAAATCTTACCCCGCACGAAGTTAAAACCATCATTTCGAGGGCAGGAGAGCATACTAAAATTGTTTTTACGGGAGATATTTACCAGATTGATACACCATATCTCGACTCGGAAAGCAATGGATTGTCTTATTTAATCGAAAACGCTAAAAATCACCCTTTGTATGCGCACATTACCTTGCAAAAAGGGGAGCGGAGCGAATTGGCAAATTTGGCGAATGAGTTGTTATAGCGAATGATCCAACAATATCCTCATTCCGACCGTAGTGGAGAAATCTTTTAAATTTGATTTTTGTAGCTTACTCAAAAGATACCCACAGATGGAAAAATCCTCGTTTATCAGTGTAGATTGTGGTTAAAAGCCCTTAACTCAATGATATTTCTTTAAACTTCTCAAACAGATAAACAACCCAATCAAGGTTAACACGGCGCTCAGTATAAAAGGCGCCCCTGGAAAATAAACGGGTGCTTTACCCTCTATAAAATAGGCGAAAATATGTGTCATAACCCAGGGTGCAAATATCGCAGCTAAGCTTTGTAAGCCTGTTAAAACGCCTTGCATTTCGCCCTGTGCATTTGCAGGAATCTGATTGGAAATTAAACCCTGCATTGCTGGTCCGCCGATTCCGGCCAAACCGTAAGGCACCATAAAAGCAAACATCATCCAGCCTTTACTGGCAAATGCAAAAGCCACAAAACCAATTACATATAAAATCAAACCAAAATAAACCGCTTTCTTTTCGCCAATTTTGGGTAAGATCACCCTGATTAAACCACCTTGCACAATTCCAATTACTAAACCAACAAATCCTAACGAATAACCCACCCAGGAAGCATCCCAGTTGAATTTTTCCATCGTATAAAACGTCCAGTTAGACTGAACGGAATGACTGGCAAAATACAACAAGAATAAAGTAATCATTAAACCCAACAGTGCCGGATATTTACCAATACTAAACAAAGAGCCAATAGGATTCGCCCTTTTCCATTCAAAAGCCCTGCGTTTTTCAACCGGTAAAGATTCTGGTAAGATAAAATAACCATAAAGCCAGTTGATTAAAGATAAACCTGCAGCAATCATAAAAGGAACCCGGGTACCGAAATGGCTAAATGCACCACCTAAAACCGGTCCTAGAATAAAACCTACACCAAAAGCAGCACCCACGAGACCGAAATTCTGTGCTCTTTTTTCAGGCGGAGATACATCTGCGATATAAGCCTGCGCCGTGGTAAAACTAGCTCCGGTAATGCCCGCAATAATTCTTCCTACAAATAACCAAACAATTGAAGGGGCAAAAGCCAGGAAAATATAATCGATACCCAAGCCAAACAACGAACTCAATAATACAGGCCTTCTGCCGTATCGATCGCTTAAAGCCCCGATAATCGGAGAAAATATAAACTGAACGGATGCATAGGCCAAAGTAAGCCAGCCGCCATATTCTGCCGCCAAACCAAAGCCTCCACCGGTAAAATCCTGTATAAGTTTTGGTAAAACCGGAATAATGATCCCAAAGCCTGTAAAATCGATCAGCAGGGTGACCATAATAAAACTCATTGCAGATTTTTTCTCGTTTGCCATTATATTAGAGGTTGAAAAACAAAAGTATCAGAATTACTTAAGTTCTACAAACCTTTAAAAACCTGATCGGTGTAAACGAAATATTTAATAAAGAGCCCTTGTTTATAAACCTGATATAGCGAAAAGCCCGCATCCCGATTTTCCATCGGGGAGGACTTGCAGCGGTAGCAGGGCTGCTGCCCGCCATTAATACTGAACCCTACATTTCCAAAAAAAACATAAAACTCAATTAATCTGCACAATTACGGAACGCGTTAAACTGGCCTTCAGTAAATTAAAATTCCATCGGGCATAAAAAACCTATAACAAAGGTCAAAACTTTTCCACAATGCCTTAATTCGGCATAATTTTGTTAAATTCGCATGGTTATAGTAATACCCTTTTTTAATATCGTTTTAAGTAGCGAGAATAATAATTTATGGCAGAAGATTTAGAAAATCAGCAGAACGACAAAATCATTCAAATTAACATAGAAGAGCAGATGAAATCGGCCTACATTGATTATTCAATGTCGGTAATCGTATCAAGGGCATTGCCCGATGTACGCGATGGATTGAAACCAGTACACCGCCGTGTGCTCTACGGCATGTTGGGTTTAGGTGTAACCAGCGGAAAACCTTATAAAAAATCAGCCCGTATTGTAGGCGAGGTTTTAGGTAAGTATCACCCACACGGTGATGCATCCGTATATTTTACCATGGTTCGTATGGCTCAGGACTGGAGTTTGCGTTACCCGATGGTAGATGGACAGGGAAACTTTGGCCACATTGATGGTGATTCGCCGGCTGCAATGCGTTATACCGAGGCACGTTTTAGCAAACTTGCCGAAGAAATGGTTGCAGATATTAATAAAGATACGGTTGATTTTCAGTTAAACTTTGATGATACTGAGCAGGAGCCAACAGTTTTACCTGCAAAAATACCTAATTTATTAGTTAACGGTTCTTCGGGTATTGCCGTGGGGATGGCCACTAACATGGCGCCACATAACTTAACTGAAGCGATTGACGGGGTTATAAATTATATTGACAACCGGGATATTACCATAGAGGAATTAATGAAGTTTGTAAAAGCTCCCGATTTCCCTACAGGTGGTATTATTTATGGTTATACAGGTGTAAAAGAAGCATTTGAAACCGGTCGCGGACGTATTGTAATGCGTGCAAAAGCCGAAATCGAAAACATTAAAGACCGCGAGGTAATTATCGTTACCGAAATTCCGTACCAGGTAAATAAGGCACAAATGATTGAGCGTACTGCTGAATTGGTTGGCGAGAAAAAACTGGAAGGTATTTCGAACATCAAAGATGAATCGAACAAAGATGGTATCCGCATCGTGTACGAAATTAAACGTGATGCAAATGCCTCTATCGTTTTAAACAACCTTTATAAATATACAGCGCTACAAACCTCGTTCAGTGTAAACAACATTGCATTGGTAAAAGGACGTCCGCAGATGTTGAATCTTAAAGATTTGATTGTGCATTTTGTAGATCACCGCCATGATGTAATTGTTCGCCGTACCAAATATGAATTAGCCGAGGCTGAAAAACGTGCACACATTTTAGAAGGTTATTTAATTGCTTTAGATCACTTAGATGAAGTAATTAAATTGATCCGTGCATCCGAAACGCCAGAAGAAGCCCGTTTAGGCTTAATGGAAAAATTCGGTCTGAGTGATCTTCAGGCACGTGCCATCCTGGATATGACTTTACGTCGTTTAACAGGACTAGAGCGTGATAAGATTAAAGAAGAATATGCTGAATTAATGAAAACCATCGAATACTTGAAATCTATTTTAGCGGATGAAGGTTTGCGGATGAAAATCATTAAAGATGAGCTGGAAGAAGTGAAACAGAAATTTGGCGATGAGCGCAGAACTACCATCGTTCACTCGGCCGAAGATATGAGCATGGAAGATTTCATCGACGATGAAGAAGTTGTGATCACCATTTCTCATGAAGGTTATGTAAAACGTACGCCTGCAAGCGAATTTAAAGCGCAGGGAAGGGGTGGTAAAGGATCTAAAGGCAGTACCTCAAGAAATGAAGATTTTATTGAGCACATGCTCGTAGCCACCAACCATAACTACATGTTGTTCTTTACCGAAGCAGGAAGGTGTTTCTGGCTCAGGGTGTACGAAATTCCGGAAGGTTCGCGAACCAGTAAGGGAAGAGCGATCCAGAACATCATCAATATTCCGAAAGAAGAAAAAATTAAAGCTTATATTAAGGTTAAGAACCTTAAAGATCAGGAATATTTAGAGAACAATTTCATCATTATGTGTACTAAAAAAGGTACCATTAAGAAAACTTCTCTTGAGGCATATTCTCGTCCGCGTGTAAATGGTATCAATGCCATTAACATTAACGAAGGCGATATTTTATTAGAAGCTTGTTTAACCAATGGCGAAAGCGAAATTGTAATGGCCTTACGTTCAGGCAGAGCGATTCGTTTTAACGAAAAAACCGTTCGTCCAATGGGTAGAACAGCTACCGGTGTACGTGGTGTAAGGCTTGCGCACGATCAGGATGAAGTTGTTGGCATGATTGCTGTTAACAATCCTGAAGTTACCGTGTTGGTGGTATCAGAAAAAGGTTATGGAAAACGTACCGATATTGAAGATTACCGTGTAACCAACCGTGGTGGTAAAGGGGTAAAAACCATTAATGTTACGGAAAAAACCGGACAACTGGTATCGATTAAAGATGTTACTGATAGTGAAGATCTGATGATTATTAATCGTTCAGGTATTGTAATCAGAATTCCGGTTTCAGCTTTAAGGGTAATGGGACGTGCCACTCAGGGGGTTCGTTTAATATCGTTAAAAGGTGATGACGAAATTGCATCGGTTACCAAAATTGACCACGAAGAGGACGAAGAAGAAACAGTAGATTTAACAGATGTTGTAGTTACAGACGGTGAAGAAATAGAAGCCGATACTACTCCTGAAGCTGATGATACTGAAGAAGAAGAGGACGAATCGGATAACGAAACGGAAGAAGAAAATTAACTAAAATTAAGATTAGAATAAAAATTATGAAAAGAGTATTTCTAAGTATATTTCTAGCAGGTGCGGTAAGCGCTGCTTTTGCTCAGAAAAGTGAAATAACCGCGGCAAAAAACGACTGGGGTTTATTCCAGCTAACTTCTTCAAGCGCCACAACACCGCTTGCAAAAAAACTTGAAGCATTAGCTAAAGGCTTGGCCCATACCGATAAAGCTATTGCTGATGAGAAATCTAAAGTAATGCCGGAAGCATGGTCGTACCGCGCTTTGTTTGCTTCTTCTGCAGCCATTTTAGATTCTACCAGCACCGCAAATGCTGATGCAAACCTTAAAATTGCACAGGATGCAATTGTTGAAGCTAAAAAACTGGATACCAAAGGCACTGAAAAAGATAACATCAATTCAGCTGAAACCAACATTATTAATGCGGTTAGAAACGGCGGTGTAATCGCTTACAACAAAAAAGATTACAAAACGGCTTACGAAAAATTTGTTGCAGCAACCGTGATCAATCCACAGGATACTTCGATGTATTTAAATGCTGGTATTGCAGCAAGAAATATTGAAGATTATCCGGGTATGATTACCCAGTTTAAAAAAGTAATCTCTTTAAACTCACCACAATCTAAAGATTTATATTCTGAAATCATTAACGCTGCTTTAAGCAAACAAAAAGATACAACAGCAGCCTTAGCAGTGATTAAAGAAGCTTCAGCTAAATTCCCTGAAAATACCGACTGGATTAAAACTGAAACGCAGATCTATATTGATAGGGGTGATGCAGCAAAATCTGAGCAGATGTTAACTGCTTTGGCAGCAAAAGAACCAAATAACCCTAATTATCAGGTATTATTGGGAAATATTTATTTCAGCCAGGCTTTAAAATTGCAAGCAGACAGAAATAAAATTGATGCTAAAAAAGTGAAAGAATTTAATGAGGTAACGGCTAAAATGAATGCTTTATTAGATAAATCTCTTCCTTTTTACAAAAAAGCACTTGAAGTAGATGCTAAAAATCAAGGAGCTTTAGAAACATTGAAAACCATCTATGGTTTCAGAAACGACACTAAAAATTACGAAGACATTAAGAAACGTTTAGACGCATTGCCTAAACAATAATTTATTCACCAATCTAAAAAAAGAGCCCTGAAATTTCGGGGCTCTTTTTTTTATGTTTATTTTTATGGTTTATTACGGTTTTATCACATTAATACATTTATGCAGAATTGCCTTAAAATATCTTTAACCGCCCTTATTTTCGTCTCATTTAATGCTGTAGCCCAAAAAAGCCAGATTTTAATCGCCAGGAATGCTGTCGGGAAACTTCAGGCATCTATCGCCAATAAAGAAGATGAGAAAAAGCAGTTAAGTATTATTACAGAAGGTTTAAAATCGATAGAATCTGCCGAAAAAGACAATAAATCAAAAAACTGGACCGAAACCTGGTCGATAAAATCTTACCTTACTTCGTTTGCATCATTAATCGATACCGACCCGAATAATGCGAATAAATTTTACGATAGCGCTGTAGAAGCTGTTGCCAAAGCAAAGTCATTAGACCGTTATAATGACAATGGGGGACTTATTAAGGCATCTGATCACAATATTCTGATCAAAAAGCAGGATAAAGGCAACGAAGCTTATTTCAACAATGAATTTAAAGAGGCATTTGCTGATCTTAAAGAAGTATCGGATAATTTTCCGGCAGATACCACTCTGGCGCTAAATACCGCGATTTGTGCGTTAAATATTCAATCGTACGATGAATCTTTAACTTATTTTAAACGTGCAAAAGAAAATGGAATTAGAAATCCATCTGTTTTTCAGAAAATGGCGCAGATGTACGTAGTAAAATCAGAAAATGAAACTGCTATTAAAACTTTAGAAGACGGACTGGCCTTGAATCCATTTAATCGTTTTTTAACCAACGATTACATCAATCTCTTATTGGATACTGAAAATTACAGTAAAGCGCAGGGATTGATCGAAAATAATTTAAAAGTTGAAAAAGGAAATAAATTGCTTTATTTCCTGTACGGTTACCTGCAACAGGTTGGCGGTAATAATGCGACTGCAATTTTAGCTTATGATAAAGCTTTGTCAACTGATCAGAATTATTTTGACGCCTTGTATCAATTAAGCTTAGCGTACATCAATACAGCTAATGAAACATTGCGTAAAAATGATGCAGACAAAACCGAAAAATATAAAGGCTTAATTAACCGTGCACAATTTGCTTTGCAACGCGCCAACGAAATTAATCCAAACGATAAAAAAACTGTACAGTTGCTGATTGATATCTACAACAAAAAGGGAGCAACAAATAAAGTACAGGAACTTAACCGCAAACTCCAGGAACTATAATTTTATTGAATATTTATGACGATAGGGATGGTAATAGAAAATACAACTTAACATAATATTAATTATAAGACAAGTCTATTAAAACAATTACCTGTCTCAAATTGTCCTAAAAATATGTACGATCATTATAGTTTCGAAGAAGCTGCTGCTTACCAAATTGAACTCGCCAAGCAATTAAAATTTCAGCCATTAGAGAAAATTGAAACCATTGCAGGCGCTGATATTTCTTTCAATAAAAACAGTTCGACCATGTATGCCGGAATTGTAATACTCACATATCCGGGCATGGTTTTAAAATCATTCGCCTTAGAAACTTACGAAACGAATTTTCCATATAAAGCTGGATTTTTAGGCTTTAAAGAAGTTCCGGCATTGTTAAAAGTTTGGGAACTCATCCGTAATAAACCAGATGTTGTAGTACTTGATGGGAATGGAATTCTGCATCCACGCCGTATGGGCGTCGCCTCGCATTTTGGAATTTTAGCCAATCACTCAACCATTGGCTGCGCTAAAAGTATTTTGCACGGAAAAAACCACATTCCGGAAAACGTTAAATTAAAAACTGAGGAAATTAAAAACAATGCAGACGAGCTGCTTGGTTTTGCACTCAGAACAAAGATAAATTGTGCGCCGGTATATGTCTCTGCTGGTCATTTAATTACCGCAGAACAAAGCCTGGATATTATTAAAAATTGTGTTGGTAATTACCGTATTCCTGAACCAACCCGCATGGCGCACAACATTGTCAACGATTTTAGGATTGGTAAATTAAAAGCTGGTTTTCATGAGACATCGGCGCCCTTAACTTTGTTTTAACTCCTCAAAATTACCGTCATTTCGAGCGAAGTGCAACGAAGCCGAGAACCACGTAAGTGCAGCGAAGCTAAATCTGTCTCAAGATAGATCTCTCCATTGCACTGCGTTCCAGTCGAGATGACGGAAATTCCTAAACCCAATTAATTCCTTTTTTAAGCAACTGAACGGTTTTATATTCATCTGAACCTGCTTCAGGCTGAATATTGTAACCCCAATTAGCCTGTGGTGGTAAACTCATTAAAATAGATTCGATCCGGCCATTGGTTTCCAGTCCGAATTTCGTTCCCGAATCGTACACCAGGTTAAATTCTACATAACGGCTACGACGTTGATATTGCCATTCCTTTTGTGCTTCAGTAAATTCTTTATCCCGGTTACGGTCAATTAATTCCGTATAAATTGGTAAAAATGTTTCGCCAATATTCGCAGAGAAATCTAAAATCTGCTCCCAGGATAAATTGGTATTTTCAGGCTTTAATCTGTCGTAAAATATACCGCCAATGCCCCGGGTTTCTTCACGGTGTTTAATGAAGAAATAATCATCCGCATGTGTTTTAAATTTCGGATAAAAATCAATGCTGAAATCGTCGCAGGCCTGTTTTAATTTATGGTGAAAAAAACGGGCGTCGTTTTCGAATACATAATGCGGAGTTAAATCGATGCCGCCACCAAACCAGCGGGTTTCTTCGTTTAATTCGAAATAACGGATATTCATGTGGATAATCGGAACCAATGGATGGTTTGGATGAATCACAATTGAAACACCGGTTGCAAAAAAATCATCTTCAGTAACGTTAAAAGCTTTTTTTACAGCTTCGGGTAATTTACCGTGTACCGCAGAAAAATTAACACCACCTTTTTCAATAATTGCGCCATTTTGCATAATCCGGGTGCGTCCGCCTCCCCCACCGCTTCTCTCCCACAATTCCTCTTCAAATTTTCCTTTGCCATCGGCAATTTCCAATCCACGGCAAATTTCATCCTGAATTTGCTTATATCGCTCTGCTACTTCTTCTTTAAACATGACGGCTCTTTCTAATTCCATGCAAATTTACACCTATTAAAGCTGCTATATTGATTTATGTTTAGATAGTACATTTTATTGACATTGATTTTTAGTCTGGAGTCTTTAGTCCTTAGTCTAAAGTCCTAAAACTAACTTTCCAGGTAATTAAGGTCTTTATTAAAACTTTCTTTCAAATACGATACAGAAATCATCGCAATTACTGTTACAATCCCCATTACGATAAACCCTGCTGAAACAATGTTATAACGGTGAACAAAAAATTCGAAAACAAATGTAATCGGAATTAAAGCACCACGCACAAAGTTTGGTGCGGTGGTTGTTACGGTTGAACGGATATTGGTTCCAAACTGTTCTGCAGCAATGGTTACAAATGTAGCCCAATAGCCTACAGCAAAGCCCATAAACAAGCAAATTAGAATAAAGCTGTTTTCGGTTAAGCCTGTACTGGTTAAATAAACAATCACGGTAATTACCGATAAACTTTGAAAAATAAGCACGGTTTTCTTACGCGATTTTAAAACCTGTGCCAGAAATCCACACACTACATCACCGATGGCAATACCAAAATAAGTGTACATAATACCTGTACCGGCATTAAGCAAATCTTTTGCACCAAGAGCCTTACCAATTTCCGGCGATTGTGTAACCAAAATACCTACAATAAACCAGAGCGGAAGCCCTAAACAGATACAAGCCAGATATTTTAAAAAACGTTTTCGGTTTGAAAAGAGCATAAAGAAATTGCCTTTCGAAACTTCAGAGTTTTGCTCAGCATGTTTAAACATCCCCGATTCGAATGTGCCAACACGTAAAAGCAATAACAATAAACCCATGCCGCCGCCTACAAAATAAGAAGTTTGCCAGGTAAAATGTTTGCCGATGGTGGCTGCCGCTGCTGCACCCAATAAGCCTATACCAGCTACTACCATGGTTCCGTAGCCACGTTTTTCTTTATCCATCGTTTCGGTAACCAGGGTGATCCCGGCTCCAAGTTCGCCTGCAAGACCAATGCCCGCTACAAATCTGATAATTGCATAGGTGTGTACGTCAGTAGCAAAACCATTAGCCATATTGGCCAGGGAATACATTAAGATAGAACCAAACAATACTTTAATCCTGCCAAATTTATCGCCAATAATACCCCAGAGCAATCCCCCAAGCAATAAACCAAACATCTGCATATTAATAACGTATTCACCTTCAGTACGCATATGCTCAGCAGAAACACCGATATCAGTAAAACTTTTTACCCGTACAACGGAGAATAAAACGAGATCGTAAATGTCGACGAAATAACCTAGAGCGGCTACAATGACTAAGAAAATGACGCTACGGTTAGCTTTTGCCTGATTGTCCATTTAATTTATTTGGTTTAAAACGCTGAAAGTACGCAATAACACAAATATTTAAAATAGATTTTAAAAATAAAAAGCCACTCAGTTTAGAGTGGCTTTTCAGATCCTACATAGGAGGATTCTTTTTTGTTGTGTCAGGTGGCATTTTCGTTGTCGTGTCTGGCGTCTTTGTAGACGTAGTATCCATCGGTGCCGTAGTTGTCGAATCCGTCTTGGTACTGTCTGAAGAACCAGCCATATTTTTTGACGAATTGCATGCTGATGTGGCTATCATAAGAGAGCCTGCAAAAGCAAGACTTAAGATTATTCTTTTCATAGTTTTTATTGTTATCTATCAAACTAACAACCTTATAATCATTTGGTTTTATTTTTTTTCTTCAAAAAAGCTTTTATCTTTATTAAAGTGTTGATTATTAATATTTTGCAAGTATTAACAAGAAGCTATTCGTGATGGATTTTTAGCTTATTCAATAATTCCGGGGATACATTTTCAGCATACATCCCGTAACCATCAACCAAAACGCCTTTCAGATTGCCAACGTTTGATGAAATGGCATAAACCACCGAACTATCGGCAGGATCAGTCATGCCTTCAAAACGATAAACCTCCTCAATTTCAAATTCTTCGGGCATCAGGAACAAATCAATTGATTTGCATTCCAAACCGTCAGGAGTTAAATTGAAATCTAAATTGTAACCGCGACTATCTAAATCTGTTAAAGCGCCGCTAATTGTATCGTAAACATGCATAACCTAAATTACGGAAATATTACTAAAACAACATGGCTAAAACTTTAAAAGGTGATAAAACTTTCTGATATTAGTAAATATGATTATTTCTCAAAACACCCTGAAATGGGTAATGCGCTTTTACCCGCCTTTGTTTTTCCAGCGCATTTGGGTTCAGAAATTTGAAAATGAATTTAGAAGCTGTACGGTTAAACTTAGCAAGAGCTTCCTGAATAAAAATTATAACGGGTCTATTTTCGGGGGGACTATTTACGCCGCTACCGATCCTTTTTATGCCTTATTATTTGATCAGTTGATGCAGCGGCGCGGTTTTAAAGTACGTGTATGGTTAAAAAGTGCCTCTATACAATATTTAAAACCCGGGCGTTCTACCTTATATTTTACCATTAAGGTAACCGATGAAATGCTTAATGAGGCCGAACACGCTTTAAGAACAGTCGGGAAGTTTGTGAAAGCCTATCCTATGGAAATTACCAGTAAGGATGGTGAGTTGTGCGCTACCGTAATGAATGAAGTGTATATCCGAAACCTGCACCAGGGCGAAATGCCCAGAGTTGCTTACTAATTTTTAGATTATGCCGAGTATTAAGAATTTAATTTTGCAGGGTGAGGGTGTAATGCTCGATTTTAAAAAAACCATTACCAGTACCGAAAAAATTGCCAAGAGCCTGGTTGCTTTTGCCAATAATAAAGGTGGTAAGTTATTAATAGGTGTTGCTGATGATGGCTCAATTAAAGGAGTAAAATCAGAGGAAGAAGAAAAGTACATGATCTTAACTGCTGCACATCAGTTTTGTAAACCTGCTATTGAAATCCAGTTCGAAGAAATTTATGTTGATGATAAACTGGTGTTAGTGGTTAACATTCCTGAAAGTGATATCAAGCCCCATTATGCACTTGATGACCAGAAAAAATGGTGGGCCTATATCCGCATTGATGATAAAAGTGTGCTGGCCAGCCGGATCATCGTGGAAGTATTGAAGCAGGAGTATAAAAACAATGGTGTGCTCATCTCCTATTCTGATAACGAAAAAAAATTGCTCGAATACCTGGAACAGAACGAAAAAATAACCCTTAAAGAATTTAGCAAACTGTTGCGAAGTTCTTACCGAAAGGCCCAAAAAGTTCTGGTCAATTTAATTTTAACCAATGTAATTAAATCGCATACCACCGAAAAGGAAGAGTATTTTACTGCGGTGAGGTAGTTTAAATATAACTATAATAGCGCTTCATTAAAGCAGTCGTCATTCCCGCGCAGGTGGGAATCTTAATCTTTAGGCTTATTGCATTAAAATTCCCTATCAACCCGATAGCTATCGGATGAAGCGCAATCCGGAAAGTTCGAGAGAAAGATTTAATTCTGTAGATTTCTTGGCTCCGTTGCACTCCGCCCGAAATGACGACATCTGGACATTAACTTTTCTACAACCCTATTTTTTGAGCTTTAAAAACCCGACCTTTGCAAACTATGTTTTCTAAAATTTACACCAAATATAAACCCTATTATAAGGAAAATCTTCATTTGGCGCTGCCAATTGTAGGTTCGCAGGTAGGTCATACTCTGGTGCACATGGCCGATAGTATTATAGTTGGCCATTTTACCGATACCATTCAATTAGCAGCAGTTTCGCTGGTTAACAGCATATTCATGCTCATTTTAGTGATCGGTTTGGGTATTTCCTATGGTTTAACGCCATTGATTGCTCAGGAAAACGGTCGTCAGAATTACGATGAATGCGGAAAACTTTTATCAAACAGTTTAATTATCAACATCTGTGTTGGCATATTCTTGTATGTGCTGGTTCAGTTGGGGATATTCTTTGTAATCGATCACCTCGAGCAAACACCGGAAGTGGTTCGTTATGCCAAACCTTATCTTAATCTTTTATCGGTTTCCATTATTCCTTTATTGGTTTTCCAGACCTTTAAACAATTTGCAGAGGGTTTAGGATTTACCAAGCAGGCGATGTTTGTTTCCATCTGGGGAAATGCCCTCAACATTATTTTGGGGATTATTTTTGTTAAAGGAATGTTTGGCATCAAATCAATGGGGGTTAGTGGTGTAGGTTTAAGTACTTTGATCGACAGGATTCTGATGGCGACTGTAATGTCGATTTATGTATTGCGCTCACAACATTTTAAAAAGTACCTGATCAGTTTCAAAGCTACATTTTTTGATAAATTAAGGGCAGTTAAAATTGCAAAGATCGGAATGCCTGTTGCCATGCAATATTCTTTCGAAATCAGTGCTTTTAGTGGTGCTGCTGTACTAATTGGCACTATTGGTGCGGTAGAACAGGCTGCGCATCAGATTGCAATTAGCCTTGCTGCTATGACCTACATGATTGCCAGCGGTGTGGCTTCTGCAGCTACCATAAAAACCGGGAATAATTTTGGAAAAAATAATTTTGATGATCTGCGTAAATCGGCAATTGCAAGTTACCATGTCATTTTACTGTTTATGTGCTGTACTGCAGTTATTTTTGTATTGGCCAACAACGTCATGCCTTTTATTTATACCGAAGATGTAGCAGTAATTCCCATAGCAGCGCAGTTATTAATCATTGCAGGCTTTTTTCAACTGTTTGATGGTACGCAGGTGGTGGGTTTAGGCGTGTTACGTGGCATAGGGGATGTTAATATTCCAACTTTTATCACATTTCTGGCCTACTGGGTTGTTGGAATTCCTGTGGGGTATTTATTGGGTTTTCAGTTTGGCTTAGGTGTTAACGGGATCTGGTATGGATTAACTTTGGGTTTATTAACTGCCTCTATCCTATTATTTTTAAGGTTTCAGAATAAAACGAGAAGTTTGAAGGTGCAAAAGCTAAATTTTTAGATTAATCCGTCATTTCGACCGCAGTGGAGAAATCTATCAGACACAATTTTCTTATAGATAGATTTCGCCTTTCTCCAAGTTGAAATGTCGTAACCCCCGCAAAAAAAAAGGTCACTGCTTAGCAGGCCCCATTATGATTGCGTCATTGATCCTAAAACTCAAAACAGATTCTTCGTGCGCTACCATTGACAGATTTAGAAAGGTCGTCATTGCGAGGAGGAACGACGAAGCAATCTTTCCTGCTAGCGACCATTGTTAGAAAGATTGCTTCGTCGGCTGAAAAAGCCTTCTCAGCAATGACGAACTTAGCGGCTTATCATTGCGCGAAGATTCTTCTGTCATTCATATTGATTTTTATAAAATTAATTATCCCTCAGAATGACAAACTAATGCTATTTCCCTCCAACATTCACCACCACACCAATGGTGAAGATAGAATTGCCCGCAGACATGTATTTGCGCTTCTTCAGGCCAATATTACTACTAGTGGTATATTGTAGCTGAAAAGTTTTGCTAAGTGCCATTCGGGTAAAAAATACGGGTTCGAAAAAAATGTTATCTTCTTTAGGCTGTACTACACCATTTAAAAAGAAACGATCCATTTTAATATGACTAATCCTTAATGCCGTACCATAATTGATCGGAAAGTCAGTTCCAAATAAACGCAGGTTATTTTTCTTTTTCGAGCTGTAGTTTACCTGTAGAAAAGTTTTTCTGTAATCCACATCCTGTACTTCATTGCTAATCAGTACGTCATCTTTAAAATCGCGGAAAGTAATATCGCTCCAGCCCTTACCTACTCCGGCATAAATTTCAATAATCCGGTTATTTTCTGGTCCAAAAGTATCAAAGTAACCACCGCCAATTTCAATTAATTTGTGTCCAAAATCTTTGGTTCTCCTTTCGCTGTTCATTCTTGAACCACTAAAAAGTAATCCAACATGATCCGAAACGGCGTAGGCACCATTAACACTGGCATTACCTTTTAAAGAAATATGCGCCCCACCACTAAATTCGCCCTGCTTACTTAACATGGGCGTATTTGGAACATTAGGCATATAAACAGAAGAACAACTGGCTGCAAAAAGCGCTAAAACCGGGAGTGTGAATCGTAAGTATTTAATCATAGATGCTATATAAACAGATTTTGATGACAAAAATTGTGTTAATGTTCCATTTTCATGAAATCCATTACTCTTTTAAATTCGTCGTGTAAACCGGCTTTTAAATGTATTTTTTGTTTGGTAATGGGGTGAATAAACTGCAGTTCAGAAGCATGCAGCAACATGGTCGTCATATCCCATTGCTCTTTGAAGAATTTATTTTGTTTGTTACAGCCATGTGTGCGATCACCAATAATCGGATGAAGGATATGACTGAAATGTCTCCTGAGCTGGTGCATTCTCCCGGTTTTAGGCGTGGCTTCTACCAGTGAATAACGTGAAGTTGGATGTTTGCCAAAAGCCACTTCAACCTCTGCCTTTTGGAGTGTTCTGAATGAAGTAAAAGCGTCTTGCATCGTTCCGTTTTCTTTTGCCAGCGGATAATCAATGTCCATCGCATCAGGCGCAAATCCCCTTAATATGGCTAAATATTTTTTATCGGTTTCGGCATTCATAAACTGCTGATGCATAGCAGTTTCAGAAACCTTATCAAAAGCAAACAATAAAATTCCGCTGGTTTTTCTATCGAGCCTGTGTACCGGACTAACATGTTTGCCCACCTGATCTCTAAGCATTTGTAATGCAAATTCAGTGGCATCTCTGGCAATAGAAGACTGATGCACTAAAAGACCATGCGGCTTATTAATTGCAATCAAATGCTCATCCTGATAAATAATCTCCAACATATTGCCGCGAAGATAAGGATATTATGTTTTTTGAGGGATGGCTTAAGCAAATAAATCAAACGCTAACCGGTAAGTATTGCAATGTGCATCAACAATATCTTTAATCTCAGTGGAATAGCCACCACCCATACTTACCTGTAAAGGCAGGTTTTTGTTTTTACAGGCCTGCAGCACAATCCTGTCGCGTTCTTTGCAGGCAGCTTTACTTAACGAGAGCTTACCCAGTTTATCGGTAGAAAGCACATCTACGCCCGAAAGGTAAAATACAAAATCAGGCTTTGATCTTTCGAATGCTTTTTTAAGATTAATATTTAATAATGAGAGATATGCTTCATCCTGCAAGCCATCATCCAATGGTACATCCAGACTGGAAATCTCTTTCCTGAATGGAAAATTTTTATCGCCATGCATCGAAAAAGTAAATACACGCGGCTCGTGCTGAAAGATTTCTGCGGTACCATTACCCTGGTGCACATCTAAATCAATAATTAAGATACGTTGGGCTAAGTTATTATTTAATAAATAGTTAGCAGCAATGGCCTGGTCATTTAACAGACAAAATCCTTCTCCCCAATTACTACCCGCATGATGTGTTCCCCCAGCTACGTTAAACGCAATTCCATTCTCCATAGCAAAATAAGCGCCATCAATGGTGCCTTGTGCAATCCTCAGCTCTCGTTCAACAAGTTGTGCATCTAAGGGAAAGCCAATCCGCCTTTGGTCTTTAGCTGAAAGTGTTAAATCCCTTAACTGCTCCCAATAAGCCTTTTGGTGTGTCAGCAGTACAATTTCATCGCTAAGTGGCTCAGGACTGAACAAATTTTGATGTTCAATCGTACCTTCATGTAATAGTTGTTCAGGTATCAGTTCATATTTCAGCATAGGAAAACGGTGTCCCTCGGGTAAAGGGTGCGCGTATATCGGATGCCAGGCAATTTTAATCATTAGCCTAGAATCTCTCCCACGTGTTTTTCTATATTGTTGCAAATCTGATCTACCGGAAGATCATTTGCATCATAACCAAACGGATTCTCTATTTCTTCAGCTATCAACTCCAAACTCGCTAATACATAAAGGATAAAGGGAACAATTGGCACAACAAAGTAACCTAAACTAAAAACCCAGCCAAAGGGCAGGGTGATTACGTAAACAAAAATAAATTTCTTAATAAATGCGCTGTAAGAAAACGGGATCGGAGTATTTTTGATTCTTTCGCAGGCACCGCAAATATCAGTAAACTGATTAAAGTCGCCCGAAAGTACGATAAATTGTTCCTGCGAAATTGCCCCCTTTTCTAACAGACCGTAGAACCTGCTGGTTA
Organism: Pedobacter jeongneungensis; assembly: GCF_039538295.1. Classification (NCBI taxonomy): domain Bacteria; kingdom Pseudomonadati; phylum Bacteroidota; class Sphingobacteriia; order Sphingobacteriales; family Sphingobacteriaceae; genus Pedobacter; species Pedobacter jeongneungensis. The sequence goes on along the minus strand of NZ_BAABBY010000006.1, from coordinate 408,267 downwards.
AACTGCTTGCTATCTGGTTTGGAATATGTTTACCTTCCTCAACTTCAATTAACAAGCTGTTCTTGCCAAAATACATCTTTTCGCGTAAATGTTCTTTTAATGCAAAAGCATATTTAGGGATGCCATATTCGAAAAAGCGGACATCATCCTCTTCCAGTTTAAGTGCTTTAATTTTTATGGCCAGGTTACGGCTTACGTTGGTTAGCGCCCCCAGCAATTTTCTGCCTTCCCACCACCTGTCGTAAGCAGTATTAGTTCTGAAAACCAATAATAGCGATAAAACAAAGCCTAATAAGCTGTGCATCATACCGATATTGGTCACATTGCTGGTTTTAGAAAGCTGAAAATAATTTAATTCAGCATATGCCACCAAGCCTGAAAATACGGCTACTCCAAGCATTAAAGGCCAAAGCTTTCTGAAAGTGTCGCTCTTATCGATATGAAAAATGAAGGTACTCCAGTCTTTAGGGTTGTAGTTGATCATTTTTATTTCTTCTTTTATTTATAAAATATCTTTACTCACTTTTAACAATGCTTGTCCGGCCAGATAAATATCCTCATAAGAATTATAAAGTGGAACAGGGCTTAACCGTATTACGTCAGGCTCACGCCAGTCGCCCAGCACATGATTCGCCATTAATCCATCGAAAATCTCTTTTCCATTACATTGGGCTATAATAGATAGCTGAGCACCTCTGTCTTCAGGATTTTTTGGTGTGATGATTATGTACTGCTCCGCACCTAATTGATTATTTACCTCATTTATAATATATTCGAGATATTGAGTTAAAGCAATACTTTTAATCCGTAAAGGCTCAATAAAGCCAGCCTGTTCAAAAATCTGAAGTGATGCATGGTACAAAGCCATAGGCATTACCTGTGTACAGCTTACCTGCCAGCCGTCGGCTCCAGCCTCAGGCACAAAACCTTTTTCCATTTTAAAACGCTTGCTTTCCTGATACCCCCACCATCCGGCAAAACGGTTTAAATCACTGTTAAAATGTTTCTCATGAACAAAAATCCCGCTAATGCCACCAGGACCTGAATTTTGATACTTGTAAGAACACCAGCAAGCAAAATCGACATCCCAATCATGCAGTTTCACCGGAACATTTCCGGCTGCATGTGCTAAATCCCAACCTACAAGGGCTCCAATATCATGACCGGCTTTGGTAATAGCTTTCATATCATACCACTGACCGGTATAGTAATTAATCCCACCAAATAGCACCAATGCAATTTCGCCGGCATTTTCTTTAATCTGATCAACAATGTCTTCTGTGCGAAGGGTTTCTTCGCCATCCCGTGGAAAAACCTCTATAATCGCTTCTTTTGGATCGAAACCATGAAACCTCACCTGACTTTCAATTGCGTACTGGTCAGACGGAAATGCGCCGCCTTCCATCATAATTTTAAAACGTTTACCTTTGGGCTGGTAAAAACTCACCATTAACAAATGCAGGTTTACGGTCAGGGTATTCATCGGACAAACTTCTGCCGGAGAAGCGCCAACAATGGGTGCCATTAATTTTTTAAGCGCTTTATGATAGAACATCCAGGGTTCGTTTCCATCAAACCAACCTTCAACCGCATAGTTGGCCCAGTTATCTAACTGGCGTTTTAAAACATCACTTGCAGCTTTAGGTTGAAGTCCTAATGAATTGCCGCACAGGTAGATAAAGTATTTTCCGTTATGCTTTGGAAATAAAAATTGAGATCTAAACTGATGGAGCTGATCTGCCTCATCCTGCGCTTTAGCAAATGAAAGGGTATTTTCGAAATTCATTGCCTCAATATTACAAAAAAAGCAGGTATTGTTTCCAATCCTGCTTTTCAATTATTTTGGTTTAATTAAAATTTCATGGTATCGTGTTTACCTAAATCAGGCGTATCACCAGTAACCACAGCCTTTAACATGCTGAACAGCACCACGATTTTTGAAGATGATGCATCCCAGTATTCAGCTTCCTCAGGCGTAACTTTTATCAGGATTAATCTTGGATCTTCAATTCCATCAGGGAACCAGGCTTTAATAAAGGGTGAAAAATAGGCTTCTTTACGTACTTTATCATCAACAAGTTCAGCTTTACCCTTAACGGTTAAATAAGTATTTTTTGAAGGATCGCTGTAGGCCAGCAATACATTGTTCTCTTTTGAAATCTCTTTCGATTTTGGCGAATATTCATTGGTGTAAAACCACAGACTTCCGTCGTCTTCTATTTTTGCCGTGCCCATTGGCCTGCTTCCAAATTCATCACCTGAAGAGAAAGTAGTAAACATACAGGTTCTTACACTTTCTGCCATTTCTTTCAGGATTGCTATATTTTTCTCGTTTTTCATGATTTTTAGTATATGAAAGAAAAACAGGAAGCAGCCTAAAAGGTTTGCATGAATTAAACCTTATTTGGTTTACTGACGTATTTATTACCTTTTACGAAGAAACGCCAGGGCAATAAAGCGTGCTCTTTAGCATAAGCAATCCCTACGCGGGGCGTGGCTGCAATATCTTCTTCTTTATACTGGATTCCATGGTCTTCAATCCAGATTTCCTCTCCCGCAAGGTTTTTTGTGTTAAATGTCCTATCAATCCCTAAAGCTTTCGCAGCAGAACCTGGCCCGGCAGAAATAGCGCCTTTAGTATAAGGCATATTCCTTCTTTCTTCAATGATGTCGATACCTACCAGCGGCTCAATACCCCTGATTAACACCGCATGGGGGTCATTTTCAACCGAAGTAACCACATTAAAAAGATTATGCATGCCATAACAGAGATAAACATAAGCAATTCCGCCAGAGCCGTACATGGTTTCTGTCCGATTGGTACGGCGACCACCATAAGCATGTGAAGCTTTGTCTTTGATTCCAAAATAGGCTTCGGTTTCGACGATGATACCTGCAGTGATTTCGTTATCAATTTTAGTGTACAGCACCTTACCGAGCAGATCTTTGGCAAGTGCCACTACATCTTCATTCAGGTAATATTCCGGATTTAATTTCAATATTTTATATCAATTATCTGTTTAATAAAATATCGATAATTTGCTCTAAATAAGCCTGATCTGTTTCATCAAACTTATTCAGCACTTCACTATCTACATCTAATACCCCAATCACTTCTCCGTCAACAATCAAAGGCAAAACGATCTCTGATTTAGAAGCGGATGCACAGGCAATGTGACCGGGAAATTCTTCTACATCGGGAACAATAATGGTTTTCGCTTCTGCCCACGATGTTCCGCAAACACCTTTTCCTTTTTTAATTCTTGTACAGGCAACCGGGCCCTGAAATGGTCCAAGTACTAATTCATCCTGTTTAACCAGGTAAAAACCTACCCAAAACCAGCCAAACTGCTCTTTAAGCGCTGCAGCAACGTTGGCCAGGTTGGCAATAAAATCTGTTTCGCCATATAACAAAGCTTCAATCTGAGGAATGATGGATTTGTATTGTTCTTCTTTGGAAGTATCTCTGGTAATAATTAAATCTTCTGCCATTTTCTTTTTTCTGTAAACCAAAGTTAATCATGATTTATGAGATGTACAGATGCTTTGATTTTAATGACGAAAATTTGAAAGATAAGCTATGTTTAAAATCCTTAGTTTTGGCACATAAACCCTTATTTTATGATTGTAACTTTAACCATTACCAAATTCCGGGGCATTACCATTCCTTTTGCTTTTATGGGAATGGCGATTCTAAGGATTCCATTAGGATTAAATAAGCGCTGCAGATTCTGGAAATTAATGGGAAGCGGAAAGGATGCACAGGTAGATCAGGCTCCGGATTATAAGCATTGGGCCGTATTAACCACCTGGGATAACCGAAAGGATTATGACGCTTTCCATCAAAATTCATTTGTGATGAAGTGGTTCAGTTTATTTGGAACCGAAAGCTTTACCATCTTATTAAATCCTTTATCAAGCCATGGCTTATGGTCTAAAAAAGAACCATTTAAAGTTACATATTCAAATCAAATTCATACCGGAAAAATCGCAGTGATTACCAGGGCTGCGATCAGATTTAACAAGCTCAAGGAATTCAGGCAGAACATTAAAAGAGCTGCTGTTGCCATGCGAAATGCCCCTGGCTTTATCCTTTCAGCCGGAATTGGTGAAAATCCGTTTTTTGACCAGGCTACGTTTTCCATCTGGGAAAATGCAGAAAGCATGAAAGCTTATGCTTATAAATCTTTTGATCACGCTGATGTGATTAAGCTTACCAGAGAGCGGAAATGGTATAGGGAGGAACTATTTGCCCGCTTCGGAATCGTGGAGAGCTGGGGAACATTAAACGGCATTTCAATCAATAATACAAACGAATAAATATACAATATGAGAGTAGTAGCAGAACTTCCACATCCGGAATGTAAGATTACCATTTTTTCAATGAACCAGAAATTCATCATTAAGTTTGAACAGGGCACTTTTGAGCAGAGTTATAAATTAGCCGAACTCGACCTGAGCGGAGGTGGGGTAAATGATGTATTCGAAATTCTGGATGAAGAATTTATCCAAACGGTTATTGCAAGGTTTAAGGTGATGCGAACAGACTTCACAGCGGCGTATAACAGGCATCAATATTAGATATTTGTAATGTAACTAACTGACATTCACTTAATTAACTAATAAAACAAAATTATATTCTGCTTTTTATAGCTATTTTCGAACTAAAAATAGCCATCGTCAATAGTATTAATTTAACATAATAATCTTAAGTATTTGATATAATGATACTTAAACACTTAAACAAAATAAAATTTTGAGTGTCGATTTTACCAAATAAATGGGAGGTTTATTAGTTTATTGGTCATTTGTGTATTGGTTTAGTGTTTAGCGAGGTGCAGGACAATACTCTAATTCAAAACGTCATCTCGACAGAACGCAGTGGAATGCCCGCCAGCTTCGGGTAGGGAGAGATCCATTCTTAAAGTTTAACTTGAAATAGATTTCTCCACTACGGTCGAAATGATGGAACGCGAGAAGATTGGGCAATGAGAAAAAGCTTCTCTGTAGCAACGCTCAATCGGCAGGGAGAGATCTATTCTTAAAGTTACTTGATATAGATTTCTCCACTACGGTCGAAATGACGGAACGCGAGAAGATTGGGCAAGGAGAAACAGCTTTCTCTGTAGCAATACTTAAATTCAAACGTCATCTCGACTGAAGCATAGTTCATACGTCAAGTCGGGAGAGATCTGTTATCGAAACTTAACTTAGTATAGATTTCTCCACTCCGGTCGAAATGACGGAACGCGAGAAGATTGGGCAAGGAGAAAAAGCTTTCTCTGTAGCAATACTTAAATTCAAACGCCATCTCGAACTGAAGCATAGCCCATACGTCAAGTCGGGAGAGATCTGTTATCGAAACTTAACTTAGTATAGATTTCTCCGCTACGGTCGAAATGATGGATTTCGGAAAGGAGTCGAAATGACGGAATAAGGTTATGAAATCACGGTATCGTGCACCACTACCCGGTACCAGTTTTTAGAGAACTTTTCTACCGCATCCAAATGTGTTTTATCTTCCTGGTAGGCATTATGATCGGCAATATTGGCGAAAGTAATGGTAAGTGAATAGGTAAATGAATTATCGGTAACCGGACGTACGGGTGTATTTGCCGCTAAACCATAACTCAATGTTTTAATATATTTAATCGGCTTCAGGCTTTCGAAAAAGTTTGCAAAATCTGAAATTTCAGTTTTGGTAAGTTGTGGTTTTAACCAGAACATTACAAAGTGTTGAATCTGGCCTTTATCTGCAGTTTCTGTCATGGGATCTTTTTTTCACTAATATATTAAACCTTTTTTATCAGGCATAAAAAAAGTCCCGGTATAAACCGGGACCTTAAATATATGTTTAAACTTAATTAGTTCTTAGGTTGCACACGACCAGATTTTCTGTCTTCGCCTCTACCGATTAAATAACCGCCACCGGCTCCAACTAATCCACCGATAATTGCACCTCTACCTTTTTTCTTATCAATTAAAGCGCCACCCACTGCACCACCTACACCACCGATTACTGCACCTTTTGCAGCATCACTCCAGCCTTTTTTCTTAGCAGTTGGCTGCGTACCACCATAAGCAGCACTTGAACTACCGCCTGAACCAGAGCTTGCGTACGATCTAGATGATGCTGCTCTTGCTCTTCTGGCGGCTACTAATTCTGCCTGATGTTTAGCTTCTTTTTCCTGTTCTACTTTAGCAGCTGCAGCTTTATTAAAGCTATCCAATCTTAAACTGTCTTTCACAGCTTTAATAGCCAGCTGTTTTTCTGCCTGTTGTTGTTTTAATGCTGCTTCTTCTTTTGCTTTATTGTTACAAGCAAACAAAACAGATGAACTTAATGCGATTACTACCAATATCTTTTTCATAACATTTAATTTTTACATGACGCTTGTTCAGCTACCTAACCTCGCTAAACAGGTTTCATTTCGGATGTGTGATTTAGTTAATTATATGTAGTAAAGAAAAAATGATGCCAAAATGTTTTGAAAATGAAAAATTATGGCAATAAATCATTATACCAGAAACCGGAAAGTGCTGTGGATGAACAAGGTGAATCATCATCTGATGTAATTTTGGCCGGTGCATTATAGGTACGGAATACACGCTCTCCGATGGTGAATGGTATTTTATTCCTGAAAATCGGGCCTTCAAAGGCGAAAGTATGAAACTCTCCGTTTTCGCCACAGGGATCGATATCTGCAGGAAGATTATTGATTAAATCATGGCTGATTACTTTTCCACAAATGCTTTCCAGATTTTGTTGTGTGCAAACTATGATGGTTTTATAGCGCAGGTTTAAGAATTCGCTGATCAGTTTCTTCGTATCTTTCTGCCATAAAGGAAAAATTGCCTGAAGGCCGATTTCAGCCAGTTTATTTTCGCGGTATAAACGGAGATCTTCTAAAAAGATATCGCCAAAAATGGAGTGGGTTATGCCTTCTTCTTTAAATTCAGAAAGATGCGTTTTCATGGTACTATCATAAGTTTCCATATCAGGCATTTCGCCAAGGCGGATCTGATACAATGGAATGCCAATGCTTTCAGCCTGTTTGATCAGCAAAGCTTCCCTTACTCCATGCATGGAAACTCGGTTATATTTTTCGGTAACGGTAGTAACCAGGTAACGGATTTCGATCGTTGGATCCTGCAAGGCATAGTGGAGCGCTAAAGTGCTGTCTTTACCTCCACTCCAGTTAAAAATACAAATCTTTTTATCGGGCATTGGATAAGATTGCTTTAAGCTCGGCCACTCCTTCTACAGCATTTTTCTCGATGTTGATCACATTTTTATAACGTTTAACATCGGGAATCCGCGGATCAATGATGTATTTATCTACCACAGATGGTACAAAATCGATTAAGCCGGCAGCGGGATAAACAGCCAAAGAGGTACCAATCAACACAAAGATATCGGCCTGTTTACAAATTCTGGCAGCAACTTCAATCATTGGCACGGCTTCGCCGAACCATACTACGTGAGGTCTGAGCTGAGAACCCAGTTCGCATAATTCGCCCATTTTAATTTCTGAACCTTTAATGGGGTAAGTTAAATCTGACCTTAAATCGGACTGGGATTTGGTAATTACACCATGGAGATGGGTAACTTTAGCAGTACCTGCCCTTTCGTGCAGATCATCAATGTTCTGGGTAATGATTTCAACGTCAAAATCTTTTTCGAGATCAGCCAGCAATTGGTGTGCCCGATTGGGCTGTGCATCCAAAACCTGCTTTCTTCTTTCGTTATAAAACTGCTGAACCAGTTCGGGATCTTTTTCCCAGGCTTCGGGCGTAGCCACATCGTACACGTTGTAACCTTCCCATAATCCATCGGCATCCCTAAATGTTTTTAACCCACTTTCGGCACTGATCCCCGCTCCTGTTAAAACAACAAGCTTCATCATGATTAAACTGATTTAACTGAAACTACGGATTGACTGTAGCTGATGAATTTTTTAGCAATATTCTCATCGGCTTTAAAAATGTCTGGATGAAACATACAGGCTAAAGCTTCAATGCCTTCTACCAAAGTACCCACACTTGGTTGGGTAAACATATCGAAATCAGCAATGTAAACCTGATTGCTTTTTACGGCTTCGAGATTTTCCCAGCCAGGTTTAGAGGTTAACAGCTCCATTTCCTCCATGCTCCTGTCCTTGTCGAATCCACAAGGTGCAATTACTAAAACTTGGGGATTGTATTTCAAGATTTTATCCCATTGGGTAACAATTGAATCTCCGGCAGGATTAGATAACATATCTACGCCACCGGCAGCAGCAATCTGAAAGGGAATCCAATGGCCACAGTTATAAATGGGTTCGATCCATTCCATCAGCATGATGCGTTTTAAAGGTGCACGGTTTGCCCTCAACTGATCTAAAATATAATCGGTTTTCTTTTGTAAGCCAGCCAGATAATTTAAAGCTACTTCTTCTTTGCCTAAAGCTTTGGCAATGGTGATGGCACATTCAAAAACATCCTGAAGGTTATTGGGCGACAAAGGAACCAAAGTTGGCTGTTTGCTCAGCTTCATTACGGCAGTTTCGGTGCAAACGGTGTCGATATTACAAACTTCGCAGATATCCTGTGTGAAAACGACATCAGGCGAAATGCTTTCCAGAAGTGCATCATCCACCCAGTACAAACTTTTGCCTTGTGCTTTGGAAGCTGAGAATATCCGGTCGATTTCGATACTGGAATAGTTTTTACCTTCTAATATGCAACGAACAACCTTTGGCTGATTGGCAGCTTCTTTAGGGCATTCGAAGGTTACACCATGCAGGTACTCCTGCAGGCCCATATCGTAGATCATTTTAGTTGCGGCTGGTAAAAAGGAAACGACTTTCATTTGATGGATGATGTAAAAGTAAAATGTAATTAGCTATCGAAGATAAAAAAAATCCCCTTCTGAATTTAATCAAAAGAGGATTTCTTGCTAATTTTTATTTGGGTTGGTATGCTGCCAAGGTAATTCGAATCCTTTTACCGCTCTATGCCGCGGGGCATCAAACTTTTGAGGCATCAAAAGTATGCAAAAATGCTTAGTCAATCCAGCAAGGGGCCTTTTACTCAATCCCATACACATCAAAAAAACAGCGGCACTTTGTTTTGTGTTCAATATTTTGTTTTTGAAATTAAATCATCGTTTATGAACACAAAACCACTGCGTTTTAGGTTTGGAACTGCCAGTTTGCCTGAAATACACCTGTTTTTTTGATTTTCCCGGCCCTTGGGATTGACGGCGTTCTTCGGTAAAGATTGTAGGTTGTTGAAGCAGGTTTAGCATAATGCCAAAAAATATTCTAAAAATAATATCTAAAAAATCCCCTTCTGAATTTAATCAAAAGAGGATTTCTTGTTGATTTTTATTTGGGTTGGTATGCTGCCAAGGTAATTCGAATTCTTTTACCGCTCTATGCCGCGGGGCATGGTACTTTGGAGCGCCAAAGTACCCAAAGCGTTTTGTCAATCCGGCAATGAGCCTTTTGCGCAATCCTATGCTCATCAAAAAAACAGAGGCACTTCGTTTTGTGTTCAATATTTTGTTTTTGAAATTAAATCATCGTGTATGAACACAAAACCACTGCGTTTTAGGTTTGGAACTGCCAGTTTGCCTGAAATACACCTGTTTTTTTGATTTCCCCGGCTCTTGGGATTGACGCGTTCTTCGGTAGAACCTAATGGTTTTTTTAAGTAGGTTTAATATGATGCTGAAACTATTTCTATAGAATAAATCGATACAACATGACGAAAAACTCACAGTAAAAAAAATCCCCTTCTAAATTTAATCAAAAGAGGATTTCTATTTATTTTTGTTCAATTGGTGCTTACCAATCGAGGGATAATAACTATAATTTCTGTGTTTGCAGTTTTAATACCGGGTATTTCGCTTTTAAAATTTCGAAAGCTCCGAAAAGCAATGCGCCGTAAATTACGGTTCCTTCTAAAAATCTGATCTCGAATGGAATTGCTTTTACCAAACATGCCCAAAAACCAGCTAAATCTTGCGTATAGGCCGGATTTTTAAACCAAACACCGATGTCGCTCACAATCCAGTGGATTAAAACGATTACCAGTGTTGAAGCCAGTAAATTCACCACGTTTACTTTTTTAAGCAATACCCTGCCTACCAATACCATTAATGCAAAGGCAATATAAGTCCAGTACCAGCCTTCGTATAAAAAACCGCTGCTGTATTTACTGAAAATGGTGATTGATAAAATAAAATCGCTTAAAAACAAGCTCAATATCGGAAAGGCAAAAGCTTTAAGATGATCTTTAAAATATGCACCACCAAATAAAGCTACTGCTCCTATTGATGAGAAATTGGCAAACTTTAATTCATCAGAGTTGAAGGTTACCAGCAAACGGAAAGCCGTTATGGCCAGAATCATCAGCAACAAAATTAAAGTGCGTGGATTAAATTTTAAATGAGACATTTTATTTTGGTTATTATTTATACTGCAAAGTTAAATTTTATTAGTGTATATTAAAAATTACACCGGTATTAAAGTTGAAACCTAAGCTATTGTACCCAATAATCTCATTGTATTTTTCATTCAGGATGTTCTTAGCATCGAAAAACAGCTTTACGCGTTTCTTAGCTAAAGCATATTCTGCATAAGCATTTAACAATTTATAAGCAGGTAAGTTATCAACCGTGTAGGTGGTAAAATTACCATCGGTACGTTTGCCGAAATAACGGAAATTGGCACTCACATATAAATTGCGGGTAGCCTGTGCACCTGCAGTGATGCCGAAAGTATGTTTTGGTCTGCGGAAAAGATAGTCGGCCACAGCATTATCAACAAAGTTGAACTCATTACCTTCTACATAAGCATAGTATCCATTAATGTTAAACACGCTGAATTTTACCGCCGGCTCAACTTCGAAACCTTTGGTTTTCTGACTCACCTGGTTAATATATCCGTTAGGATAAGCATAAAGAATGGCATCAGTTAAATCGCGTTTATAACCCGCAATGCGTAAACTAAATTTATCATCAGCAAAGCTAAAGTTTACACCTGCTTCATAATTCTGAGATTTCTCCGGTTTTAAATCGAGGTTTGCACCAAACTGACCAAAAAGCATGTTTAGCGTAGGAACTTTAAATGCTGTTGAAACCGTTCCGAATAATTTTATTTCTTTAATGATATTGATGCTTGGGGTAACTGAGTAAGTATAGTTTTCGCCATATTGTTCGTGTTTGTTGTAACGTCCGCCAACTTCGAGGTTAAAGATGCTTAAATCGTGTAATAATAATGATCCGTAAGCAGCGAAAATGTTGGTTTCCGGTTTGTTTGTTGCCGATGATAATTTCATCACACGGTTATCGATACCCACCAATAAATCGAGCTTGTTACCTAATTTCTGGTTGTAAAATAAATCCAGTAAGGATACACGGCCTTCGTTAATACTTGGATACTGGCTGTGCGCATCGTTCCTTGTACTTTCGAAACTGTAATTTAAGGTTACTTTACCGGTGGCAAATTCGTATCTGGCATTTGTACCCGCAGCAAAGTTTTTCAAAATCGAATAATTGTTTGCATCAGTAAAGGCACCCCCATCGAATTTATAATTACCATAATAGTAACGTACAAACGGATTTACAGAAAAATGATTATCCAGCTTGATCCCGAAATTCGCATTTAAGGCGTCCGTTTTAAAGCCGTCTTTATCAAATGTGGCTGTGCTGCCAACCGGCGTTGCTGCTTCTGAAATTCCATCGGTTTTGGCATGGGTATAGTTAATGTTATACGAAAAACCTTCAACTCCGCCATTTAAGCCAATGGTTCCTTTGTAAGTTTCGTAACTGCCTGCACTGGCCACACCGTAAATGGTATTGCCTTTAGGTCCGCCTTTCTTGGTGATGATATTGATTACCCCTGCAACGGCATCAGAACCGTAAATGGTAGACTGACCGCCCCTTAAAATTTCGATATGGTCAATCTGATCGATAGAAATCAACCTTAAATCAAACGCACCTCCGTTTCCTGATGGATCGTTTTGTACAATGCCATCAATTAAAACCACTGCGTAGGCACTTCCGGCACCCCTGAAAAATACCGATTTGTTTAAACCCGGGTTACTGCTCGATCCTGCAACAATAATCCCCGCCTGCTCACTGATCAGTTCTGGCAATGATTTACCATTACTGCGCTCCAATACTTCGCGACTGATGATGGTAACCACTTTACCGGTTTGCGATTGTTTCTGATCGTTTTTAGTTGCAGAAATTACAACATCTTTCAGTTGTACACTGTCCTGGTTTTGAGCATTAGCCAGCTGGCTAATCATTAACTGTGCGAGCCCAAGCCCTGCTACAGTTAGCATACTTTTTTTGTTCATTTGATTGTGAGTTTTGCCCACAGCCAACAGATTAGAAAAGGAAATGAAAATACGAACAACGTTAATATCTCAATCCTAGCTTCAATCCCCGAAAGCTATGAAATTAAACGCTAAAGGCAGGTCTTCTGACTTACTCCCGGTTTTCTGTCTTCCCGCCCAGTAGTTAATTGGGCAGTGACTTATGAATAGAAAAACGTTACAGAGCTTACAGCTGCGGGACAGTTACAGATTTACACTGTATTCCCTTTTAATCCAGATTTTACATCGGGAACCAAAAGCAGCGCAAAGGTAGTAAAAAGAGCGGAAAACAATGAGCGAAGATGGAATTGAAAGACAATTAAAGTATTGTAATATACTATTATTTCTTAACCTGGATAATGAATTATTAAAGCACCAGATTTTTTATTAATGTATGTACAGTTTTCATTAAGACGTTTTACCTATCAAACTATTTAATTTTTTCAGCCACAGATGCACGGATGAACACGGAGATTTTATATAAGCTACCGCATTTAACAGTGGTGCATTTTTTAAAAGGTATAGTTATAGCATTATTTTTTGGAAACGAATGTCAGTGTTTTATGGGGGGTAGCAGCCCTGCTATCGCTGTTAGTCCTCCCCCCGATGAAGAATCGGTGTCCGGGCTAACCTGCTCTATCAGGTTTATTTACAACGGTCGCTTTTAATGACACAAACCATAGTTCTTAGCCCCGATTGGATGGATGCCCCCGATTTTTCATCGGGGCAGTAAGGAAAGCGGGACTACCGGTACCGACCAGCACTGTAACTGCGCTGCGAAATGTGCAGCTTATTTTAAATTTTTAGCCACAGATGCACAGGTTAATACAGAGATTTTTTGCTTTTTAACTTAAGTGAAAATTCGGCAAGGCAATAAATATGATCTTTGATTCAGAAATTAAAAGCAATACATCATGACAACTACAAATCAACCCGGCCAAACCATGCAAACGGCCCGTTCATTACAACGATTATATTTTATACGTGCAGGCTTTTCTATCCTCTGGGTAGTATTGGTAAGCGCTCTGGCCAAAACCAATACCGGCATCGCAACTGTTTTATTTATCATTTACCCGGCATGGGATGCCCTTGCCACCTATTTTGATATTCAGGCAAATCCACCTGCTGCCAATAAAATACCACAATATGTTAATGCTTTAATCAGTATTGCAACAACTGCAGGGGTAACACTGGCCTTGCAAAAGGGCATTCCCGAAGCATTGATTGTATTTGGTGCATGGGCCATATTAACGGGACTAATCCAGTTGATTTTGGGGTTGCGCAGGCGTAAACAATTTGGCGGACAATGGCCGATGATGATTAGCGGTGCACAATCCATGCTGGCTGGCGGCGCTTTTATAGCCATGGCGCATCAACCAAACCAGGGCATAACCACATTGGCGGGTTACGCAGCTTTCGGTGCCTTTTATTTCCTGCTTACGGCTTTCAGGTTATCGAAAACCATTAAAGCTGAGGCGTAATAACCAGATTGAATACTGCTTGCGGAATGGAGAAATCATTTAACTTTTATACGGGCGAGGTTCAAAGACCTCTCCCGGTTTAAATTGCGGCTTGTTACCTTTTAATCCGTTTCCTGATGCGGCTTAATGATGGATTGGTGATGCCCAGGAATGAAGAAATGTGGTAAGCAGGAATCCGTTCTACGATATTGGGATGTTCTTCGAGCAACCTCAGGAACCTTTGTTCGTGCGAAAAGAAAATAAACTCTTCGGTGCGCGATTGTGCATAGGCAAAAAATGTTTCTGCCAGCAGCCTGCCGAACTTGCCCCAGTTGAGGTTCTTTTCGTACAAAGCATTCAGGTCACGGTAAGAAATAAAAATGATTTCTGAATCTTCCATGGCCTCGATAAAATACCAGCAGGGGTTTTGCGAAATGAAACTCCTGAAAGAAACCACAAATTGGTTTTCTGAAAAAAAGAAAAGGTTTTTTTCTGCTTCGGTTTCCGGATCGCGGTAAAAAATGCGGAAAATACCTTTTACAACCAAACCAAGATCATTGCATACCATGCGCTGCATATTAAAGTAATCGCCTTTTGCAATCTTTCTGGGTTTCCAAAATGGCAGGCTTTCCGTAATGTCCTGATCGGTTAAGGGTGCAAAATTCTTCAGGTGCAGGGTTAATATCTCGTTTTTATTATTCATGACAGGATGTTCGCATGGGTTAAAATTATACCTTATTATTGATAAAGATAAACAGGCCGAAGTTCAGGATTGATCATCCCTAAAATTTTAACTTAAGTTAAAATTTTGTTACAAGTTACAATAAAATTAAAAAAGGCGACCGGAGTTTATCCAGTCACCTTTTAACAATGAATTATAGTGCAAATTCTGCTATAATTCGTGTGTTAACATGACCTGCCGCTCTTTTAACAGCGGAACAATTTTAGCCACAACAATATCCTGATAATGTTTGCTGTTGAGGTGTGCTGTGAGGGCTTCTTCGTCCTGATATGCCTCGGCAAGCATTATGCTGTTTGGATCAGCGTTATCCTGATACACCTTATAATATAAATTGCCAGGTTCGGCAGTACTTTTTTCAGCGAGTTGGGGCAGATAGTCCAATACGGTATTCAGTTCGCCCTCCGTGATCTGCCATTTGGCAAATACGTGTATGCTTTGTTTGTTCATATTTTTTTAATGATTGAATGAATGATTGAGTGACTGAATTATTGAATTAAGGAATGATATATTTCAATAATTAAGCTTTTACATTTTCTAATAAGGTTACAATCTTTTCGCCTACGCCTTTGGCCGATGCGGGGTTTTGTCCGGTAACGAGGTTGCCATCGGTAATGCTATTGGCAGACCATGGCGTAGCGGCATGGAAAATAGCGCCCTGATCAGTTAATGCTGTTTGCAAGTCGAAGGGAACATCTGCCCTGGCATAATTGTCTTCCTCTTCAGTGGTAAAAGCAGCTATGTTTTTGCCGTTTACCAGATAGGAACCATCGCTTAATTTTACGTTAAGCAAGGATACCGGACCATGGCAAACCGCGCCTACAATGGCATTGCGCTCATACGTTTCGGCAATTACTTGTTTTAGCAACGGAGCCTCTGGCATATCAACCATTGGCGCCAGGCCGCCTGGTATAAATACGGCATCGTAATGGCTTGTATCTATGGATGCAAGCTTTGCAGCTTTTTGCATATCTGCCCAGCCTTTACCTGTGAGGAATTTAAGATTTTCAGGATTATCGGCCAGGTTAAGGGCGTCAAGATAAGGCGTGTCTCCGGTTAAACTGGCAAAATCGATCTGGTAACCGGCATTTTCAAATTCGGCATAAGGGTGTGCCACTTCCGGCAAAAAAGTACCTGTTCTTCTGTTTTGAGGGCCAATGGCATTGGCATTAGAAACGATAATTAAAACTTTATTTTTCATAACCTTAATTTTTTGTGGTGTTTAAATCAACTGATTTGTTTACCTCACAAAGTTGCATCATCAAGGCTTTCGGAAAGGAGGAGCCAACGCACAAAAAAAGTGTGATCAGGATCACACTCATGCCATTAATCTAGCCCGAATAAAGCCGGCTTAAAGTTTCGCGACTTACGCCCAGGTACTCTGCGATGTATTTCTTGGGTATTTTTTGCATCAGGTGCGGATACAGCTGTCCAAATTCTTCGTAGCGTTGCTGCGGACTGCCCGAAAGTAAGGAGACAATCCGTCGCTGCTGTGCCACGTAACCATTGGTAAGTTTCACGCGAAAGAAATGTTCCATTTTATGGAAGTTAGCCGATAAAGTTTCGCGGCCCTCGAGCGTGGTGTACAAAACTTCTGCATCTGCCATGCAAAGGATATGCAGCGTTGCAGGTTTTTGGTTAAAGTAGGCCTGGTAGTCAGCCATCCACCAGTTTTGCCCGGCGAACTGGATAATGTGCTCCTTCCCTTCTTCATCCAGGTAAAACATCCTGAAAATGCCCGATAAAACCAGAAACTCATATTTAGCCAAATCTCCTTCCTGTTGCAGGTATTGGTTTCTCTTTACCCTGCGTAGTGTAAAAAATGTTTTCACGTTTTCATACTCCTGATCGGTAAGCTCAGCAATTTCTTCAATATGGTTTCTTAATCTGTCCATCGGCAATAAACTTACTAAAAAAGCTATAAAATCCCTTTAATTAATGCTTGCTCGTTAAAACAGATGGTTTACGAAGAGCCTGTATTATAAGTATAGAATTTTATCCTGAGGGATAATTATCTTATAAAAAGCATTTCCTTGTCTCAAATAATGGTTTCGGCTAAATCAAAAGCAGATTTGGATAAATCACGCTGCTTAAAGCTGTTGATATTTGTATCAACAAAAGAAAATCAATTATGCGAGTATTTGTTACAGGAGCTACAGGCTTCGTAGGTACTGCCGTTGTGCAGGAATTAATTAACAATGGCCACCAGGTATTGGGATTGGCCCGTTCTGATGCCTCGGCTCAAAAACTGATTGCTGCTGGTGCAGAAGTGCACCGCGGTGACCTGGAAGATTTAGATAGTTTGCGCAGCGGTGCAGCAGCTGTAGATGGTGTGATCCATGCCGGGTTTATCCATGATTTTACCCGCTTTGCCGAAGTTTGCAAGGTAGATCAAACTGCCATCGAAACCATTGGCGAGGTGCTGGCTGGTTCGAACCGCCCGTTTATTGTTACCTCTGGTACTGCTCTGGTAAGTCCGGGTACACTGGCTACCGAAGATATCATTTCTCCTTTTAATCCCGCATGGCCAAGGGCTTCCGAACAAACTGCAGATGCGGTAGCAAAGCTGGGTGTGCGTACATCAGCCATCCGCTTATCGCCATCGGTACATGGCGATGATGATAAACATGGTTTTATCCCGATACTGGTGAACATTGCCCGCGAAAAAGGCGTTTCTGCTTATATTGGCGAAGGACTTAACCGCTGGAATGCCGTACACCGTTTAGATGCCGCACGTTTATACCGTTTGGCTTTAGAAAGTAATGCCTCAGGTGCCCGCTTTCATGCTGCTGCAGAAGAAGCCATTACCGTTAAAACGATAGCTGAGGCCATAGGCAAACAACTGAATATTCCCGTGGTATCCATTGCTCCCGAAGCAGCTGCTGATCATTTTGGATGGTTCTCGCACATGGCTGCAATAGATTGTCCGGCATCGAGCAAATGGACGCAGGAACAGTTACACTGGCAGCCATCACACTCAACCCTACTTACTGATATTGAAAACGGCATCTATACCCAATAAGCAATGAAAATAATAGTAACCGGCTCGTTAGGGAGCATCAGCAGGCCTTTAGCCGAAATGTTAATTGCACAGGGACACCAGGTAACCGTGGTAAGCAGCGACGCCAAAAAGCAGGGCGAGATTGAAAGTTTAGGTGCCATAGCTGCTATAGGATCAATTGCTGATGCAGCGTTTTTAACCAATACTTTTAAAGGTGCAGATGCTGTTTACGCCATGATTCCGCTGAGTTTTACAGCACCTGATTTAGGCGATTATATGCATCGCATGGCCTCAAATTACAAACAGGCACTGAAAGATGCCAACATCAAGCGTATTGTACTGTTGAGCGGCTGGGCGGCAGACCTGGTTAAAGCCGAAAATGTTGAACACCTGTTCGATGGACTTGAAGCATCTATAACTATTATGCGGCCAGGAGCTTTTTACACCAATTTCTACCAGTCGATGGATTTGATTAAAGGCAAAGGTTTGATTGGAAAATTCCTGACGCTGCGTTATTTTGGTTTATGGGCTTTGCTTACTGGAAAAACAGGTTTATTGATGGGAAACTACGGTGGCGAAGACCGGATTGTTTTTGTATCGCCAACTGATATTGCCGCTGCTGTTGCAGAAGAATTGTTATTATTGCCCGCTGGGAAAACCATCCGTTATGTAGGCAGTGAAGAAATGACCTGTAACGAAGCGGCGAAAATTATCGGAACTGCGGTTGGCAAACCCTGGTTAAAGTGGGTATTGCTTAGCGATCAGGAAATGCTGCGGGGCTTAAAGATGGCTAAAGTACCCGGAAAGCTTGCCGAAACTTTGGTAGAAATGCAGGCCGCCATGCACAGCGGCAAAACGCTGGAAAACTTTCACCAGAACAACCCAAAAATGGGTAAAGTAAAACTTGCTGATTTTGCCAAAGCGTTTGCCATCGCTTATCATAAAAAATAACGAACTTTATTTATCATCATGAATAATAACCCGCTTTACCGTTTCAGTAGCATTACCGAATATCACCGCGCTGCAGGTTTGCCAAAACCGGCACATCCCTTAATTAGCCTGGTGCATATGGATGAACTGACCAGGCCACTGGCCGACGGTTCTTTCAGTCTGATCTACGATTTTTATTCAATCTCGATGAAAAGGGTAAAGAATGCCAAATTTAAATACGGACAGCAGGCCAGCGATTTTGACGAGGGCGTGCTGTTCTTTATGTCTCCCGGCCAGGTATTTGGAATGGAAATTGAAAAGGGAGCAGAACGGCACCCGCCCGAAGGCTGGATGATTTTGATCCACCCTGACTTTTTATGGAACACCCCATTGGCTAAAACCATTAAACAATACGAATTTTTCAGTTATTCGGTTTACGAGGCACTTTACCTCTCTGATAAGGAAGAAACGATGCTCAGTACCATTGCGCAGAATATAGAACAGGAATATCATGCCAATATCGATCGCTTTAGTCAGAGTGTAATTATTGCCCAGTTAGAACTGTTGCTCACCTATTCGGAAAGGTATTACCAGCGCCAGTTTATTACCCGTAAAATTGCAAACCACGAAATACTAACCAAACTGGAAGATTTGCTTACCGGTTACTTTGACAGTGGTATGCTTGCCCAAAAAGGACTGCCGAGTGTGAGTTACATTGCCGAAAACCTGAATATCTCCCCCGGTTATTTAAGTGGTCTGCTTAAATCGCTTACCGGACAAAATACCCAGCAGCACCTTCATCATAAACTGATTGAGTTGGCAAAAGAGAAGCTTTCTACCACCAGTTTATCCGTTAGTGAAATTGCATACCAATTGGGTTTCGAGCACCTTCAATCTTTCAGCAAACTGTTTAAAACCAAAACCAATCTCTCGCCAATGGAATTCCGTCATTCCTTTAATTAATTTTTGCCGGTAATTTCTTTACGGTGCTGTACGCCCCAATCGGTCAGGTTGTTGATAATGGTTTGCAGCGTTTTACCGTGTTTGGTAAGCTCGTACTGTACCGTTACCGGATGCGTGTTTAACACCGTACGTTCAACCAGTTTGTTTACTTCCAGTTCTTTTAATTCCTTGCTCAGCATTTTGTTTGATATCCCAACTACATCATTTAAAATGTCCGAAAATCTCCTTTTATTATAATGGCAGATGGATGAAATGATATAGATTTTCCATTTCCCGCTCAATACATCCATGGCATCATGAATGGCCATCATCTCCTTTTTACGATCGTTCTGGTCTATTGGTGTGCAATCCATATGTTACTTTGTTACCTCGAGGTTACTGTTACTTTTTGATACAAAGTTACTAAAATATATTTTGATAATCTAACTTTGAGGCCTCAATAAACAATATCAGGACATGAGTAAATTAAAAAATAAGGTAGCTATTGTTACCGGGGCATCAAAAGGAATAGGTGCATCTATAGCAAAATATTTTGCCGCCGAAGGTGCCAAAGTGGTGGTGAATTATGCAAAAGGCAAGGCCGATGCAGATCGGGTGGTTAAAGCCATAACGGATAACGGCGGAACAGCCCTGGCCATACAGGCAGATGTATCAAAACAGGAAGAGGTAAACAGGCTTTTTGAAGAAACAAAAAATGCTTTTAGCACATTGGATGTACTGGTTAACAACGCAGGAATTTATCAATATTTACCAATTGAGCAGGTAACAGAAGCATCCTTTCATCAGCAGTTCAACATCAACGTTTTAGGATCTATACTGGCTATTCAGGGTGCTTTAAAACTATTTGGCGATCAGGGTGGTAATATTATCAACATCAGTTCGGGTGCCAGCAATACCCCTTTGCCTACCGGCACCGTATATTCTGCAACTAAAGCAGCATTAGATGCCATTACCATTGCCTTGTCAAAAGAGTTTAGTGGAAGAAAAATCCGCATCAATTCCATTTTGCCCGGTGTGGTAGAAACAGAAGGTTCGCACAGTGCAGGTTTTATTGGCAGCGATTTCGAAGCCAAATTAGTGGCCACTACCCCGCTTGGGCGCACCGGACAGCCGGAAGATATTGCTAAAGTTGCTGTATTTCTCGCTTCAGAAGATGCAGCATGGATTACCGGAGAAAAAATTTCCGTTTCGGGGGGCATTTACGGAATTTAAAATTAAAGAGAAAAAATGGACAGGCTAAAAAATAAAGTTGCGGTAATTACAGGTGGTAATAGCGGTATCGGATTTGGAATTGCAGAGGCTTTTAAGAATGAAGGTGCAGTGGGCACCATTACCGGCAGAAATGATGTCACTTTAAACCATGCGGTAAACGCTTTAGGTTCAGGTTTTATCGGTATTAAAGGTGATGTTACCGACCTGAATGATTTAGAAAATACCTTTAAAGAAACGGCTGGTCAATTTGGAAAAATTGATACTTTGGTGGTAAATGCAGGTGGTATTGTGGATGGTATGCCGATGGCAGGCATAAATGAGGTTACCGAAGAAAATTACGACCGATATATGGACCTGAATTTGAAAAGCGCCTATTTTACGGTACAAAAAGCACTTCCCTATTTAAACGACGGCGCTTCGGTTATACTTATCGGATCGAGCGCCGCGCACCGTGCTGCACCTGGAATGACTATTTATGGCGCAGCAAAAGCAGCCATCATATCATTGGCCAGGGGTTTGTCGCATGATTTATTATCAAGAAAAATAAGGGTAAATACACTTTCTCCAGGCTCTATTGATACCCCGGTTTTCGGAAAAATTGTACCTGAAGAACAATTGGACCAGGTTAAGCAACTCTGGATCGATATTACACCTGTAGGTCGGCAAGGACTTCCATCAGATATTGGAAATGCTGCAGTATTTTTAGCATCTGATGAATCAGCTTTTATCGTAGGCACGGAAATTCTTTCGGATGGCGGACTTACCAATATTAGTTTGATGAAATAATTTATTAAAAATGGTTCGGATTTAATTCTATTTTATAAGATAGCTGTCCGAACCATTTTATCAATCTGTTTCTGTGCTAATGGTACAATTGAATACACAAGATTGTTAATTTTGAACAACAGACTTAATTGTTAAATCACTTTTAACTGACAAACATTCTAATTTGATACACGTTGGATTAATAGTTAAAAAATTATAATCATGTCTATATTAGAAAATAAAGTTGCCGTTGTTTCGGGAGCAGGTTCAGGAATTGGAAGGGCAATCGCCGTTACTTATGCAAAAGAAGGTGCTAAAGTAGCTGTTGCCGATATTAATGGCGCACATGCCGAAGAAACCGTTAAAATAATTAATGATGCTGGTGGCGATGCTTTTGCCATTACTGCCGATTCATCAAAAGCAGCAGAAAATAAAGCCATAGTAGAAAAAGTTGTGGCACAATATGGCCGGTTAGATATTGCCTGTAATAATGCGGGTATGGGAGGCCCTGCCAAACCAACCGGCGAATATGAACCGGAAGAATGGGACCGCGTAATTGCCTTAAACCTGAACGGTGTGTTTTATGCCTGCAGGTACGAGCTGGAGCAAATGGAAAAAAACGGTGGTGGTTCTATCATCAACATTGCTTCCATACACGGTCAGGTTGCGGCGCCTAACAGTCCGGCTTATACCGCTTCAAAACATGCAGTAGTTGGCCTTACTAAAAATATTGCTGCAGAGTATGCACAGAAAAACATCAGGTGTAATGCCGTTGGCCCTGGTTATATTGAAACTCCTCTACTTTCTGCCAACCTTGATCAGAAAGCCCAGGATGCCATTGCTGCTAAAAGCCCGATAAACAGGCTTGGAACCGCACAGGAGATTGCAGATTTGGTTGTATTTTTAAGTTCTGATAAATCATCTTTTACCACCGGAAGTTATATCATTTCGGATGGCGGTTATACTGCGGTGTAGAAAGTTAAAATTGATCAAAGCAATTTGTTATTGCGAGGCATGAAGCAATCTTAAAACGTACGCTATTAATTATTTTTTAAGATTGCTTCAGTAAAGATTTATAGGCTACTACTATGCTAAGCTTGCTTTGGAAAAGCACAATCCTGACCGAAGCACAACCGTGCCTGTTAACGTTCAACGAACAAGGCTTTATCCTCAAGGTCTAAAGTTATTCTTTTACCCAGCCAGTTAATCCAGATTATGCCATCATAAATAAGGCCCTCAACAAATTGTACAGGCAAATCTTTAACCACCACAGCCGGCTGATCTTATTAACATGCTTTATGATTATCTTTATTGATTCAAATAATGATTAATTTTCGCAAATCTGATCAGATTAATCAGCCATTACCTATAAGTTTTATTTAATGAAACCACAAAAGCATATCCATACCATATTTTTCATTGCAATATTGATATTTAGTCAGTTAATAACCTTTGGACAAACCAAAAAGCAAAATATTGTAAAAACCGGCAAACCATTTGTACTTGGCGTGATTGATGAAATCCAGTCAAAAGAACTGGCTGAAAAAAGGGTGCTGAATATCTACCTTCCAGAAGGTTATAGCCAAAACGATACGACTAAATATCCGGTAATTTACCTCCTTGATGGTTCTGCCGAAGAAGATTTTATCCATGTGGCCGGCCTTGTTCAGTTTAATAGTTTCGAATGGGTTAATCAGGTTCCCAAATCAATTGTGGTGGGAATAGCAACAGTTGACCGCAAACGGGATTTTACCTTCCCTACAAAGATTGAAAGCGATCAGAAAAAATATCCTGCAACAGGTCACTCAGCTAAATTTATTGCATTTATCGGCAACGAACTACAGCCCTTTATTCGGCAGAGATATAAAACAAATGAATCAAAAACCATTATTGGACAATCTTTGGGTGGATTGTTGGCCACCGAAATCCTGTTTAAAAAACCATCTTTATTTAACAACTACGTTATTGTCAGCCCAAGTTTATGGTGGAACAACGGATCTCTGTTAAATGAACAACCAAACCTCCCCAGTCAGCCCACCCGGGTTTATATTGCAGTAGGTAAAGAAGGATTAACACCCACCGAAATACCAAGGGTTATGGAGGTTGATGCAAACCTTTTGGCAGAAAAGATTAAAGAAACGAAAGCGAAGAATGTAAAGGTATATTTTGATTATCTGCCTTTAGAAAATCATGCAACCATCATGCACCAGGCAGTTTCCAACTCGTTTCGCTTTTTGTATCCTGTTAAAGTAAAAGAATAATTTAATATTCAGGGCTTATTTTATTTTCTTAAAAGTATTCTGATAAACAAAAATTTATCTCACTCATAGATTTCCAATATTCATATACTAAGCCAACAAGATGGCTTCATCATTATATAATATGATTTATATTCTTTCGTAAATACCTTTTAAACGCATGTTTCTTTTAAAATGCGAGTAAAATTTTTTATTTCAAATAAATAAACGTTAATTAGACGATTATTTATTGTTATGAGCACAGCAAACTATGTAATTGGTGTAGATTACGGGACGGATTCTGTCCGCTCCGTTTTAGTTGATACCGCTAACGGAAAAGAGATTTCCTCATCCGTTTTTCTCTATCCAAGATGGCAGAAAGGCCTCTATTGCAAGCCAGCCGTTAACCAGTTCAGGCAGCATCCCCTGGATTATATCGAGGGTTTAACCCACACCATAAAAGATTGTTTGGCCAAAGCCGGTGGAGCTGAAATTGCACATTTGGTAAAAGGGATTTCGGTTGATACTACCGGTTCCAGTCCCGTAGCAGTTGATGCAACAGGTACGCCTTTAGCTTTAACGCCAAGTTTTGAAGAAAATCCAAATGCCATGTTCGTGCTTTGGAAAGATCATACCGCTGTTAAAGAAGCAGCAGAAATAAACGATCATGCCAAAAAGTTTCCGGTAAATTACCTCAAATATGCAGGTGGAATTTATTCATCAGAATGGTTCTGGTCTAAACTGTTACACACCTTAAGAGTTGATCCGGCTATTAAAAATGGGGCAGCATCGTGGGTAGAGCATTGCGACTGGATCCCGTTTTTACTTTGTGGCGGAAATGATATTAAATCAATGAAACGTAGCCGCTGCGCCGCCGGACATAAAGCCCTTTGGGCAGAAGAGTTTAACGGCTTACCTCCTGAAAACTTCTTTAGCAGCCTCGATCCGGTTTTAACCGGCTTTAAGGATAAATTATTTGCTGATACTTATACTTCTGATATCGCTGCAGGAACCCTTAGCGAAGAATGGGCAACGAAATTAGGCTTAAATACCAGTGTAATTGTTGGCGTTGGCGCATTTGAT
Source organism: Pedobacter jeongneungensis (assembly GCF_039538295.1). Lineage (NCBI taxonomy): Bacteria > Pseudomonadati > Bacteroidota > Sphingobacteriia > Sphingobacteriales > Sphingobacteriaceae > Pedobacter > Pedobacter jeongneungensis. The sequence goes on along the minus strand of NZ_BAABBY010000006.1, from coordinate 383,508 downwards.
GCACACATGGGGGCTGTTGGCGGGCAAATTGAGCCTTATTACCTAAGTAAGGTAATGGGTACCAGTACCTGCGATATTTTAGTTGCTCCTAACGAAGATTTGCACGGAAAATTAATTAACGGCATCTGCGGACAGGTAAACGGATCAGTAATTCCGGGTATGGCAGGTTTAGAGGCCGGACAATCTGCTTTTGGCGATGTGTATGCCTGGTTTAAAAATTTAATCAGCTGGCCCTTAAATCATTTACTAACTGGATCTAACTTAATTGATGAGGCTACTGCAATTGCTTTAAAAGAAGAATTAGAAGGTAAAATTATTGCAAACCTGAGCAAACAGGCCGAAGCTTTGGAAGATGGAGATTATGCCGAACTGGCCATCGATTGGTTAAACGGCCGAAGAACACCAGATGCCAACCAGGAGCTAAAAGGCGCAATTACTGGTTTGGGATTAGGAACAGATGCGCCAAGATTTTTCCGTGCTTTAGCTGCAGCAACCTGTTTTGGTGCAAAGGCTATTGTAGATCGTTTTAAAGAACAGGGCGTACCTGTAAAAGGAATCATTGGTATTGGTGGTGTAGCAAAAAAATCATCATACATTATGCAGATGATGGCTGATGTATTGGAAATGCCGATCAGGATCCATCGTTTCGAGCATACCTGTGCTTTAGGTGCAGCCATGTTTGCTGCGGTGGCGGCAGGCATCTATCCTACCATCGAAGCGGCTATGGCTGCCATGGGAACGGGTTTCGAAAAGGAATACAAGCCTGATATTAAAAAGCAAAAGCTGTACCGCCAGCATTATCAGCAATATCTGGGCTTAGGCCGTTACCTCGAAAAATACAATAAAAAAGATGTTAAACCTTATTTATCATGAGCAGCTATCAGGATATAAAAGAACAGGCGTATAAAGCCAATATGCAATTGCCAAAATTAGGCCTGGTGTTGTTTACTTTTGGTAATGTAAGTGCTGCAGATCGTGCTAAAGGTGTTTTTGCCATTAAACCAAGTGGTGTTCCTTACGAAGATTTGTCTCCGGATGATATGGTGATTGTCGATTTTGAGGGCAATACCGTTGAAGGCAGCTTAAGGCCATCGTCTGATACTAAAACCCATGCCGTTTTGTATAAGCATTGGGAGGATATTGGCGGCATTGTGCACACCCATTCTATCTATGGTACCGCATGGGCGCAGGCACAAAGGGCTATTCCGATTTTCGGTACCACACACGCCGACCATTTAACAGTCGATATTCCATGTGCACCACCCATGGCTGATGAGATGATTAAAGGAAATTATGAATATGAAACTGGTTTTCAGATTATGAATCATTTTGAAAGCCTGGGTTTAAGCCATAAAGAAGTCGAGATGATTTTAGTGGGAAACCATGCTCCTTTTACCTGGGGCAAAACAGCTGATAAAGCGGTTTATAACAGCGCCGTTTTAGAAACCATAGCACAGATGGCTTTATTAACTGAACAGATTAATCCGCAGGCACCGAAATTGAAAGATTCATTAATTGAAAAACATTACGAGCGGAAGCACGGTGACGGGGCATATTACGGGCAGAAATGAGTTAGGAGTTATTAGTTTGGAGTTTTGAGGCTCAATGACATAAAAAATTTAAAGAATTAGAAAAGCAGTTGCAGTGATTCTTAGTAAAAGATAGTCCCGCCATTCGCTGTAGTCCCGATGAAGAATCGGGAGCTGCCGCTGCTGTCGGGTTTAACCTTGTAAAGTCTACCTAAGTAAGCTAAACCTGATTGGAGTGAGCATTCCGATGTAAAATTGGGATAAAACGGAAAGCAGGACTGCGGTAACCGATGAATTACGGAACTTTGCTTTCCAAAAAAGAAAAGAGCATTTCGGTCTGTGAAGACACAGACCTAGGATTAAATAAAAACAACATCATAATGATTGATTTAAAAAAATTACAGGTTTGGTTCATCACCGGTACACAACATTTGTACGGTGAAGAAACCTTAAAACAAGTGGCAGAACATGCACAACAAGTGGCAGATTCGCTAAACCAGAATGGACATATTTCCGTTTCGGTAGTATATAAACCCATTGTGAAAACCACTGAAGAGATTTTCGAAACTTTACAACAGGCCAATACTGATAAAAATTGTATCGGGGTAATTACCTGGATGCATACATTTTCTCCGGCCAAAATGTGGATCAGGGGTTTAAATGTACTTCAGAAACCTTTACTGCATTTACATACGCAATTTAACCGTGATATTCCATGGAATAGCATCGATATGGACTTTATGAACCTGAACCAAAGTGCCCATGGCGACCGTGAATTTGGTTTTATGGTTACCCGTATGCGTAAAGACCGTAAGGTAGTGGTTGGCCACTGGCAGGATGAAGAAGTGGCAAAACAGATTGATACCTGGTGCAGGGCTGCAGCCGGATGGAACGATTGGCAAGGTGCAAAATTTGTTCGTTTTGGCGATAATATGCGTTTTGTAGCCGTAACTGATGGTGATAAAGTGGAAGCTGAAATGAAGTTTGGCTTTTCGGTAAATACTTATGGTATAGGTGATTTAGTAGCAGTAATTAATGGAATTAATGAGGATGCCATTCAAGCTTTATTAAAAGAATACGAAGAAACTTACGAAATGGCTGCTGACTTAAAAGTTGGTGGTGACAGACATTCGTCTGTTTATGAAGCGGCGAAAATTGAGCTGGGTTTAAGAAAATTTTTAGAAGATGGCGGTTTTAAAGGTTTCTCTGATACGTTTGAAGACCTGCATGGCATGATTCAGCTACCGGGTATTGCAGCACAGCGTTTAATGGCCGATGGTTATGGATTTGCCGGTGAAGGTGACTGGAAAACGTCTGCTTTGGTGCGTGCCTGCAAGGTAATGGGTGCTGGTTTACCTGGTGGAAATGCTTTTATGGAAGATTACACCTATCATTTCGATCCTGCCAATTCAATGGTGCTGGGATCGCACATGCTTGAAGTTGATGCTTCTTTAGCTAATGGTAAAGCCAGTTTAGAGGTTCATCCTTTGGGTATTGGCGGCAAAGCAGATCCGGCACGTTTGGTTTTTAATGTAGCTGGTGGTGATGCTTTAAATGCATCTTTAATTGATATGGGCAATCGTTTCCGTCTGTTAGTGAATGAAGTAAAAGCTGTAGAAGCGGAACATGATTTACCAAATTTACCTGTAGCACGCGTACTTTGGAAACCGCTACCGGATATGAAAACGGGTTGTGCAGCCTGGATTTATGCCGGCGGTGCACACCATACGGCTTACAGTCAGAATTTAACAACCGAGCATTTATTGGATTTTGCAAATATTGCTGGTCTGGAATATGTAAATATCGGCGCAGATACGAAAATTAACCAGTTCAGAAATGAACTGCACTGGAATGAAGTGTTTTATAAATAGTTTGGTTAATTAACGCTCAATGCTCAGGCCGGTAATCTTAGGGTTATCGGCTTTTTTATGCGATCGTCATCTCGACCGAAGCAACGCGAAGTGGAGAGATCTAATAGGTGAAGTAAATTGAAAAATAGATTTCTCGGCTGCGCTGCACTCCGCTCGAAATGACGATCTTTCATAGCTTATCGTTGCAATGAAATAACTAGATACTCACCATCGCCTTAATCACCCCATTTTTAGGGTTCAGCCAACTTTTAAATTCATCTTTTACTTCTTCAAAATTAACCTGATGAGTGATGTAATTTGTTGGATTTACCAAACCGGCTTTCATCGATTTAATAACATGTTCAAAATCTTCGGTTGTGGCATTTCTGCTGCTCATCAGGGTAGATTCCCTTTTATGGAACTCAGGATGATTAAAGATTAAATCGCCTTTTTGCAGACCAATTAACACAAACCTTGCGCCGTGGGCCATATAATTAATGGCATTGTTAATGGCTTTTTGATTACCTGTAGCGTCGATTACAACCGTTGGCATATCGCCATTGGTAATCTCGCTCAGTTGTTGAGTAACATCATTAGAAAGTGCATTTACCACGTGTGCAACATTTAATTTCTCTTTACAGAAGGTCAAACGGTCTTCATTAATATCAAGTGCAATCACGTTTGCGCCAGCTATCCTCGCAAATTCCATGGTGCCTAAACCAATCGGTCCCGCTCCTATAACGAGCACAAATTCGCCCGGCTGAACATCTGCCCTGCGTACGCCATGTGCGCCGATGGCTAAAGGCTCTACTAAGGCAAGTTCATCAAAACTTAGTCCTTCTCCGTGTAACAGCGTTCTTGATGGCACCTGCAAATATTCACGCATGCCACCATCAACATGTACACCGCAAACCTGCATTTTTACACAACAATTGGGTTTATTCATGCGGCACGCAATACATTCACCACAGTTAAAATATGGAATAAATGTAACAGCCTCTCCTATTTGAAAACCATCGGCTCCATCGGCCTCTACCAATTCGCCGGATAATTCGTGACCTAAAATGCGTGGATAATTAAAAAATGGCTGCGTACCTTCGAAAGCATGTAAATCTGTTCCGCAGATACCTATCCTCTTAATTTTTATGATGGAATGATCTTTTTTTAATTCAGGTTTTTCCGTTTCCGAGTATTCAAAAGTGCCCGGAGTTGTACAGGTAAGGGTTTTCATTTTTATTAATTTTTTAATTTTGAATGATAGACTGAGTGAATGTTAAATTAGAGATAATTGACTGGCAAAATTTAAATTATTAATTTAGGTTTGCATTCAATCATTCAAAACGCTGTCATTCAGTCATTTTTCATTTTATGCGTTTGCTAAAGCCCTGTCCAGATGTACATAACCGCCATCAACATGGATAATTTGTCCCGTGGTATGGCTCGATTTGTTCGACATTAAAAAAGCAGTCATATTTGCAATTTCTTCTGCAGTGGTCATCCGGTTTTCCAATGGGATTTTAGAGGTAATTTCTTTTAATTTTTCTTCTGCATGATCAAGGGTTTCTATCCAGGTTTCGTAGGCTGGTGTCCAGCATTCGGCAACAACTACTGCGTTTACGCGAATGCCATATTTTAAAAGCTCAACGGCCCACTCGCGGGTTAAAGCATTTCTACCACCATTCGCTGCTGCATAGGCCGAGGTATTTCCTTGTCCGGTTTCAGCTGTTTTCGAAGTGATATTTACAATGGCGCCTTTACTTTTAATCAGTTCGGGCAAGGCATGATGCGCCATTAAATAATAATGAACCACGTTTTTATGTAGCGAAGCCATAAAGTCCTTATAGTTTCCACTTTCTAAACCAACACCATCATTCACGCCTGCATTGTTCACCAAACCGTCTATCCTGCCAAATTTTGCAATAATATCTTTAACAACTTTTTCGCAATCATCCGGACTGGAAAGCTCAGCCACAAATTGTTCTGCTTTTTTGCCTTGTGCCGTAATTTCATCAACCACTTTCTGGTTATCTTCTGCTTTTCTGCCCACAATTACTGCAATTGCATCTTCTTTGGCAAATACTTCTGCAATGCTACGGCCAATGCCTTTTGCTGCACCTGTGATGATGATCACCTTTTCTTTTAATTGTAAATCCATGTTTTTTTTAATTAGTGAATGATTGATGGATTAAATGATTGAATGTAAATTTCCACTCCATCATTCAAAATCCACTCATTCTATCATTTTTTTAGTTAGTGAATGAGTGTTGGATCAAATGATTGAATTTAAATTTTTATCTATCATTCAAAACCGACTCGTTCTATCATTTTTTTTAATTAGTGAATGAGTGATGGATCAAATGATTGAATGTAAATTGTCACTCCATCATTCAAAATCCACTCATTCTATCATTTTTTTAATTGGTGAATGAGTGATGGATCAAATGATTGAATGTAAATTGTCACTCCATCATTCAAAATCCACTCATTCTATCATTTTTTTAATTAGTGAATGAGTGATGGATCAAATGATTGAATGTACATTTTCACTTCATCTTTCAAAACCCACTCATTCTATCATTTTTTTAGTTAGTGAATGAGTGATGGATCAAATGATTGAATGTAAATTTTTATCTATCATTCAAAGCCGACTCGTTCTATCATTTTTTTTAATTAGTGAATGATTGAGTTTTTGAATGAATGAATGTTTAAGCGCTATGCAAATGCCCTCATTAAGCCATTCAATCATCCTGTCATCCAATCATTTTATTGATCACGTCCTTTTTCCTCGATTCGGGGATAACTTTTAAATCTATTAATTTTCCATTTTTTAATTGTCCTTCTACAGTGGTTTGATAAGGTGCGTAAAGTTTGAAATGCACATCCCAATCTTTAGGCCAGGCCGGGAACAGATAGATTTTTTTGCCATCTGCCTGCATCAGCATTTCCTGTAAACCGATCATGCCTGAACCTCCCCAGTTATGATCTGGCGTCCAATCGAAACCTGGTCCCCAGAAAGCTGGAAATCTTCTTCCTGAATCTTTTAGTTTCGCAGTGGTTAATTTTGCTGCTTCATCGGTTAAACCTAACCTTGCTGCGAAAATATTATCCTGTTTCCATCCTATAAAACTGCGGAATTTAAGCACATCGGTATCGTATTTATAAGTATTGATGGCGGTGTCTAAACCCGGTTTTCCGATGCCGTAAATTCCCCATGGATAAACAGGATATAACTGCGGACTTTCTGTATTATTGATCCTTTCCCAAAGTTTTGCCGGAGCAATGGTGGTATATCCATTGAACGACCTAAAATTAATGGATGGAATGGTTTTTAACATCGCGCTCCATTCTGTTTTTTGTTTTTCAGATACATTGGGAAGCTCCAGAAGCCTTTCCAAAACAGTTTTTAAAGCAGCAATGGTGGATGTTGAATTATATGCCATTTTATAGGTTTCTGCACCGGAACCCGGAAATAAAACCAAATGACCGTCAGCATCTAAAGCTTTTGCGCCCCGTTGTTTGGCTAAATAAGTGTAATGTTCTTTAAAAAAAGTTAAGGAACTTTCAATCAGTGGCAGATAATTTTCAATGTTTGCACCATTATACCTTTCGGTTTCTAAAATCATCATACAGAACTCTAAAACGGTATCCCATTCATATTCTAACCAGGCATTATATTCCATACCTTTATTGAAATCTCCAGGACGTTTCCAGCCATATTCAGCGGGATTGGGTAATCCGAAATTTTCCAATTGTTCGGTAAAACTTGCACCATTGTGCCCCCAGGCAGATTGTGTTCTGATTTCCGCATTCTTTAATAAATTGAGGTAGAAATCGAATTGAGGCTTCATCATTTCAAAATCGCCACTTTTTAGCATTGGCCAATAAACCAAACGCTGGTTTTGTGCAGTGTGTGTACCACCTCCCCAATTCCTGAAATCTGGTGTGTATTTCAGAGCGGTATCCGTAAGTTGGGGATCGAAAGTGAATAAACCACCATTAAACTTTGTAGGATATTTGCCAAAGGCATTGCAGCCCAGCATGTACCTGAACAACTGATAATTTTTAGACGATTGATTGGCCAGTTCATCCTTCGAATTAATGAAAATAAAACTCTTTTTCCAATAGTTATTCCACCAATTTATGCTTGCTTTTTGGCTGTTTTTGTTGTTTATGGCTTTTAAATTAGTTTCCCAGTCCTGTATTGATCCGGTTGTTGCCGTATTCAAAATAATGGTGAGTTTTGTAGAGCTGGAAGGTTTTTTACTTTTTAAAGTCCAGGCTTTAAAAGGCGTACTTAAATAGATTCCATCATAATTTCCTGCCGGAATCATGTTGTTGCCCTGTATTGAACCGCCAAAAACCAGGTTATTTAAAGGATTGAACAATTTAGATTTTTCAGCCTCTAAACCCTGCTGTTTTACAGTTACATCGAACACGGTTTCAGGTTTATTCTGATGGTAAAACTGAACGGTGTTGTTTTTAAAGGCAATTTCATCTTTTAAAGTTTTTACGATCCCTTGTGGCGCCCATTTATAAGAATTCTGGTTATTTTCTTTGCCTTTGGTGATCCGGTCTTCAAAACGCCAGCTTTCGTAGGCGGCCTCTGTGGTGATTTTTTGGTTTGATTTAACCTCTAAATGTATAACAGGGTTAAAAACATCTACCCAGACCTTAATTTTGGTATTTAACTTACCATTCGAGCCTGAAATTTGAGCATAACCGTCTTTCAAGATCAGCTCTTGTTTAAAGGTATTTCCTTCGAAAGGGTTTGGGGATAATTTGAGTTTTACACGGCCAAGTTTTAGCAAGGTATTGTTCTCATCGAAAGTGCCGCTTTTGGATAGGTAAAGATAGATATTACCATTTTCAACCCAGAGGTTTAGGCCAATATCACCACCGCCAACAGGCATTGATTCTGCTGAATTGTTACTTTGTGAGGTCCACACCAAGTTGTTGCTTTCTTGTGAAAAAGCATCTGAAGTGATTAACAACAAAGGCACAAACACAAGGAAAAGGTTTAGTGCTTTTAAGTACTTGTTTTTTGACCATATAAGACATATAAGAACATTTAAGCTCATGGTGCACATACTTAGTTTCCTTTGTGCCTTAATGGTTAATTTTTTAGCGTGTGTAGCGTTTAACCACCTAAGATACCTGAGCACACCTGAGGCATGGCTCAAAAAAATTGACCATATCAGGCATATAAGAACATTTAAGTTCCTGATTAAAATACTTCGTGCTTTTTGTGTCTTTTTGGTTAAAATCATATTAATTCTCCCAATCATCAGTGCGGAAAGAAGAAACAGGCAAGCCATCATTTCCAAATAAATCGCCAGTTACAAAATCCTTAAATGCATAACGCACAGCTACCGGAACTTTTACCTGATCTGCTGAAACGGTAATACTGCTTCCGGTTATGGTTGCTTTTGCAGGGTAGAATTTATGGTCTGCCCCTGCTACTTCAAATAAACTCAATTCTTTCCCGAATGAAGTTAAGCCATTTGCCACATTTTGAAATTTTATAACTGATTTATTTTTATCTACCGTGAAGGAATCATAAGTTGGGCTTAAGGCCCCAAAACCTTTTATACCATACGTTTGGGCCAAAGCCAGGTAAGCTAAACGGATTCCGCCCTGTTTTTTATGAGCCGGATGGATAGATTTTTCTTCGCCGATATCCATTAAAACCGCCATCCCCGAATTTAGGATTTTAGTTAGAGATCTACGCTGCGCATCCCTTAAAAATGCCGAATTATATTTTCCTCCGACGTGATAAGGTGGCAATTGTGCATAATTATAAGGTGCGATTTGCGCGTAATAAAATGGAAAATCGCCATTGTCCCAGTTTTTTCTCCATGAGGCCACCATTGCGGGAAATAAATCTTCGTAACGGTCTGCACGTTCGTAATTTGATTCGCCCTGGTACCAGATGGCTCCTTTAATGCCATAACCGATTACGGGATAAAGCATGCCATTGTATAAGGTAGTTGGCGTTCTGCTTACTTCTCTTATGGTGTCGGTTTTTGAAGGGATTTTAATTTCAAGAAATGTTTTTAAATCCTCCGGCGACATCCAGGCTTCTATTGTAGATCCGCCGTAGCTGTCGTTGATGATCCCGATGGGTACGTTTAACATTTCGCTCAATAATGAACCGAAAAAGTAGGCAGTAGCACTAAAACCGGAAACAGTTTCAGGCGCTGCTAATTTCCATGGAGAAGGTTTGCTGTTTTCTTGTCGTTCGGTGATCGAAGAACGCGGAACGGTATAAAGCCGGATGTTTTTATTGGTTGATTTCAGAATTACCTCATTTGAACCGATTACAGGCTGACTTTTAAAACCTTTCATGGGCATTTCCATGTTCGATTGTCCGCCACAAAACCACACTTCTCCGATTAATATATCAGTTAAAATGAGTTTCTCTCCATCATTTAGTTCAATTTCGTAAGGTCCGCCGGCGGTTGGTGTAGAAACTTTTACTTTCCATTTTCCGTTTTGATCGGAAGTAACGGTATAATTCTGCTTATTCCAGGAGGTATTGATTTTTACTTTAGCGGATGGTTTGGCCCAACCCCAGATGGCCACATTGCTTTGTTGTTGTAAAACCATGTGATCGGTAAAAATGGAGGCAGGTTTTACGGTTGCTGAAGCGATGAGGCAACAGGTTAGGTTCAGGAATATGATGAGTTTTAGTTTCATTTTTTTTGTTCTTTTAGTAATCGTCATCTCGACTGAAACGTAGTGAAATGGAGAGATCTAACTTGAGACAGATCTCTCCGCTCCACTGCGTTCCGGTCGAGATGACGAAGATGACAATATTACCTACTCACAGGCAACCAAACCGACATTTCTGAATGGCCACGGTTTCCCCAGGCGAAATATGGCACCAGTTTTATTTCCGTTTCTGTGTTTTTGTTGTCAATTGGTTTGTAGAGTACATTTTTCCAGTTATTCGGCTCCACTATTTTTGCATTTCCAACTAAACTCATCATTTCGGCCCCATCAATATTAATGGCTTTGGCTTCGAATTTGGTTGAAGTTGGTATAAAGGCATTAAAAATACTTTTGTCAGGTAAATCCGTCGATTCTAAACAATACACAATGGGGCCGCGTTTTACCGCAATCTGATTTCTGTTTTCTTCTACCAATGGGTTTGCTTCAATCAAAGTAGCCTCCATGGGAAGGTTTAATTCTATCACATCACCCTTTTTCCAAACGTGGTTGATTTCTGCATAAGTGCCGGAAATGGCCTTAACATTTTCAATTTTTCCGTTGATGCTGATCTGCGCATTATGCGTCCACGATGGGATTCTTAAAAATAAGGAATAAGCTTTATTTCCTGTTTCTTTAATGGTGATTTTGATCTTTCCATCCCAGGGATAATTCGTTTCCTGTGTTAACGAAACTTTTCTTCCATCAGTTAATGCAGTACTTAAGTTATTACCACCATATAAATTAAACCACAATCCCTTATCAGAAATATTGTAAGCGTAATCACTTACTTCGGCGATGGTTCTTACCACATTTGGCGGACAACAATTTGATAATGCAATGTAAGGAACACGATCTTTCGACCAGCGCTGTTTAAAAGGTAAATCATCTGATTGCGCCAGTGGATTGGTGTATAAAAAGTTCTTTCCATCCAGGCTGATTCCAGATAGAACGCTGTTGTGTAAAGCCAGTTCCATTACATCGGCATATTTTGCATCGCCCGTAATCTGTAACATCCGCCAGTTCCAGAGAACGTTACCGATATTGGCGCAGGTTTCGTTATGTGCTGTGAAATTTGGCAACTGAAAATCGCGACCAAAAGCCTGATGGATTTTTTGTACATCAGCTGGATTATAAGAGGTTCCATCCGGCGAAGTGCCGTCATAAAGTGAACCACAGCCTCCGGTTATGTACATTTTATGCTGATTTACGTCATCCCACATTAAATTCAGGGTTTTTAAGAGTGAATCTTTGCCCGTTTCGGCATAAAGATCGGCTACCCCGGCATACAGGTAATTTGCACGCACGGCATGCCCCATTGCCTTGGTTTGTTGTAAAAAAGGAATCCGGTCCTGGTTATCATCGGTACCATCATCAATTTTTCCTTTAATGGCGATTAAATGTTGAGCCAGTTCTAAATAACGTGGATCTTTTGTAGTACGGTACATTTCTACCACCCCCATATAATGCGAAGGACAAATGGCGTTTCTTGCCAATGTTGGCGAAGCCGATTTATAGAAATTATACAGGTAATCGGTTGCTTTTTTTGCAATGTTAAGCAATGTTGTTTTTCCGGTTGCACGGTAATGGATACAGCCAGCCGTCATTAAGTGGCCAATATTGTATGATTCGAAGCTCAACCGGTCTTGAAATTGATTTTTAGAACCTGTTTTACGTTGCTCAATCATTGCTTTAGTATAAATATAGCCGTCTTCGCGCTGCGATTTACCAATTACGGCAATGGCTTTATCCATCATTTCGTTCAGCTTCGGGTTTTTGGTTGAGGCGTATAAAACCGCCACGGCCTCCAAAGTTTTGTAATAATCGCCGTCATGAAAAGAAGGTCCTGCGTGAGAACCTGTATCCAAACCTGCCGCAATTCTAAAATTCTCAAACGCATGACTGATTTTTGGATCGTTATAAATGGCCCACATATTCGGCACCATCGTTTCGGTTGCTACTTTAAAACGGTCGGCCCAAAATCCTTTTGTCCAGGTTACATCCGTCATGTTGATGCTGTGCAGTTTAGCGTAGGGTGAATTTGAATTATTAACCAAAGCTTTATCCTGCGCTTTTGAGTTTAAGCTTATAAAAAGAATAACGCCAATAATCATCCGGACTCGTAAACTCTGAAACGCAAAAAAATCGGTCATCTGAAGTAGTTTTATCATTATTTGTTCGTTTTACCTGAAATGTTACCAATATAATTTATCACCAAAAGTGCTTAAATTCTGAAGCGTGGGTAAGGGTCTTATCATTATTTTCTTTGTTTTTTTCCTGGCAACTTTTCCAGGATCCAGTGATTCTAATGTTTCTGTTCTCGTGCCTGCCACAAGATCGAATACGGTTTCGGTTGTTGCGTTTTGCCCATCATACACTACGCTGGAGATTTTAATCAATTGGAAAATTCCGTTTTTATAAACGAATTTGTGTTCGTACCGAATATCATTTTTTTCAGCGCTCATTAATAAAAATCCTTTCTCAATAAAAAAATCAGGGATGCTATTTTTAGTATGTACACCGTTTACATATTGCGGTTCAATTACATCCGTTGAAGAGAAAACCAGTTTGTATTTCTTATTGGGCTGTAAAAAGAATATTTGGAGCCTTAAGGGCACGGATGCTGAAATCGTATCCATCGTAATTACCGTTTTATCAATTAAACCATCTTTATTCAAATCGCCCTTTTCTAGTCGGATCTGGACATTAAAATTATCCTTTACTTTCTTTTGTTGAGCGTAAACAACAGTTTGAACCATAACCAGAAATAGTACAATTATTTTTTTCATTTAGTAAATATTAAATTCCGATCATTCTTCCATTTGTATTACCACTGGCCCTAATAATCCAGCAGGATTTAAAGCTTTACCTTCCAACCGGAAAGGTGCTGTGGTTTTCGTTAACCTTTTATCTTCAGGTAATTTGCTATCACCAATCAGTCGGTTTGCCCAGGTATTGGTGATTTCGATTTCGATTTGGTTATTACCTTGTTTTAATGCTTTTGTGATTTCCAAACGGTGCGGAGCAGTCCATAAAGTACCGCAGTTGATACCATTGATTTTTACTTCAGCAATGCTGGAGAATTCGCCTAATTCAATCCACATTTTATCCCTTTTGTTTCCTGTGAAATTGAAATTTTTAGTGTAAACAGCAGTTCCGGAATAATATTTAACCAAACTATCAGGATTTTTTGTCCAATCGGTTAAATCATTAAAAATGACCGGTTTTGAAGGCCCGGCATAAGTGGTATCGAATTTTGCCTGCCAGGTTTTTGAAATATCCTGAACGATTTTGAAGTTTGGCCAGTTGTTGCTGTTTTTAAATTGTGATTTAGATATCCGTTTTTCAAAAATGACAAATAATGATTCATTAGGAGCCATTTGTAAATTAATCATGGTATTGGTTTTATACATCGACCAATTTTTTAATTCAATAGTTTGGTCGGTTACAGCGTTATAAATAACAGGTTGCTTTCCCGAAACCCGAAACCAAATCCTTAAGTCTCTGGTGCTCCCTAGCTGATTTGATATGAAATAAATATCCTTTTCGGCAGATTTTCTATGAGTATATGTGAGTTTAGTCGCGTATTTTGCCTTTTGCTCAATGGCATAAAAATCACGTTGCACATTCATTTTTTCAAAACTATCACCATAATACGGAGCTTTAAAGATCACCCCTTTCCCTAAATCTTTGGTTTCTATAGGATGTATGTCATTATAAATCTGGCTAAAACTCCCGCCCCATATTTCTTCAACAATTTTATTAAAATCAATTTCGTTAACCTGTTTTAAGTCATTCTGGTACAGTGGTTTATCTCCAATGATTATTTTAGCGCCCGCTTTTACCAATGCTGAAAGTTTTTTAACGGTTTCATAGCTCATATACTGGTAATTCGGGTCCATTTTCATATTGCCAGGAAAAACCAATATTTTATATGTTGCGCCGCTTCCGAAAACCACATTTCCGTTTTTTACTGTTGCTGTGGTTAATACATCGGGATTAAAGCTATCGTAAGCATAACCACGCAAAGGATTTACCCAGTTTTCGGGATCGGCCATGTTTGCCGAATGGGTAACACCGGAAGGAATTTGACGCAATGGCTCGCCCACATTTGCCAAACGTTTCTTTTCAGCTTCTACTACCTCCTCACCAAAAATACCGGGCAGGGTTTCGACCAAGCGATCGGGCAAAACGGAACGCCTTGGTAGTTCCTCGCCGGTAAAAACGGCAATATCTACAACGGGTTTTCCCTGTTGAAGTAGATCTTGAGTGCGTTCTGCATAGTCTATCCATGCTTTTCCGGCTTTCCACCAGGTTTGATCGCGCTGGAAATATAAACCTACACCGTCCAAAGTCATTCCCGGTTTTCTATCTGTCCATGGATTGTGTGTAAACACGTGATAAACCAATTTATTGATGCCCAGCGCGTAGTTGCGGTCTTGCAGGGTTTTCATATTGGCCGGGCTTTCGTTCCAATCCATCCTTACGGTGGTAAAAGCCTCAGCCTGGATGATATTTTTGCCATAAATATGTGCTCCCGAAATCGCATCAAGCATGTCGTTCGGTTTATCGTGTGTGGGGCTGTTTAACCAGAACTCGCCCATCGGTACATCAACGGTTTTATAATGCAGTAAACCATCGCTCATCATGGTTGGCGCTATACTTTCGGCGGTAAAAGTAAACCCTTGCTCCTTTGTCAGTTTTGCCAGGGTTTTATAAAACTGATCGACAACCAGTTCTGAAATGGTTTTTCTAACATCGTAGAGAAAGCTTTCGGAAACCGAGGTACTTTCTACAGGCAAGCCCGTCATTATTGGCAAATAAGGTGTTAAATCATAACCACGACGCTTTAAAAACTCGGCTTTAAATACCGGCGACCAGTTCTGACTGCCGCATTCCCAGCTGTCTACATGAAAAATGCTTAAAACCTTCTTAGCGATTTGCGGTCCGCCGTGTTTTAACGCTTCGCCATACCAATTGTTGAACTGTAATTCGACGGCTTCGGGATTAAATTTATCGCATTCTAAGCCCATTCCGCCCCCACCAGTTGCATTGCTATGTCCGGTTGAGGTGTGCCCAACTCTTAAAATTGTCCAGTTGTCTTTTGGTGCTTTCCAGTTTAAGGTGCCATCAGGATTTAATTTATCTGTTAAGTTGAGGATCTTATTCAATGGTACGCAAAGGTTTTTAGCAATTTCAGCTTCTGTACTTCTTTTGCTGATCCGCCATACCGAACCATTTTTTCCTTCGAATTGGTTAATTTGTGCTTCGGAAGATAGTTCGAGATTGACCAGTTTTAAAGAAGGTTTCCATTTTGCGGCGTCTAAATCCTCTGATCCCGGTTCTGAACCTTTTTTATCGTAAATAAACCTGAAAAATTTTGCGGTGGTAGGCACAATGGAATGGGTAACATCTTCATCAGTATCCTGCCAGCCATGTCGCGGGGCTTCCAGTCTGCCGATTGCACTGAAAACCTTGCCATCATCGCTTACCTCAATAGCTAAACGCTGCGCCTGATAGTTATTTCCACTTACTTTGATGGTTATAGTTCTGCAGGTAAAAGGTTTTTCAAATTCGTATTGAATGTAACATGGCTCATTTGAACCAAAGTTTTTCTTATTTCCCGGTTGCACCAAGCCAGTGGCATCAGCACCATTACTGGCTGTAATTTTTGGAATTACGGTTCGTGTTGAAACACCCTCGCCAACAGGTGAAGGATAAGCATAAACTGCAATATCTTTATAATAATTCTGTTTAGATTCTGGTTGAGTTAAAGAGATCTTATTGTCTGTATTACTGATATTTACTTTAGACCAAACTACTTTTTGCATCGATAGTTCAGGTGTAATCCACGGACCACCGGCCAGGGCAAAACCATCACTTACATGCATGCCCAGTTTCAGGTTTAAGCGTTTGGCCTCGCTCATGGCAAACTCAACCATCTGCCACCATTCTGGTGTAAGCTGAACGGCAGGCGGTGAATAAACTGGTGTTTTATCAGGTCCCTGAATGCTCATTAGATAAGCTCCTGCAATTCCGTTGGCCTTCATGGCTTCCAGATCGGCCGTTATGCCAGCCTTAGAAACTGCTCCTTTTACCCAATACCAAAATACCCAGGGTTTTGCATTTTCGTTTTCCTGCGCAGAAAGGCTTACTGAACAGTGAAGACTCAACAATAAAACAATCAATATTTTATTCAACCTATATTTCATTTTTTACTTTTTCTCTATTGGATTGCTTCGTCGTGCCTCCTCGCAATGATGTTAAATTTTATTTATGTGCGATTTTATAACCCCTTAAACTGAAATAAAGGATAACCAGGAAACATACCAGCGGAATGCTGTAGCCGATCTGGATATTATCGCCATACATATCAATCAAACTGCCCATTGCAAAGGGTAAAATTGAACCCCCTACTATGGACATAATTAACCATGATGAGCCTGGTTTCGTATCGTCACCAATGCCATCAATACCCAGCGCAAAAATGGTTGGAAACATGATTGACATAAAAAATCCGATAGCGCCCAGGGCATAAACCACATAAGAACCTTTACCTAAAATGGCTACCAGACATAAAATGATTGATATAATAGCATACACTGCAAGCAATTTATTTGATGATATAAACTGTAACAGCGCTGTGCCTGCGAAACGCCCTGCAGTGAATAAAAATCCATAAACAACCAGATAAGAGGCCGCCGTTTTCTCATCAAAACCTCCGCCCTGTTGCGCCATTCTGATAAAAAAACTCGTTACACAAACCTGAGCGCCTACGTAGAAAAACTGGGCCACAACTGCCCATTTCAAATGTTTGTGGCGTAATGCTCCAAAAAAACTTCCTTTTGCTTCACCATCAATGCTTTTAGTTTTAATTTCAGGAAGATGGATAAAGAAAAAGATTACTGCAATAACCAATAAAACTACGCCTAAAGTGATGTATGGCAGCTTAACTGATGCTGCTTCTTCCAAAAAATATGTATTTCTTGCGGTATCGGCCATAGCGGCCAGTGCTTCTTTACTGTGCGATTTTCCTGAAAGGATAAATAATCCGCCGATCATGGGAGCTACCATGGCAGCCAGGCCGTTAAAAGACGCGGCTAAATTTAGTCTGCTGGTTGCTTTTGCCGGATCGCCCAGCACTGCTGCATACGGGTTTGCCGATGTTTCGAGCATGGTTAAACCGCAACCGATAATAAATAAGGCAATCAAAAATGTGATGTAAGATAAACTGTTGGCTGCTGGTACAAATAAAAATGCGCCAAATGCAAAGGCTAACAAACCCGAAATCATAGTCGCTTTATAACCCCACTTTTTCAAAATCATTC
This sequence comes from Pedobacter jeongneungensis, assembly GCF_039538295.1. Classification (NCBI taxonomy): domain Bacteria; kingdom Pseudomonadati; phylum Bacteroidota; class Sphingobacteriia; order Sphingobacteriales; family Sphingobacteriaceae; genus Pedobacter; species Pedobacter jeongneungensis. The sequence continues at coordinate 366,093 of NZ_BAABBY010000006.1, read as the reverse complement.
CGGCAGGTATAGCCATTAAAAAATAGGCAAAGAAAACAGAGGTATCGATTAGCGTTGATTGCCGGTTATTCAGGTTGCAGGCTTTTTTAAGGTGCGGAATCAGGATGGAATCGAGGTTATGTGCCATTCCCCACAGAAAAAATAAGCTTATTACGAGTATAAACGGTAATAAATATTTTTTGCCTGAAGATGGATCGCCCTGGGTTATAGTTTCTGGTTGTGTGTTGTGGTTCATTATATTTGGTTTTTTTCTTTGTCTTAAATGGCAAAAAAGATTGCCGCGTCGTTCCTCCTCGCAACAACAAGCAGGTGGTCGCAGACCAATACTACTTCTCCATGTTGGTTTATGATTTCTACGTGTTCGGTTACACTGCCGTATTCGGGTCTTTTGCTCTCCCCTTTTTCAGAAATGGTGATTTCGGAGTGGATGGTATCGCCAATGAAAACCGGTTTTACAAAACGTAATTTATCGTAACCTTTACTCATGGCCTCGGGATTGATTTCGGAGGCAGTTAAGCCGATACCAATGCTAAAAATCATGGTGCCATGGGCAATACGTTGTTTAAATGGCTGTGTAGCACACCATTCGGCATCCATGTGGTGCGGGAAAAAATCGCCAGTGTGACCTGCGTGCACTACAAAATCAGTTTCTGTTATGGTGCGGCCCAGGGTTATACGTTTATCCTGTAACTGGTAATCTTCAAAAAATGTTGATTTGAAATACATATGTTCTTTCTATACTATACCGTCATTGCGAGTTTTCGATCTTTCATCGAAACGAAGCAATCTTTAATGCAAAACAGATTGCTTCGGCTCGCTCATTCCCTGCCTCGCAATGACGATTTAATTAATTTTTTAACTGCTCCTTAACCTTCACTCCTCCAATATCGCTCGATTGGTAAGCGCTCTCTACCACAGCCATGGTTTGGATTACATCTTCTACACTGGTGTGCAACACATCTATAGAACCTTCATTATAGCGCATTAAATTGGCCATGGTACCAATAAATGCCTCGGGGAACCACGATCCGTCTAGCTGAACGCGTTGCCACTCTGGTGTTTTTCCATCTTCTACGATGCAATATTCAAACACATCGGGCACACCATGGGGATAATCCATCAGTAAACCGATTTTTGCTACAATTGCACCTTTGGTTCCTTCCCATTTAATATAACTTTCCTGGTGGTCTGGACCGAAATCATGGTCGTGGTTGGTGTTGATTACCGCATGCATGGTATCGCCATAGTCTAATAAAATGGTAGAACGTGATGAAGACAAACTTTTTGCGGGATGTTTTAGGGTTTTTGCCAGAACACTTTCAGGATTACCCAAAAAAGAACGGATCAAATCAACATAATGAATGCTATGGTACTGAATTTCTAAGCGTGGGTGAATAATTACGTGCGGAAAAATTTCCCAGGGTGTTTTTATGGTTACCCGAACTTCCATATCATATAATTCGCCTATTAAACCTTGATCGATCAGGTATTTTGCTGCGCTTACAAATGGCGCAAAACGCAGCTGAAAGTTAATTGCTGCTTTAAAGTTCTTCGCCATGCATAATTCGAGGATTTCTTTTGCCTGCTTAAAATCATCACCCATTGGTTTCTGGATTAAAACGGCACTTCCATCAGGTAATTGCTGTAGTGTTTCGATATATTGTTCGGGCATGATCGTTAAATCGTAAACTGCATTAAGCGGAGCCAGTTTTACTGCTTCAGCAACCGAATTGTACACATTTGGGATTCCAAAAGTATCAGCCAGTTTCTGCGCCCTTTCTTTAGTCCGGTTTACGATGCCATGTACTTCAAAACCAGCAATTTTATAAGCCGGAAGATGTGCATCGGCTACTATTCCGCCTGCACCGATAATGATAATGGGCTGTTTGGTTTGCGGTAGCTCAGGTTTATATTTGATATCAATACTCATTTGTCAATTTCATTAATCTGGTTCTGTGCCAGGTGGATAAGTTCTTCGGTTGAAGCATCGGTGTTGATGGCCTGCAAAACCATCTGGTCGATTATGGCCGCAATTGCAGCCCAGTTTTGTTTCTGTGGCAACATATTTGCCACTTCATGCAATTGTTCCAGTTTATGGTAATAAGGGATAATTGAGTTGATTTCTTCATCTTTCCAGGTCGAAATGCGGCAACCAATTCCACCTTCCAAAGTAAGCTGTTTGTCTTGCTCAGGCGCAAGTGCAAAACGGAGAAAATCGTAGGCAATGGCTTTATTTTTACTTCCATTGGCAATGGTGTACAGCCAATAAACATTTAATGATGCTGAATTTGAACCGGGAGCTGCCGGCAAGAGTTCAACATCGATTTTACCCTTTACTTTCGAGTTTGGATCAACTTCGCACATGGCGGCAAAACCAAACCAGTTGATCATCATAGCTGCTTCACCATGTGAAAAGGCGATTCCGGCACCAACTGATTCGAATTCGGCCGATTTTGGATGAACAGCAGTTTTATCATTCACCATTTTGCGGTAGAAATTTAAACCATCAACTGCAGCCTGGGTATCGATCCGGATAAAACCGTTTTTATCGACTAAGGTTCCTCCCCTTGTCCACAACTGCAGGCAAAAATCGAAAACGGTATTATGGCCGTCGGGATAGCAGGCGAAAATACTGCCATACAAATTTTCTTCCGGGCGGTTAAAAAAACGGGCAAGCTGATGGAAATCTTCCCAGTTTTTGGGTACTGTTAAGGTTTTACCAAACCGGGCTGAATAATTTGCTTTTTCAGTTTCGTTTTCAAATAAATCTTTTCTGTAAATGAAACATTCGGGTCCATCGTGAAAGGGTAAACCAACTACTTCCCAGCCAAAACGCTGCAAACCCAGCAGTGATTTACTCCAACCCTTGGGAAAATTGCCGGGTTTATTTTTGTTGATATAAGGATTTAAAATTTCGAAATCATTATTGGCGTAACCTTCTAAAATCCAGTCGGTACTGATGTGCGCAATATCAAAATCGCCATTTGCCAGGCCTTTTTTTGTAATGGTGCTATCGTAAAGTTCGTGCAAATCCATTACCACCATTTCCAGCTTTAATGAACAGCCTGAAATGGCACAATATTGCTCCCAGAATTTCTGCATGGCAGCTTCAAACGGCGCAAATCTGCGTACGGCTATTTTAAAAGTGTTTATTTGGTTATGCATTTGCAGTGGTGTGCTGTGTTATAAATTCTTTGATAATTTTTTCATTATCCTGTCCTAATTTTGGCGAACCTTTGGATGAGGTAAGGATTTCGCCATCAATACGGATCGGGCACCTGGTGGTCTCATATTTGTATCCGTCAACCATTTCCACTTCCTGAACCATATTCAATACCTTGAAACCATCGTGTGCCATCAGGGCATTCCAGTTTAGCACATCGGCGCACCAGATATCGGCCGGTTCTAATACAGAAAGCCATTTTTCGGTTGTTGCCGATAAAAGATGATCAGCCAAAACGGCTTTAATTTCATCACGCTTATTAAATGCCTCACTTTGTTCAATATAATCTTCTAACTTCTCGCAGCCAAGCAAATTGCCAAGTTGTGGAATGGAAGCCATCGCCAGGGCTAAATATCCGTTTTCTGTTTGATAAATACCATACGGAGCGCCTAAATATGCGTTTGCATTGTTCTTTTTCGAACGCTCGGGCAAGCTACCGCCATCATTCATAAAAGTAGTAATGGTTTCGAACTGGAAATCATAAGCTGATTCCATCATGCTGATCTGCACAAAACCACCTTCGTTTTTAATGGCTTTACGGTATAAACAAGCCAGGATTCCCTGCGCGAGGTGTGCACCTGCCAGCATATCAACAATGGATAAACCCATTGCTACAGGTCCACTGTCGGCATTTCCGGTTAAGGAAGTTAAGCCGGTTACGGATTGTAAAAGCAAATCCTGACCTGGTTTATTTTTCCACTCGCCCTCAGTTCCATAACCCGAAATTTCGCCATATACAATGGTGGGGTTTAAAGCAATAACCGATTGATAATCGAAACCTAAACGTTCCATTACGCCGGGGCGGAAGTTATGGATCATGACATCTGCTTTTTTGAGCAGCTCACGCACCATTTCGCAATCTTCTTCACTTTTTAAATCGACTTCAAAACTCTCTTTATTTCGGTTAATGGCATGAAAAACGGACGATTCGCCATTCATAATCAGGTTTGAGGTATAAAGCGTGCGACAAATATCGCCTACGCCCAAACGCTCTATTTTGATTACGCGTGCGCCCATATCGGCCAGGCGTAAACCTGCCGATGGCCCCGAAAGGAACTGGCTGAAATCGATAACTAAATAATCTTCAAGCGGTAGCATCATTTTAATCTTTTAAATCGTCACTTTAATAAACGTGATCGTCATCTCGACCGTAGTGGAGAGATCTGTTAAATTTTTTCTCTATAGATTTCTCCGTTTCACTGCGTTTCAGTCGAAATGACGAAATTTTATTTTTTTAATTCTTCACTAAGCATTGCTGTCATTTCCACCGTAGTGGAGAGATCTGTTAATTTTTTCTCTATAGATTTCTCCATTTCACTGCGTTTCAGTCGAAATGACGAATTGTTTTTAAACAATTTTATTTTTTTAATTCTTCACTAAGCATTGCTGTCATTTCCATCGTAGTGGAGAGATCTATTAATTTTTTCTCTATAGATTTCTCCATTTCACTGCGTTTCAGTCGAAATGACGGTCTGCGTTAACTCAAACTCTTTATTAATATCTGCTGTATCAAAACCCAGTTTAGGAGCTGCTTTAGCGGCAAATAACTTTTCATGATCCAAACGGATCGGACTTACGGTAGTTCTGATTTTTTTGCCATCACCTAAGTCTAATTGCTGTTCGATCTGAAGTTTTTTATACGTGCTTAATGCAGTTGCTGTTTGATAATTCAATACTTCTGCGCACCAGATTCCATGATTTTCCAGAAGATCGACCCAGTATTTGGTATTTTGCTTTTTAAAGGTCTCGGCTAAACGAAGGATTAATTGATCGCGGTTTTCGAAAGCAGAGCCGGCCTCCACATATAAATCGGTAATGTCGCAATTTATAATCGCACAAATATTTGGCAGGTTTCCCATGGCCATGGCAATGTGGCCATCGTTTGTTTCGTACATGCCATAAGGCGCACTTAAATAAGCGTGAGCACTGCCTTTTGCCCCACTTCTATCCGGTAATTTTCCGCCATCGTTAAGGTAAGTAGTCAATACTTCGAACTGTACATCTAAAATGGATTCGAGCAAACTCACTTCAACCAGAACACTTTTACCGGTTTTTGCCCTTTTGATCAGCGCTGCCATAATTCCCTGTGCCAGATGGTTGCCACACATGATATCCGAAACAGAAAGGCCAAAGGGTACCGGTCCGTCTACATCTACCCCTGATAAAAATGTTAATCCGGAAACGGATTGCACCAGTAAATCCTGGCCGGGTTTATTTTTCCATGGTCCATCATTTCCATAGCCGCTAACCACACCATAAACAATTTTAGGATTGATTTTTCGAACATTCCCATAATCCAAGCCGATTTTTTCCATCACACCCGGACGGAAATTATGCGTCATTACATCGGCCCTGCTGATTAGCTTTTTAAGCCTTTCTAAATCTTCCGGATTTTTTAAATCGGCCGTGTAACTTTCTTTATTGCGGTTGATGGTATGAAAAAGCAAACTATCTTCCTGATCGCCTGTTGAACAGATGCTTCCTTCGTCAGCATGACAGGTATTTACAAAAAGATTTTTTATGGATAAAGCCCGGCAGGCGTCACCTGTTTTCGGCCGCTCGATCTTGATCACACGGGCACCTAAATCAGCCAGTTTTAAACCTGCTGATGGTCCGGCCAGAAATTGGCAAAACTCTAAAACCAAAAGTCCTTCTAGCGGTCTGTTCATGATAACACAAAACTTTTAGATTTCTGATACAATCTGTTCATGGCTGATAAAACCTGGATTTCATCGCCTCCGTTTATTAAATAATCGCGGACAACATCGCCGGCATGATCCTGAAAATACATGGAACCATGGTAACGCGGACGGAGAAATGCCCTTTGTAAAGCCGGCAAGGTATTTTGAAAGTAATTCTGGCTCTGGCGGTTTACTTCTTCATTTTTCCACGCAGCTAAATGTCCCGGCTGACCACCACTTTCAAAGAATAAAGAAGACTGACAAGCGGGTGAACCTACAAATTTTACATATTCAGCGGCGGTTTCAATTGCTTCACATTTAGAAGAGATGGCCAAACCGGTTCCGCCCAAAGTGCTTCTTAAATTGGTATTTCCATTTAAGGAAATCATATCGTGAAAATGCAAAGTTTTGCGTGCATAGCCATTTCTCGAATAATTAGAATAGCCGTAAGCAAAAGGACAATAGGCAATTTCATCGCTTAAAGTCATGGCTTCATAAACCTGAATCGGGTTTCTGTTGAAATTTGCTTTATCTATTTTCGAGGCCAGTTCGCGGTACATTTTCAAAACTTTAATACCGGTCTCAACCGAAACCACTTCCTCATCATTTTGGCAGGGATCTTCGCCCAAAGAGCAGCAAAGGGTGTAAAAATTCATTAAAACATCAATCGGGATGCCTGCAAAAGCCACTAAGCCTTCATCTGCGAGTGCCAGTAAATCATCAAATGATTGAGGCAATTTTAATCCTTTTTCTGCCAGTAAATCCGGCCTCGATGCTGCTACCGGTGTTGCTGCATCAATGGGTAAAGCCCATAAATGCTGGTTATAAAAATAACTTTCGTAAGATTGGCCTACAGAGTTTTCTTCCTGGTCTTTCAGGTATTCCCGGGGTAAATATAAATCCAGAGGAACGATCGATTTTGTTTTTGCGGCAAAACCTGCCCAGGGGTGATCAATAACCAGCAAATCAAACCTTTCGGCCAGTTCCTGAATGGAAAAATCGGCAAATTGCTGCAAACTTCTTTTCTCCCAGGTGATGTGCACATTTGGATGCAGTTCGGAAAACCGTTGTGCTGTTGCCACCATCGGCAAAAGCCCACGACTGTGGTTCCAGGTTATTCCTTTTAAATTAATCGTCTTTTCCACTTAATCTTATTTTAATATTTTTTAGTGAACTTTCACTAAAATTTAATTCGTTTTACTTTATTGTGAAGCGCTTCTTTATTACCCTCAAAAGGCACTAAATAAAAGCTGTAATTATAATTTTTTGCTGGTATCTGGTATTGCGGCAATGGCGCAGCAACATCACTCCAACTGTCGTTTCCACCAACGCCCATTTGTATTAAATCGATGTTTACGGTTAAATAGCCAGCATCTTTTAACTTGTTGGTGTGTTTTGCAGCCTGAACATTCTCATCAGTGTAAGGACTGGCGCTCATGCTTAATAAACTGTCGGCTACGATTAGCAGGCCCTGTTTTTTGGATTGATCCGAAAAGTACATCCAGCGCACATCGGTACGGTTTCCATTTTCCTGCGGAACGGCGTAATGCTCCATAAAATCGTTTACCGATTCAGCATAAACGGCAGCATCTGAAGCATAATTTTTATCAATATAATTTTCCATCGGGCCTTTGCCATACCATGAAATGTTATCGTAGTTACGGGCAATTCCTGTTTGCATCCCTACTTTTGGAATATTCGGTAAACCGGGTTTAACCTTCAGCACGTATTTTACCTCTATGGTGCCTGAAGAAGTAATTAAATAGCTGATTTGAACGGTTGCGCTATCATTTATCAGGCTATAATTCGAAGTATGTACGAGGCCTGAACCTGCCATGTTATCAAACTTAACCGCATTTGATCCTGTGTATTTGAGATCATTGGTATACCATTGCTTTAATTTTTTGTTCGATTTCCAGCCGCGTTTATCATTGTCGGTTAAAGGACGGGTAAAATGTGGCAGCAATGGAGCAAAAATCTGTTCCTTACCTTTCCATTTATAAGAAATCAAAGCGCCGTTCTTTTTGCTGATACCAATCTCAAAATTTTGTCCTGAATAAATATACATATCTGCATTGCCTGTGTATTTTGGTGGCATAATTTTATCGGTCAGCCTGGATTCGGCTAAACCTGTTAACGCAAACTGATTTGAAGCTACTTCGAAACCTTTTTTGGCCCAGACTTCGTCCTGGCTTAAAGTAAAATGGATATCAGCTAAATATTCTGATCCTGCATCCATTTTTGGAAGATATTTCGAAATGTTAAGTAAAGTATCTTTTCCGGCAGCAAGATTAACGGCAGGCAGAATTTTCTGGCTCAGTACCACTCCGTCTTTGCGTACAAATAACGTGGCAGTATAAGCGTTCAGATTTTTAACCGCATGGCGATTGCTGATTTTTAAAATCCTTTTCGCCTGATCGGCCCATTCGGTTTCTGCGCCCTGATAAACACGTTTACATTCGTACATGGCTCCTTTGGGTTTCCCGTCAGAATTAACCACGCCTTTAATAGTGAAATTATCGAAATACTTTTCGCCAAAATCGCCGCCATAGGCATAGAATTTATTGCCCGCACTGTCGGTTTGCAGAATGCCCTGATCTTTAAATTCCCAGATGGCTCCTCCGATTATACGTGGCGTAGCACGGAAAACATCCCAAAAATCTTTCATGTTTCCCACAGAATTTCCCATCGCGTGGGCATATTCTACAAAGAAAATCGGGCGGTTATCGCCATTTTTCTGTTCTGCCAGCATTTTGGGGGTATAAATGCCAGGGTACATCCGGCTTACCATGTCCACATAAGGCTGATCTTGAGGGTTTTGCAGGCGATGCGAATGATCGTTCGGTTTTAAATAAGCCGGATTGCCTGGGTCGATGTAACCATCCAACCGCGGATTTCCCATGGCAGGTTCGTAGTGAACAGGCCTGGTGATGTCAAAATCGTGGATCCACGCTGCCATAGCTGCATGGTTTGGGCCACTACCCGATTCATTGCCCAAACTCCAGATAATGATGCTCGGATGGTTTTTATCGCGCATTACCATACGGCTGCTACGCTCTAAATAAGCCGAAGTCCAGGTAGGGTCGTTACTTAATTTACCCCCGAGGCCATGGGTTTCCAGATTGGCTTCATCAATTACCAGGATGCCGTATTCGTCGCACAGATCGTATAAATACGGATCCATTGGATAATGGCTGGTGCGGATACAGTTAAAGTTGAACCGTTTTATCGTCTGCACATCCTGCAGAATATCTTCGCGACTTAATGCTTTGCCTTTTGTTGGGTGATGATCGGGACGGTTGATTCCATAGAGATAAGTTTCTTTGCCATTAATTAACAGTTTACCATTCGTTTTAGAAAATTCGATACTTCTGAAACCAACTTTACAACTTTTAACCTCGAGCACTTTACCTAAACTATCTTCTAAAGAAAGGGTTAGTGTGTAGAGATTAGGCACTTCATCACTCCATTTTGCCGGATTCTTTATCTTACTTTCCAGCAGCCCAAATTTCACGTTATCCAGGCGTGGCCATATTTCATTGATGATGCTTTCTGCACTTCTTTCTAACGGCTGGTCCAAAACGGCTCTACCATTTTGATCAAAAAGCAATGCTTTTACCTTATAGCCTTTTACTTCTTTACCTGTAAGGTTTTCAATCCGCGGACGAATGCTTAAAGTAGCATCTTTATAATCTTTATCGAGTTTGGTTTGAACAAAGAAATCGGCAATCCGCAATTTAGGTTCGGCCAGGAGCATTACTTCGCGATGGATGCCGCTTAAACGCCAGTGATCCTGATCTTCGAGAAAACTGCCATCTGTCCAACGCATTACCTGAACCGATAAAATGTTTTCTCCAGCCTGGAGATAAGGTGTAATATTGAATTCGGATGAAAGAAAACTATCTTCGGCATAACCCAGGAATTTCCCGTTCACCCAAACTTTATAACCTGAACTTACCCCTCCAAAATGCAGGGTGATATTCATATCTTTCCAGTTTGCAGGAATAGTAAAAGTGCGCTGGTAACTGCCCACGCCATTATAATCCATTGGCGGATTTGGCGGATTTACAGGACGGAAAGGATAAACAGCACTTTTATAAATGGGTTTATCGTAGCCTTTCATTTCCCAGTTTGAAGGAACTTCGATTTTTTTCCAGCCGCTTACGCGCGATTGATAGAAGTTTTGCGGTGCATCAGCAGGTTTAAGGGCGAAAGAGAAATCCCAATCACCATTTAAAGAAATCATTCGGCTTGATTGTTCACGAATGCCTTTTTTTGCAGCTTCAATATTTTCGAAAGAGTAAGCTGTTGCACGTGATGCATCACGGTTTATGCCACTTACCGATTGATCTTCCCATGGCTCCCTGCTGTAAATTTGCGGAGCTTTTTGGACAGCTGTAGGTGTTTTATCGACAAGCTGGGCATTGGCAATTAAAATCTGACCACAAAGGCTCAAAAAACACAAGGCAAGTGCTTTAGCCCAAAAGCTTGATCTTGGTATCTGAGCGGTTAAAAATTGATACATCTTCATCATTTCGCTGTGTGAATTAAAATTGAAGATGAAGACAAACCTGCTGAGGCTGCCGTTAATTTAATAGTTCCGGTTTTTTCGGTAGATTGGAGAATGGCCAGGCACAAACCATGAAATGTTTTACGGTAATTTGCTTTAAAAGGCTCTAAACTGGCCTGGAATCCATTATCAACACCTGCAATAAAACCATTGCCTTCCACTTTAAAATTAACCAGGTTATCAGCATTGGGAACAACATTTCCTGCGGCATCTAAAATACGGACGGTGATAAAAGACAAATCCTTTCCGTCAGCTTTAATATTTTTTCTATCGGCTAGTAGTTCAATTTTGGCAGGTGCGCCTGCTGTTTTTACCTCGCGCACCAATACCTCTTTGCCATTTTTACGCGATACCGCTTTTAAAGTTCCAGCCTCGAAATTTACATGCCAAAGCACATGCAGATCATCACCTTGTTTAGACTTTTTACCCAGCGATTTGCCATTCAGGTATAATTCTACTTCATCGGCATTATTGTAATAAGCCCAAACTTCAACTGATTTGCCTTTTTCCCAGTTCCAGTGCGGTAAAATATGTAGTACAGGTTTGTTGGTCCACTCACTTTGGTACATGTAATAGGAATCTTTAGGAAAACCTGCCAGATCGACAATACCGAAATAAGAACTCCGTGCCGGCCATGGATAAGGTAAAGGTTCGCCGAGGTAATCAAAACCTGTCCAAACGAACAATCCTGATACATGATCGTATTTTTTTGCTTCCTTCCAGGTTTCTTCATGGGTAGAGCCCCAATAGGCAGAAACATTATCATAAGCAGATGCCGACCACTCTTTATTGCCTTCAGTAAATTTGGTTTTACCATCTTTAGGCCAGCGGCGAATGGTATCAGCAGTATCATAAAATCCTCTGGTTTCTAGTGCAGAAGTAGTTTCTGTAGCCAAAAACTTAACCCCGGGATAATTCGCAGGAAAGTCTTTATAAAGTTTGTGGTTATAGTTTAAGCCATAAATATCAAGTGCATTGGCCTGGTAGATGAAGTTTTTTTCAGCTTTTGTTTCGGTTAGTGCCGAAATTACCGGACGTGTTTTATCCAGATTTTTAACGATTGCAACCAACTCTCTGGTAAGCGAAATGCCCGTGCTGTCAAACTGTTCGCGGATTTCGTTTCCAATACTCCAGAGGATAATGGATGGGTGGTTACGATCGCGTTTAATCATATCTTCCAGGTCTCTTTTATGCCAGTCAGGAAAATTCAGGTGATAATCATTTTTGGTTTTCTTTTTCGCCCACATGTCAAAAGCCTCATCCATTACCAAAAAGCCCATTTTATCGCATAAATCCAAAAACTCAGGTGCCGGCGGATTATGGGCGGTACGGATGGCATTTACACCCATTTTTTTCATGATTTCGAGCTGGCGCTCCATGGCCCGTACATTTACAGCAGCACCTAAGGCACCTAAGTCGTGGTGCAGGCAAACACCTAAAATTTTCATCGGTTTTCCGTTTAAAGAAAAACCTTTCAGCGCATCAAAATTGAATCTCCGGATGCCAAAAGTGGTACTTTGTGCATCTATAATTTTATTTTCGGAATCAATAATTTTAACCAGCAATGTGTATAAATAAGGCCTGTCTACCGACCATATTTCAGGTTTATTGATCAGCAGATTTGAAACGATTTTACCACTACTATCTTCAATAAGATCCTCTTTTGTAGTGTGTTGTAAAACCTGCTTCCCTTCTTGGTTTTGTACCGTAAACTCGATTTTATATTTTTTAATTTTATCTACAGATTTATTTATAAAATTAACCTGAGGTGCTACAAAACCAACTGTTTGACCTGGTTGTAAATTTCCGACATCTGTCGATTCGCCGAAATCGCCGCTTACAAAACCCGCTTTAACAAAAATGCCATGTTCTTGTATAGCAACTTTAGCTGTTGAGGTTAACCATACATTTCTATAAATACCCGAGCCGGAATACCAGCGCGAATCGGGTTGAGCAGAATTATCAACTTTAACGGCAATAATGTTTTTTCCAGGTTTTAAAAATTTACTGATTTCGTAAGAAAATGAGCTATAGCCATAAGGTCTTTTGCCTAAATATTGTCCGTTTACCCAAACCTCACTATTTTTATATACGCCATCGAATTCGATGGTGATTAACCGATCTTTAAAATTGGCAGGGGCGGTAAATTCTTTTCTGTACCAGCCAATTCCGGTAGGTAAACCACCGCCTTCAGGTTTTGCTGGGTTTTTCTCGTCAAATTTTCCTTCAATGCTCCAATCATGTGGTAAGGTCAGTTTTCTCCATTTCGAATCATTGTATAATGGAGATTTAGCTGCAGAATCATCGCCCAGGAAGAATTTCCAGTCTTTATTGAAACTAGTTCTCATTCTCATATCGTCATTGCGAGCCCTATTTTTCATCGGGAGAAGCAATCTTTCCTGTAAAATAGATTGCTTCGTCGTTCCTCCTCGCAATGACGGAATTTCGACCGCCGTGGAAAAATCTATGAGTTGTTTATTTATGCCATTATTATAAATTTCTCTCCCGAATATTCGGGACTTCGCTTCAGTTGAAATGACCCCAAAAGACATTGCCATCAAGATCATCAAACTAAAAATTCTATATTTAAATTGAGGTCTCTTCATTCTAATTGCCACTTACAAAATCTACTTTACTTTTACCTAAATCTTTCGAAGTTGCTACTGCAATTCCGCGTTGATCCTGTTTATTTACGGCGCAATAGAAATGGTAAACCACGCCTTTATATTTTAATACGAAAGATTTATGTGCATACAGTTCATCATACTTTTCTGATGATTCAATCAGGTTATCGCCCGTCCAGTCGGTCCAGTTTACAAGATCTTTTGATACTGCAAAACGGTTAAAAGATCCTTTTCTATCCTGCCAAAAAGCGCCAAAGTAAAACATTACATAATTATCGCCAATTTGCTGAATTACAGCATCTCCAGTAATGCCAACCGGATGATGAACCACTGGATTTTTATTAAAGCGCTGCCAATGAACCATATCCTCCGAAACTGCCATCCCGATCCGTTCATACCAGCGTGTTTTTTTATTGTTCGCCAGCGAATCGCCCACAGCGTTATAGTACATTACAAAGCGATGTCCTGTTAATCTTTTCTGGTCTTCGATCACCGTGCTTTTAAAGAGTTTATTGCGGTTTTCCCACCAACGTACATCTTTATCTGATGAGCTTAATACAGGTTTTTCTAAGCGGCTCCACTCCTTCACAATGGATGGATCTTTTGTTGTATAAGCCATTCCGATAGATAAAGGCTCCACTTCATAACCTTTCTCTTTTCCACCAAAATACGACATCCAATATTTGCCATCAAACTGATTTACACCATAACTTCCACCCCATTTGATGTCGGTTAAGGCATTATAACCTGCTTTTTGATTATCATCCCAGTTACCGGCATCAGCAAACGACATCAGTTTGCCCTGGTTTTCCCAATGCAGCAAATCTTTACTTTTTGCCAGCCAGGTTTCGTAACCACGACCGCCAAAAATGAGGTAAGTCATGTACCAATCCTTTCCTTTTCTGAAAACTGTGGGGCAATCCATTTTATGGTCTTTATCTCCAGGAACCATTACCAGACCGTATTTGTAAGGTGTTTTTACTTCCTGATAGATTTTTCCCATCTCTGCAGCAGAAACAGTTTGATTACTTTGAGCGTTTGATTTAACAGCCCAAATAAAAAGAAGGATCAAAATGCTTATCTTTCTCATTTGAACTTTAAATTAAATTTATAATAGCCTGAACCGATAGCAATCCTGGTTTTACCGTTTTCGATCCCTGCATTGCTAAATGATGCATTATTTTCTTCCAGAAGCTCGCTTTTCGGATACGCCGGGAAATAAACCACAGCTTTAGTATTCACGGGTACATTAACCTCTAAAATGAAATTTTTATCGGTTTTCTCCCATGTAGTAGAGATTTTACCATAAGGAGAATTATAACTAACCTGAGCGGCAGTTAAATCGCCAACTACTTCTGGTTCAATTTTAATTTGGTTGAAAGCAACCGAATTTTCTGCCTGACGGATGCCACCAATGCCACTGTACAGCCATTCCATTAAATGACCGAGCATAAAATGATTGTTGGAAACCGTTGGTAGAGCCGCCCACGATTCGGTTAATGCGGTAGCACCTTTGGCAATTTGCATACCATAACCCGGTACATCGGCGCTACTGTTCATATCGAAAATCACATCCGATTTTCCGGCATCTTCTAAAACACGTAATACATAGCGATACCCGATATCACCAGCGGTTAAGCTGTTTTTTCTATCGCGGATATCTTTAACCAGATTGTCAATCACTGCTTTTTTATCTTGTTCTTCAACCAGGCCCATGTAAACCGCCATGGCATTTGCTGCCTGCGAACCCGTTGCGTATTGTTTGGTTTTAGCATCAAAAAACTTGTTATTAAATGCTTTTCTTACTTCAACGGCAAGTTCTGAATAAGCCATTGCATCAGCCCTTTTAACTAAAAGTGTAGCCATTTTCTCCATTACCTTCAAATCGTAATAGTAGATGGCCGTTCCGGTAACGCCCATTGGCGTGAGTTGAGAAACACCGGGTGGTTTTGGCCCTAAATCATACCAATCGCCCAGACCCTGAGATAAAATGTGGTTATTAGCTTTTGTTCCCAAATAATTGATATAGCGCTGCATCATCGGGTAATAGTCAGTAATGGCCTGTTGATCTCCATACCATTGATAGAGGTACCATGGTATCAAAATCCCACTGCTGCCCCATTCCGGCGAATCGCGGAACATATCGCCACCCCATTCGAATTTTACATATTCAGGGGCAATTTCCGGGATCAGTCCGTTGCTCAGCTGTGAGTTTTTCATATCCTCCAGTGCTTTTTTAAAAAGCGGCGCAGCATTGTAATTGTAACCTAAAGAATTGCCCATCAGGTGCAACTGCTCCAGCCAGCCCAGTTTTTCGCGGTGCGGACAATCGGTAAAAACACTCATCATGTTACTTTTTACCGACCAATTGATAAGATTGAAAGTTTTATTAAATAAACTGTTAGAAGACGAGAATTCGCCAACTTTTTCAGCAGCATTTCTAACGTGTAATGCTTTTAGATCTTCTATAACAGCTTTGGTTGAAGTATTTTCTTTTCCAGCCGGCACAGCGCCTTTAACCTGCAGATAGCGGAATCCTGTATAAAAGAATTTTGGCCGCCAGGTTTCTAAACCATCTCCTTTTAATATATAAGTAAAATAAGATGGACCACCCATATTTTTCTGGGTTACTGCGCCATCGGCTTTTAATAATTCTGCCGGTATAATGCGGATGGTATCGCCTTTTTTGCCACGTACTTTTAATTCGATGATGGCCGAAGCATTCTGTCCCATATCATAAACCCATTCATGATTACCAACTGCAGTGATGTTTTTTGCTGTAAAATGATCAAAAATTTTGATAGGTTCCTCTTTTTGTGCATTGAGTTTTGGTCCGTTAACCAATACAGCAGATTTCCAGTTTTGATCATTAAAGCCTGATAAATTCCAGCCTTTTTGTTCCAGGTTGGCATTATAATCCTCTCCACCATAAATACCCGAAAAAGTGACTGGCGACGGAGCCGTTTTCCAGCTCTGGTCGCTAACCACATTTATTGAAGTTCCATCGGTATATTCTACCAAAACGCGACAGATCATTTTAGGATAGCCAAAAGCTACTTTCAACTTTCTATACCTCTCTTTAACCGGTGGAATGTAGTAAAAACCATTGCCAAGCATTACACCAATGGCATTTTCGCCCTTTTTAAGCTGTTTGGTAACGTCGTAGGTTACATATAATGCCTCTTTATCGTATTTTGTCCAGCCGGGTGCTAAAAAATCATCCCCAACTTTTTCGCCATTTAAGCTCATTTCGTATTGGCCAAGACCCGAAATAAAAGCCGTTGCCTTTTTTATGGTTTTGGTTACCACAAAATTTTTGCGGAACATAGGCAAAACATTGTTGGCGTTATATTTATCCTTTTTGCCATCAGTTGGCAGCACATTTACATTCGAATCGGGTATTTTTTCATAAGCAATCCACCTTGCCTTTTTCCAATCGGCTGGGTTTATTAAACCCATTTGCCAGGTTGCGGTATTACTCCACTCCGATCCATTTGCATAATTATCCCAAACACGCAGCTTCCAGTAATAGGTTTTGGCTGGTAGAAGTTTAGCGCCTTTATATGTTATCTGGATAGATTGGCCAGAATTTATCTTTTTGGTATCCCAAATTTCGCCTATGTTCTTTTTTAAGTTTGCAGTACTGCCAGAAACCAGGATTTGATATGCGGTTTGCATCACATTGTGTTTAGGTGACAGCAATTTCCAGCTCAGGCTGGGATTTACCATATCAATACCAATAGGATTATTTCTGTAAGCACAATTCAAATCAATAACCTTTATATCCTGCGCAAAAAGCGGAATGCTCAACAGATAAAGCCAAGAAAATATCAGAAATCTGCTCATTATCCTTTGGTTAGCATTGCGAAATTTTTACGCAAAAGCAGTGGTTAAATTTTGGTTTATAAATGGTTAATTGATACCTTAATGTTATTAAAAATCGATTCTATGAACGATTTGATTAATAAAGTAGTGTCAATTCAAATATAAATGTTTTTTTTAAATATGAAAACATATATTCGTATTTAAATTACAAAATCTTCCCATCGTTAAATAGGAAAGCATTTTGTATGTTTGAAATTGTAAAAATTACGCTACAGCCAAATTTAAACCTGTATGAACGAAAAGGAATCAAAGTACCAGGCCCCTGCCTTAGATAAGGGACTTGATATACTGGAATATTTATCTGCACAATCTATCCCGCTTTCGCAAACTGAAATTGCAGTCGGCATTGAGAAAACACCGAACGAAATTTACCGGATGTTAATGAGTTTGGAGAGCCGCGGTTATATCCTCCGCGATGAGGTTTCGGGGAAATACAGGCTTTCGTTAAAACTTTTTTACCTTTCGCACAGGCATTCGCCAATTGATGAGCTGCGTAAAGCGGCACAGTTTCCGCTGGAAGAACTGGCCAATACCATCCGCCAGTCGTGCCACTTGAGTATTTTGTATATGAACCAGGTGATGGTTATTATTCATGCGAAAAGTCCGGGGCCAATTGCACTTTCTATCGAAGAAGGAAACCTATTTCCATTACCGCTAACAGCATCAGGAAAGGTTTTATTGGCTTATATGCCAGAAGTGGAACGTAATACTACCTTAAAAAACAACGCGATTTATAAGAAATATCACAAAACGCAGCAGGAAGATTTTTTGAGTTCATTGGAAGATATCCAGCAAACGGGTTCATATTTTAAAAACAGCGACTCGGTTTCAGGTGTAACCGATCTTTCTGTACCTATCGGTATTTCAGGAAATAACGGGATTATTGCCTGTTTAACCATTTCGATGTTAAATGCGATTAATGTAGATCAGGCAATCGAAAATGATGTGATACTGGCCGAAGCGCAAAAATGTGTGAAGAAGATTGAGCAAAGGATTGGGGTTTAGGCCGAACCCTCTGGAAGGGGATTTAACTTTCTAATTGATAAAACAGTAAAATGAATTGCAAGCTGATTTGGGCGTTACCCAAGCTGCGCAAGGGTCGGGCTTTTCAGGGCTGCGCTTCGCTCCGGTACCGATAAAATATCGGTACTAAACCCTTACAATCCCTAACGCGGATTTAACTTATTAAGGAATCTTTATTTAAACCTCGCAGGTTTTAAAAACCTGCAAGGTTTAAATTAGAAAAAGTTTGCGCTCGTTTCCCAACGAGTGCATCAATAACTAAACGATTTTATCGTCTGAAAACGATGAATTATTTAACGCTCGTTAGAAACGAACGTTAGCCTAAAGATTTATCCTGAATACCTCACCTCATAATCCCTGCCCTTTTCAATTGTTACCTCAAAAAGCCCTTTCGAAATTTCTTTCACTTCCGCATTTTTAACAACTGGCTTCGATTTACTTTTAAACCTTAATTTTCCAGTTCCTGTAGCAGAAGAAACTCTGATTTCTTTTTTGCTGCAATACACCGAAATATCGCCGTCTGCGGTTGGTACTTTTCCTTCCATCCAGGCTAAACCACCTAAATTAGGTTCAATGGTGTAGGTTTTGTAACCTGCTGTTACTGGCTGTACGCCCAGATAATATTTCCCCAGTAAATAAATCGGGCTGGCTCCCCAGGCATGGCAAAGGCTTTTACCAAATGGACGGCCATACATTTCCAAGTGCTCGGTTCCTTTTTTTTCAGGATTGTATTCTTCCCAGAAAGAAGTGGCACCCAGTTTTAACATACCACCCCAATAATTTTTTATTTCCTTTAACACATAAGGTTGTTCGCCCATAGCACATAAGGCCTCCAGTTCGTAAAAACGCATGTAAGGTGTAGTGATTTTGGCTACTTTACCATTCAGCAGAACATTTTCTTTCACTGCTAACTTTTGCTCGGGACTGAAATAATCAAAGAAAATTCCGAACATATTGGCGTATCGGGTTACGTTATCGGTTTGTTTGTCATTAATTCGGCTATGTACCAATGCACTTTTTTGCTGATTCCAGTAAAGCTCAAATATTTTTGCTTTTAGTGCTTTTGCCTGCTGATCATATTGAGTCGCTCCGTTTGTATCGTTGGCTAATTTAGCACATAAAGCCATGGTTTCTAAACTCCGGGCATATAATAACTGTTCGAAACTCACTTCACCATCTTTGCTTAGTTTATCTGCCCAATCAATAAAAATCCAGTCACCCGGCATCCATTCCAATAAGCCGTTTTTGTTCTTTCTGCCATCGATATAAGTCATTAACGATTGCATACGGGGATAAATATCCTGCACAAATTTCTGGTCGCCGGTAAATTTATAATAATCGTAAATTCCTAAAAACCAATAGAAAGAATAATCCATGATGGTATTAATATGCGCCGTTACCGGATCTTTGCCACGCTGAGCCAATAAGGTTCTTTTCACCGTTGGTGCATCAAAAAACGAATAATAATTCATCAGGTAACTTTGATAGGCATCACCACTCCAAACCCATCTGTCGCGCTTGATTCCATCGATAAAAAATTCGCGGGTATTTAAATGAAAAGTATATTTTGCAACATCATAAATTTTGTTCAATTCTGCATCAGATGATTTAAAACTACCGCGTTCGGTTACCGGGGCATACTCATATAACATGGAAATGGAATCAGCAGAAACACCGTTTCCGGGTTGAAAATTCACATATCTGAAAGCTTTTGAAAGCGGCATAATGGAATCTTTCTTCTGTTGCAGGTCAATGTCCAGATTGTCTAAAGTTTCGCATTTATCTATCGATAGTGCTTCTTCTTTTGATTCTCCATAGTAGATACTCAATCTCCCTTTTCCTTTTAAACCATGTACTTTAATGAAACCAAAGGTTTCTTTTCCGAAATCGGAAAGCGAGCCATTGTTTGTTTTTTCAGTTTTAGCTGCATATTGGGCGATAACCGGTAATTTAAATTGTGATGGTAACTGATTTGGATCGTTCAGGTTCCATGATCCGGCAGAAACAAATGTAGTTCCTGATTTATCGGATGTCTTTCCACTGGCATCAATCCATTCTTTATCTTCAAATGTGCTCAGCCAGGTTTCGTCTGACACTATGGTTTTACCCTGTACAAAAATCGAGGGAACATGGGCCTGGTTATACACTTTTAAGCTTAATTTATGCTTCCCGGCAGGAATTTGGATGCTTTTAGGAAAACCGGAAATGGCCTGACCATCAATTTTTACATTATAGGTACCTTCTACAAAAAGTTTAACTTCTTCAGGTTGCGAAAGGTTAAATTCTTTATGAAAATCGACCAGCACATAATGACTGTCCATTTTCCAGAATACCGGAAAAAAGGAACCTCTTTCGGTTCTGCGGTTTTGCATTACATTGCTCATGTAGATGTCGAAATCGCCGGGATACCAGATCCAGGAGGCTTTTTGGGCAGAGAGCTGGACTACAGAGCCACTGAAGATGAGGAGGAGGATTATCTTTTTTAAGGTTTTCATATATAGTTGATTTTTAGTCACAAATGGACATAAATTTTATATTGTTTTTTGTTCTTAACCACAGATGGACACAGATAAACACGGATTTTTATATCTGTGTGCATCATTTTCATCTGTGGTTCATTTTATAATTCTGGATTACGGGCATCCGTTTAATGTCCATTAAAGAAGAGGTAAAGCGCAACCATCACGATGGCCAATGCGGTCCACGAAATCCATACCGCTTTAGCTGGTTTTTCAATATTGGCCTGGTGTTCTTCATTTACGGTATAGATGCTTGGCGATCGATCCAGCAGGGAAATTAAAATGGCAATCAGCAAAAGTCCTGCAAAAATGAAAAAGGAAAGCATTAAATAATGCGGCCAGAAATGGTATTGATCTGAAGGTAAAATCCAGAGATAAGTTACGCCAACGCCCAAACTTAAAATAGAACCAACCGATAGCGTGAAATTGACTGCTTTTCGGGTGGTTCGCTTCCAGAAAACGGTTAACAAAAATACCACCGATAATGGCGGCGCAATAAAACCTAAAACGGATTGAAAAACATCAAATAAATTGAGTCCTTTAATATTATCAATCGCCAATACCACAATAACGGCAAAAATGCAGCCTGCTACCACGGCCCACCTGCCAATACGGATAATCTGCTTATTACTGGCCTGTGGATTGATTTTCTTTACATAAATATCCATCGTGAAAACGGTACTTAGGGAATTTAAAGATGATCCGATAGTACCTACCAGAACGGCAATTAATACCACGATTACCAAACCATTCATTCCGGGAGGAAAAAGGTTGGTTACCATTGTCATATATGCTTCGTTTGGATCTTTTAAACCAGGAAATAATACGTAACAAAGGATTCCTGTTCCGATAAATAAAGGCAGGGAAAGGATTTTTAACCAGCCGATAAAACTCACGCCCAGTTGCCCCTGTTTTAAGTTTTTGGCACCCAGAACAGATTGCACCATCGATTGATCGGTACAGAAAAAAGCAACAGCAGCAACTGGATAACCTAATAAAATGGCATACCAGGGATATTTTGGATCACTGGCCGGCTGGATTAAATTCCAGAAATGATGAGGTGTTTTGGCATATAAGGCAGAAAGCCCTCCAACTTTGTTTAAACCTAAAAGCATTAATGAAAGGGAAACCGCAATCAATAAAATCATCTGGAAAACATTCACTTTTGCAATGGCTTTTAAACCACCGAAAAACGTAAATAAACCTGCAAATGCAACCAAAACGGTAACAGATTGCCACATGGGGATGCCCAAAATCTGTCGGACTAAAAAGCCTCCGGCAAATAAGCCAAGTGATAACCAGGAGATTAAAATTTTAACCAGCGCATACCAGGCTAAAATGTTCTGTGTTGAATCGCCATACCGGTTGCCCATAAATTCGGGCATGGTGCTCACCTTTGCGGCGAGGTATTTTGGCGCGAAAACAATGGCCAGCAGGAATAAAAATATAAAGGCATACCAATCAAAATTGACGGCCACAATACCAGTGCTGTAACCGATACTGGCAAAAGCCAGTAACATGGATGGGCCAACATTGGTACCCCACATATTAAAGCCGATGCTGCTCCAGTTCAGTGATTTATTGGCCAGAAACAAGGTTTCATCTTCGTTCTTCTTTTTCGAAAAACTGGCCCGATACCCGATTATCATCAGAATAATGAGGTATGCGATGACAATGATGTAATCTAAATTGGTTAAACGTTCTACAATGTTTCCCATTGGTTTATTTGGTTAGTTTGGTTGTACGGTTTCAATAGTTTTTAGCCACAGATGAACACGGATAAACACAGATTTTTTAAGTTCAATAGCCATGGTTCGTGTCCGCCAAGAACCATAAGAACTTTTCGTCATTGCGAGGTACGAAGCAATCTTACTACTATGGGTGGATATGTATTGTACACACAGCGAGCGTTGTAAGATTGCTTCGTCGTTCCTCCTCGCAATGACGACTTTTTTTATTGCTGCCGAATTTCTTTTACAGTCCTATCGATTCCCTTGTAATGTTATTTGCTTTTAAAATGTCATTAATTTTTACCGGTAAACCAGTTTCTAAAGATTTATCCATGGCCTGCAACAGGGCTACTGTGCCGATTCCCTCTTTTAAATCAGGGTAAGCAGTAAAATTGTTATTTATGCTATCAGCGAAATATTCAAGATAGTTTTGATATTCTCCGGCGTGGTGACTTTGCCCTTCGAAACGGAAATAATGTTTTAAGGTAGCATCACCCCAGGTAATGATCTTTTCTTCGCCTGTTTTAGTGGTAACGGAATAACGCAGTTCATGGTAATCGGCCTGGCTTGCGCCTTCCGTACCGCGGAGGATACAGCTCATGCCACTGTCGCGGCTTGCGGGTTGTGTTGGCCCGGTATAAGCACCGCTTACCCTTGCAATCCGGCCATCTTTTGCCTTAAAAATGAAATGCATGGTATCCTGATTTTTTAAACCGGCATTTAAGCCATTGCTGCTTAACATCCCGTAACCCATTACCTCTTCAATATCGGGCAAATACCAGCGGATAAAATCTGCAGGGTGACTTAAACCGCCATATAACCATTTAAAAGATTGTTTTAGCGACCATCCTTTTTCTAAAAACCAGCGGTGATCGGCATGGTAATGACTTTCTATGGTAATCAGTTCGCCGATTAAACCAGCATCAAAATCTTTTTTCTGGCGCATGGCAGGCTCGAAAAAACGTGAACTTTGTCCGACAAAAATTTTCTTTCTTGATTTTTTAGCAAGTTCTAAAAGTTCGTTTGCATGGGCCAGGTCGTCAATAAATGGCTTGGTACATACCACATGTTTGCCATGTTCTAAAGCCAGTTTGATATGTTCGAAATGTAAATGATCCGGCGTGTAAATCGCAATCATATCGATCTTATCACTGGTTAACATATCCTGGTAATTGGTTGTCCAGTTCTGAAAATCGAACTCTAAAGCCCGTTCTTCGCAAAGCTTTTTATTGGCATCACAAATCTGGATAAGTTTAAACTTTTTACTGGCCAATGATGCAGAAATCGTGCTTCTGCCCTCTCCTAAACCTAAAATCCCTAATCTTAACATGTTATTATTTTTATAAGCGTTTATTTACTTTTCTTTTCTGTCATCCTGAGGTACGAAGGATCTTTCACCAAATAGCACTGGCTCGAGCCCGGAATTTCTCCATTTGTGCCAGGATTATTGATCGTATTCCATCGCCAACAGATTCTTCACTGCGTTCAGAATGACAACCCCATTGTACGATCACTCAACCGGTTTAAAAAACACCCAAACTTCATCAGGTTTTGTACCCTCAATTCCCTCCTGGTATTTTTTCATTATCGCGTTCCATTCGTCCACTTTTGGATTGTTTAAAGTGGTTTTCGGATTTAAATCGTCTAATTTTTTTCCTTTCGGAATGCTGATGATCAGCATTAATTGCCTTTCTTTTTTAAAAATAGCCAGACGCTGAAATTCTGCGTTGCAAAAGCCCTTTGATATTTCAGGCCATTTCTCAAATTGTGTTTTATGGTAATTGAGGTATTCGTTTTGCATCTTTTCATCCTTCACCAGATTAGCCGATAAAATGATGTTCTCCCATTCAGCTACAGCTTTGTCTCCACAGTTCTTTTCCCGGTTGAAGTCGTAAAATAAGTTATCGTAAAGTTTGATTTCGGAAGGATTTAAGCGTTTTAAAGTCTGTTGCAAACTTTCTACCTTTAAACTGGACGTATAAATTACCATTCGGTTATTCCATTTGTAAATTGCATCCGGCAAAAGATTATTTTCTTTTGCAAAAGTTTTTAAAGTATGATCTGATGGAAGATGGTCCGTTTTGAAAATCAGTTCAAAAACCACAGATTGATCTGCAGCCTGATTTATTTCTCTATCCGAATGGGATGCTTTTTCTCTTAATAAATATTGAAAGGGTTTTTCCAGGCCCGCATTTTGCTTAATGCCTTTCTCAACCTTTGGACCGTTATTTTCCCATAAATTATCTGGTCCGTTGGCATTTTGAAGGTATTTTTCAGCAGGTGTCCAATTGTTTTTAATGGTGAAATAAGACGAACCTTCATCGGTATATAAATAGAACCAATGGTCTGGAAGATGGGCAAAAGGCGCTTTGTAAATACTGTCGACAACATTTTCGGTGATAAACGATCCTGGTTGGGCTGACAAAGTATAAATCCCGGCTACATCGTACATGTGTTTGCCGTAATGATGGATTTTATTGCCACTGATGGTATTATTTTTCATTGCATTTTGCGTTTTCGTCCAGCCCCAGCCCATGCTGATGCCGGAATAGGAAACATCGCTGATTTCGTTATGCAGGATCTTAATCTCCCGTACATAACCTGCTCCTATACCTACAGCGCCCCAATCTTCGTTAGTCACGTCGGTGATCAGGTTATTTTCAATTTGATCATTGGTCGATATTTCACATTGATCTGACGGGTTATATGGCAGATGAACTTCGGTTGCTTCATCAGAGAATGTTCCGACTAAAATTGCAGAACCACCTATATCTTTAAATAAATTCCCCTTGATTTCATTGTCTGCAGTTCCTTTTTTTAAATCCAGGCCCGTTGATGCCAGGTGCTCGAAACGGCAGGATTCGAAAATGGTATGGTTGGCATAAGTCACTTCAACCGCTGAAGCTGGTCTGCCTACCCAGGCCTGGTTTTCTAAAGTTGGCTTATCAGGAGTTCCTGACTGTTTTAATTTATAAGCATCGAGCATGTACATGCCGGCCTGATGTGGCACATGACCTTGTTTAGAAGGCCTTAACCAGCTGCTGTGCTCAAAGGAAATTCCCTTAAAACCCACAAAAGATACCGGATGATCTATCGTTCCTTCAATTTTGACAAGATTTTCCAATGCCGGAGCAATAATTTCTGCATTAGCCATGTTTTCTGAAGCTTTTGGCCAATAATAAAGTTTGTGGTTTTGCAGGTCTTCAAACCACTCCCCGGGTTCGTTTAAAAACTGAATGGCATTGCTGAGGTAAAAAGCAGAATTCCCTGTTTTATCTGAAATCCATGGAGCTGGCCAGGGATGTTCTGACTGAATCCTGCTTTCGGGCTGCATAAATGAAAGTTCAGCGGTATTTTTCTCGATTTTAACAGATTTTACACGCAGATTGGCAATGGCCCACCATTGATGGATCAGCATTTCCATGCCCTTAATATTAGCCAAATTGATGTTCTTCTGAAGCGGGATTTTACAGGTCTGATTTTTGCTGTCCCATGATAAAATCCTGCCCATCGCATCTCCGTTATAGTTTTTTGCCCGAATGGCTTTTTTACCATTTATCCAAAGCTGGCGAAATTGAAGGTCGCTCCCATCGAAATTTGGAGGGTTGCTTACCCAAACCTTTCCAATGGCTTCTTTCGGCAAACCCGCAACAGTTCCGGTAAGTTTTTTCCATCCTTTTATTTTGATCCCGCCACTTAAAATCACTTTTTCATTCGCTTCGGCAATAATTAAGGTGGGGCTATCTTTGGTTCCTGAATCTTCAGGACGGAGCACGACAGGCTCGTATAGTTGATAAAAACCTTTGTTTATGATGATATTGATTCCTCCTTTAGCGGATACATCATTTAACCGACGTAATTCTCTGGCTTTTCTAATGGCGGAATGAAGTGTAGCCAAAGGTTTTTCCTTGGTTCCAACATTAGTGTCATTACCCTTTAATGAAACATAAATATCTGCTGCATCTGCTTTTAGATACAATAAAGAGAAAAGAATTACCAGAATTAAAAACGGTTTGGTTCTTGGATTGACGAGACAAGGCAACACATAAAATTTCGCTTGATTGGTCTGTGAGGACACAGACCAAGTGAAAAATAGTTTAAATTGTTTGGTTCGTGAAGGTACGAACCAAGGAAACGAGTATTTTATTGTATCTGTCCTTTTCATCTTTTTAGTTATCTCGATTTCCATAACGCCACTAATAAGATTGCTTCGTACCTTGCAATGACGGATCATTTTGAAAAACCGATTTCAGGTAGCTGGTATTGGCGCTGAAGTTATATTTTACGTTGGTGGGCTGTTTTGCATCCCTGCTTCTTTCTACAACCAGCCAGCCACTCCAGCCCATGTCATCGAGCGTTGCTTTTACTTTATTTAAATCGATTTTGGGATCGTTTTGCAGCCAAACGCCATCTTCATTGGTCGCATGGATCTGAATGAGGTTTTTCCTGCCCAAAATTTGCAACTCCTTGCATAAATCCCTTCCGTTTTTAATGGCATTAGAGAAATTAAAATAACTTTTTACATTTTTAGAACCGATATCTTTAAGTAATTGCAATTCACCCGTTGCATCCAAAGCAGTTTCAATTCCAATAGTAACGCCTGCTTTTGCAGCCATTTTAGCCACTATTTTCAGCCTTTCTACAATCGGTTCGCGCAGTTCAGGATTTTTGACCAGATCGCCCTGAATGCCCAATGGCAGAAAAACGACTTTAATATTCATTGCTTTGGCCGTGTCGAGGCAATCCTGTATCATTTTTTGATAGGTTGGGCGTTTGGCGAACGATTGCGCATAAAAGCCGGTCATGGCCAGTGAGCAGAATTCCAGATTCAGTTCTTTGGCTTTATCCAGATATTCCTGTCTGATTTTTGGATCAGCCAGTTTATTGTCGAAGGTTTCCCTGTCGCCCAAGCCACCCATATCGATTTCCAAACCATCTGCGCCAATTTCTTTTGCAAGTGGTAAAGCGCTAATTTTCTGACGTTTGAGGATCATGAGGTCAATTACCGAAACTTTATACCTGTTTTTCTTTTCTGCAGCAAAAAGCAACTGATCGGGAAGTAATAACACGCCGGTTAGCAAGGCCATTTTACCTATAAAAGTTCTCCTGTTCTGAATTTGCATACCCAATTATTTTGTTGCGTTTAACGGAAATAACTTTTCCAGGTTTTCAAAACCCATAACCGCATTTTTAGGCAGTTTTTCGCCTTTATCTCCAAAAACATACATCGCATTTTCCTTTTCGATGGTTACTTTGCTCTCGTCATATTTTCCCGTCTTATCTTTAACAGCAGCGCCATTGAGCTTAAAGTTTTTGATCAGGAAATCGTAGAGCGCAATGCGTTTATTGACGCCAAAATCATGTTTTTCCTCTGGTAAATGAACATTTTCCACTTTATCCTGAACACCGTAATAGGCATACATTTTTTGCAGATAAGGAAAATCATGTTGTGGCGTGTGAGCCGTCCAGTCGCTACCGTCCGAAACCAGTAACTGGGGTCGTGGGGCAGCCATTGCGGCTAATTCTACATTATCCGTTCCACCGCCACATTGATGAATGGGCATGCCGCTTTCGCATGGACAACCGCCATAAAAATAAGATGACATCGCCACCACCGGTGCGCTCAGCTTAATTCTGTCGTCCATAGCGGTCATTAAGATCGAATGACTTCCGGCACCAGAGCCGCCACTAATGCCGATTCTTGCTGTATCTGTTTCTTTAAGGGACGAAAAATAATCCAAAATCCGGATGCCACCCAAGGTTTGCACGGTTTGTGCCAAACTGCGGCGATGATCTTCATATTTAAACTGGAGCATAGATTCGCCCCAGGCAAATAAATCGTAACTAAATGCCATTGCTCCCATCCTGGCTATTGTTGCACAACGGATCTGGCAATCTGGTCTGTAGCGTTGTTTCTCCCAGTGCCCATCGGGGCTTAAGACCACCGGGATTTTACCTTTCACATTTAAAGGCTTATAAAGTGAGCCATTGATCCACACACCAGGCAAAATCTCCAAAGCGATATTTTCTACCGAATAGCCATCGAAAATTCTTTTTGGGGTAATAATCGGTTTTGAATTTGGTTTCGCCGGCAATGGCGATAACATTAAAGCCTGATAAAGTTCGGGTTTAATTTCTGCCTTGCGTTTTTCCCAGCTCGCCTGATCGTGGTATTTGGTTGCCAAACTATCGAGATAAGCCCATCCATCCTGAACTTCCCAACGGTAATATTCGTACTCTTTCAGTTTGTAAACTCCGGGTTTTTCCTTGTTGACTTTCATATCCAGAGGCGTTAGCACATTGCCTAGTGTTTCATCCACGTTGCTACGGAAACGCCATTCGGCATAGTTAACCCATTTGTCTTTTACCTGTGGCTCTGAATATTTGATCTGAACTTTAAAACGGGTCTGGATCTCTTTAAGGACATCAACTAATGGTTTTTTATAAAGGTTATCGGTGTTTTGGGTTTGGGCGGAGCCCTTACCTGGAAAAGATAGGTAGATAATAAATAATATAGCTAAGTACCTGAACACCCTACCCGTCATTGCGAGTGCTGATTTTTCATCAGCCGAAGCAATCTCTCCCAGCAAAATAGATTGCTTCGTCGTACCTCCTCGCAATGACGATCGCCAAAACCACGAAATAACGTATTTAATAACATTTATCATCTTAACCCTCCTCGTTTTTAGTTTCCGTAATCACGGGTGCAGTATAACCTTTCAGTTTTGGCCAAACGCCATTTTTAATTTTCTTTAGCTTTAACTTTGATGGATCGACCACCACATGCTTGATTTTTTCTCTTCTCCAGGTGTAAATAAAGTGCAGCATGCCATCGCTGGTTTGGATAACCGCAGGGTAAGAATACTGGCTGATTGGTGAATCTTCCAATATTAAAGCAGCATACCATTCTTTGCCATCTTTAGAAATGGAAACATTTAATGGCGTGCGAGGTCCTTTTGCTAAATCTCCCGGAGGCAATACATGGTTATAAACCAAAACCTGGCGACCATCTTTCAGGGTTACTGCATCGGTTCCTGAATTATTATTTGGCAAAGATGTTTTGGTTAATGCGGACCAGGTTTCGCCGTTATCGTTAGACCAGGATTCTACAATGGCACGGTTGGCAGTTCTGGCTAAAATCTGCAATTTTCCATTTCCATATTGTAAAATGCTGGGTTGAATGGCTTTAATGCCATTTTCTGGCAGCGGACCAACGGTTCTCCAGGTTTTGCCATTATCCTTGGTAACTTCGAAATGGATTTTCCACCCGTCGCCTTCTTTGCTCGATGGTGCAAAAAGGTTTCCGTTGCTTAACAAAACGGGTTTATTTTTTACAGGTCCGATATAGCCATCAGGTAATTTTGTAGCCTCAGACCAGGTTTTACCACCATCTTTTGAGGTTCTCATCATACCCCACCACTCGGAAGGTTTGGGACCGATTTTGTAGAACAATAACAAATCGCCACCCGGAATCTGGTATAAAACAGGATTCCACGTTGGTAATCTTTTTCCTTCAGTTTGAACGCCGTTAGCCACCGAAACCGGCGCTAACCATTTACCATCTACAAAACGGCTGATGTAAATTTCAACATCAGGATTACGTTCCTTTGTTCCCCCAAAAAACGAAGCCACCAAACCTGTAGGCGTTTCGGCTATGGTTGCAGAATGGCACGATGGAAATGGAGCTTTATCGTACAGAAATTCTTGCTTTACAATGCCGGTTTGCCACTTTTCTACCTGCGCATTCGCAGTTAAAGCAAATAATACAATTGATATGGTTAAAATTTTCTTGAACATATTATTTTTAGTTTCCGTCATTGCGAAGCTGATTTTTCTTCAGCTGAAGCAATCTATCCTATTTAGAAAGATTGCTTCGTCGTTCCTCCTCGCAATGACGAGATATCGATTATTGTTTTGCTTTAGCTTCTTTTATCTTTTTAGTATAAGCACTATAGAGTGCTCTCCAGCTGCGTCCGTTGTTATTGAGTAATTGTTCTGATTTGGTTTTATAGATTTCGAAAATAGCCGAAATTTCTTTCATATTTTTATAATCTACGGCCTGTTCGCGTGCCTGTTTTAAGAATGACAGGATTTTAGCTTCTTCATCTGCAGTTAAATCCGGAACGATGGCCTTGTAACCTTTCATCGTAAAATCGACCTTTCCGATAGTATATTTATCTAAAACTGCTTCAACCTGCTGAGGTGATAAATTTTTATTCAATCCATCCATTAAAGCCTGATGTACAGTTATTGGCATGGCAGAATCAGCAATAATTTGTTTATCGAGGTCGTTTAATTTGTTTCCGGTTACAGGATTTATGCCATCAGGAACGGTTGATGAAGGATGATCGTTATGCCAGTCTTTAACAGTAGTTAAATGAACTGCGATTACATTTTCTACAGTGTTTTTCTTCGCTGCATCGGTTAAATTTAATGTTGCAACCCACTCTTTTGCTTTGATTAAAATATCCTCGGGTATGACTACATCTTTGGTTTGACTAAATGCGCTTACTGAACTGATCAGTAAGGTTATTGTTAGTAATGATTTTAATAGCTTTCTCATAATTGTGTTTAATTTTTTCGTCATTGCGAGCCTGATTTTTCATCAGGCGAAGCAATCTGCTCTGCAAAAGAGATTGCTTCGTCGTGCCTCCTCGCAATGACGACTATTTTATCTTTATTTATTCTCCACCACAAAAGCATAATCCCCTGAGCCAATCTCATAAACGGCCCTGTTATGCTCCATTTTTATAAATTTTAAATCTTTAATTGATTTTATCTTTTCTGAAATTTCATTTTTATTATTTGCAGGAACATAAACCAAAGCAGATGTATTTGCCGGAATGCTGATGTTCCATTTAAACTGATTTCCGGTTTTTGTGTAGTTGCTTTTGATCATGCCATAAACGGAATTGTAGCTGGCATTTACCGAATTTAAGCCATTAATCATTTCTGGTTTCATTACAATCTTTTTGAAAGCAGCACTTTCTGATTTAATTCCGGCGAGGTTTTCATAATACCAGATCAGTAAATCGCCCAGCATCATTACGTGGTTTTGCGAATTCATTTTCGGATCTGCGGTGTTGCCATTCCATAATTCCCAGATTGTTGTAGCACCATTTTCGACCATATAACCCCAGCCCGGATAAGTTTTTTGTGTAGCTACGGTATAAGCCAGATCTGGCCGGCCGTAATCATTTAAACAGCGCATTAACCATTGGATGCCGACCAAACCATTACTTAAATGACCTTTGTTAGTAATCTCAACTGTATTAGTAATATTTTTAAAAACAGTTTCTATTTTATTTTGGGGTACCATTCCGAAGTATAGCGGAATAAGATTATCGGTTAGTGCATTCTCCGCATAATAACCCTTGTCGTTATAATATTTCTGGTTAAAAGCGTCCTTAATTTTATCTCCTAAAATCCGATAGGTTTTTACGTCTTCTTCGTTATCGATTGCCTTACCAAACTGGATCATCAATTGGGTAAAATGGTAATAATAGGCAGTTGAAATTAACGCAGAAGGATATTTTTTATCGGCACTCTTTCCTCTTCCGGATTCGATGGTAACTGGTGGCATACACCAATCGCCGTAGCTGTCTTTTGTCAGGATATAATCAACCATGTAGCGATCCTGCATGTAGGCCAGCCACTTTTTCATTGCCGGGTAATTATCACGCACCGCAGTAATATCGCCGGTTTGTTTGTAAAGCATTTCAGTAACCAAAAGCATTGCCCCGGGCCAGGTCATGTTATCACTGTAGTACCGCCAGAATGCAGGAGCAACATCGGGGATGGCGCCATCCTCTTTTTGCGAGTTGCGGATATCCTGCAACCATTTTGCATAAAACCTGCCATTATCAAATAGGAAATTTTCTCCGTAAGCTACTGCGCCCCTGTCGCCCAGCCATGGCATGCGCTCATTACGTTGCGGACAATCGACCGGAATGCCTTTGTAACTGCCTGCAATTCCCCACCAGGCATTTTTAAAAATCTGGTTGGTTAAGGCATCAGAAGTTTCGAAAGTTCCAACCGTTTTAATATTGTCGTAAATCATTTTCCCGACGAAATCATTTACAGTTGGCTCGTAACCATACCCTGAAAGTTCAACATACCTGAATCCCCGATAACTAAAAGCAGGTTCCCAGGTTTCCATTTCTCCGCCTTTTAGGGTGTAGAGATCAGTACATTTGGCATTGCGGAGGTTTGCGGTAAAAAGCTCTCCGTTTTCCTGTAACGATTCTGCAAAACGCAATTTAACCTGTTTTCCTTTTGCACCTTTTACCTTGATCTGCAACCAGCCTACCATATTTTGTCCCATGTCGAGGATAAACCTTCCGCCAGCTAATTTTGAAATGGAAACGGGTTTTAGTGTATTCATCACCCGCATATTTTCGTTCATTTGCGCTTCGATGGTTCCGGTCGGTTCCTGTACAAATTCGGCTTTTGTCCATTTACTATCGTCGAAACCAATTTTGTTCCAGCCAGTAGCCTCTTTTGTGGCATCATATTCTTCGCCATCGTATTCGTTATTGGTCCTGATTGGTCCATCAGCCGTCCCTTTCCAGCTATCATCTGTATCAACGTTGGCGGTTGTTCCATCTGTGTACACAATATTGATGTTCATCAGCATTTTCGGAAAACCGAATGTTTTAATTTTATAGGGTTTTTCATTTTGGCGCATCGCGAAAAAACGACCATTACCTAAAATTGTACCTACTGCATTTTTACCGTTTTGGATATAACTGGTTACATCGTAGGTATTATACTTTACATTTTTGGTATAATCGGTTGGGGATGGAGATAACACATCTTCCCCTACTTTTTTTCCATTGATAAATAGTTGGTATAAGCCCAAACCTATAATTGAGGCTGTTGCTGATTTAATCTGTTTAGTAATCTGAAATTCCTTCCTGAAATACCTTGCCGATAAACGAGAATCAGTTTTAATGTTATCCCAGGGGAAAGCCCTGTCGAAGCCGATCCAACCCTTTGGCCAGTCTTTATAATAAAGCAAACCCATTGTAAAATAGTTATTTGCCGACCACTCGCTTTGTCCGGCAGTTGTCCAGGTTTTTACTTTCCAATACGCTTTTAGCCTGCTATTGAGTGGTTTTCCACTATAAATTACGTGAATCGATTCTGATGAATTTACTTTTCCTGAATCCCATAAATCGCCATCATTTGCCTTTAACTTTTCTTCTGATGAAGCAACTAAGATCTGATATGCGGTTTGCATTACATTACGCTCTTTGGAAATGATATGCCAGGCGAACCTTGGTTTTTGAACGTCGATTCCCAATGGATTTTCGAGCATCTCACAGGTGGTATGCTGCAAAACGATTTGCGCCACCACTTTTGAAAATGGCAGTAAGCAAATGCAGATGATCGATATATAGGTTTTAATGTTCATTCTATTTTCTTTAAAGATTAGTTCGTCATTGCGAAGCTGGATTTGCGCGAGCTGAAGCAATCTTTTTTGCTAAGTTTCTTGTTTTTACATCATTCTTTTATTGAGATTGCTTCGTTGTGCCTCCTCGTAATGACGACGCGTCGATAGAAAAATCAAAATACAAAGTCATATTT
This sequence comes from Pedobacter jeongneungensis, assembly GCF_039538295.1. Lineage (NCBI taxonomy): Bacteria > Pseudomonadati > Bacteroidota > Sphingobacteriia > Sphingobacteriales > Sphingobacteriaceae > Pedobacter > Pedobacter jeongneungensis. Next base: position 332,249 of record NZ_BAABBY010000006.1, on the reverse strand, counting down.
AATGCCCTCGTCGCATCTTTATCAAAATCATAAAATACATGTTTCATGCCCATTGGTCCGGTGGTTTCTGGTTTCTGTGTTTTAGTGCCAATTGCCGAAATGCCATTCATAAAGGAAATATCACCGTTCGGAAAAGTCGGACTCATGTTATCGTATTCGGTATCTTTTGATTTTTTTGGTGTAAATAACCTCAAAAACACATCTTCATGATCGGTTACCACTTTAAAAGATTGCTGTTTGCCAATAAATTCGCACCAGTACATGTTCGAATAATAGCCTTTAAACTCAGGATATTGCCATGGTGCTTCGCCGGTTGCGGAATTGTTATAATCCTTTTTCCAAATACCAAATTGCGTGCCTTTCATCCGGTTTTTCCAAACACGGTACGGACCGTTGCCTTTATATTCTACAGCTTTAATGTCAGTTTCAGGATAAGAAAAATTCAAACCCACGAAAGTGGTAAAGTAAGCCGATGGAAAATAATTTACCTCCATTTTTAACCAGCCTGAAGGATAAATGGTCCATTTTAAGGTATTGAAACTTTCTTTTTTATCAAATTTGGATGAAATCACCAGGTTTCCATTTTCCATTTTAGTAGTGAAATTTTTAAAATTATTTTCACCTTCCTGTAAAACCGGACCATTTGAAAACGGAATGATACCTTTTGCATTTTTGGCCTGTTGTAATAATCCGGTTGTTTTATCAAATGTTAAATCAATACCGTTTGACGAAACCTGGTACGTTTTGGCATCTTCTTTTAAAATGACTTTTGAAGCTCCTGTTTTAACCACCAATTGCTCTGCATCATCTTTTGGCAAAGCAATAGGGAAACTCCAGGTAAATAATTCTTTGCCATCAGCTCCGTTTGCAGTAAGATAAAGTGCATCAAAATTTCTCCAATCTGCAGGAAGATTGATTTTTAATTTTCCTTTTTCAAGAGGTTTAATATTAGGCGCATCTGCTTTTCCACTTTTAAATTCAGCATCCTCACCTGCTTTTAGTTTTTTGAGTTTCCAGCTGAAAGTACATTGGTTAAGATTGGTGAAAGCATAACGGTTTTCGAGCAGGAATGAACCGTCAAATCCAGCGGTCATTTCTCTTTTTTCAACAAAAACAGGGCTCCAAACCTCTTTAATGGTATAAAAACTCCCTTCTTTTTCGTGGTATGGGCCAACAATCCCGTCGGGACCATGATTTCCATCAGTATCCAGTTCGCCGTTTTTATCAGTACGCACTACCCCCTGATCGGCGAAATCCCAAAGAAAACCACCTGCAGAAAGCGGATTGTTCCACATGGCATTCCAGTAATCTTCAATGCCTGCACCATGACCACCATCCCACATGCCATGCAGAAATTCGGTAGGCATTAAAATGTTGTGTCCATGATCGTAATTACCAATTCCGTAATTAAATTCGCGGTAATGTGTGGTTTCGAAACCGCCAAAAACCTCCCATGGGTGGATTAATGGACGCTTTTGTATATCTTCTTCAGCGAAAAGATGGTCGAGTTCGCGGTTATGTCCGCCTTCATTTCCATTGGCCCAAAAGATAATCGATGGATGATTTTCATCGTTCAACATCATTTCTTTCATTAATTTGGTGCCTGTTGGTGTATCGTAAGTGCCATGCCAGCCAGCCAGTTCGTCCATTACAAATAGTCCGAGTGAATCACAAACATCAAAAAAGTGACCATCAGGAGGATAATGCGACATCCGAACGGCATTCATGTTCATTTCCTTCATCAATAACACATCGGCAATACTGATTTTTTTACTTGTAGTACGACCTGATGATGGATAAAAAGAATGACGGTTTACGCCCTTAAATTTCATTTTTACACCGTTGATATAAACACCATCGCGTTCTTTTACCTCTACCGTTCTGAAACCTGTTTTTTTAGAAAACTGATGGATTTCCTTTCCATTTTTGATCAAAGTAAATTGAGCAGTATAAAGATTTGGAAATTCTGTTGACCATAATTCAGGATTAGAAAATTGGTGGCCAAGCGTAATATTTTGAGTTCCTTTTTTTATTGAAGTGTTAAACCGATCGCCAAAACGTTTTCCATCTTTTGTAAAAAGTTCTACTTCAACTTTATCGGCATCACCTGTGTAAGCGATTTTTGCGTCGAAATTTCCATTGGCTTTTGCATCTATTTGTACCCTATTAATATGTGTTTGAGGTAACGATTCGAGGTAAACCGGTCTGAAAATACCTCCGAAAATCCAGAAATCAGCCTTACGCTCTGCATTGTTTACTGATGGATTAGCAGAATGTTTTGAAACGGTAACTTCCAGTAGATTATCAGCGCCCAGCTTAATTAATTTTGAAATATCGTACCTGAAAACATAAAAAGAGCCCTGATGCGTTTCTCCTGCTGATTTTCCATTTATTTTCACCTCGGTATCAGTCATCGACCCTTCGAAAACAATGTTGATTTTCCTGTTTTTCCATCCGGCAGGAACTTTAAAAGTGTATTTATAAAGCCCTTGTTCCTTACCTTTATTTTCTTCTTTATTGAAACCATAATTGTATTTACCAAAACCCTGTAACTCCCAGTTTGAAGGCACCGGAATAGTGGTCCACTTGCCCGAATTCGCTCCTGCTGTACAAAAAAAATCCCAGTTAACGGTATTGTCGTTTCCAGTTCCGGACAGGTATAATTTCTCTGTTTGCTGTGCCTTTACGCTACAGATCATTATTATTAAACACCAGAAAAGTATAAATCTGCGCTTCATTAATTGGTTTTAAATTGTTTGATTAAAGGATTATCGGTTCTGAAAGGTAATGCGGGCAAACCGTTACTGTAAAAATTTCCGGTTGGATTTTCGGTCCAGTTGTAACGCACAGCCACCGGGTTTTCGATCCCTTTTGCTGAAACAACAACTTTTCCATCTTTCATAGTAGCCTCTGCATTAATGAATTTTCCATCATTTCCGGCAATTGTAAATCCTGTGATGGGCGATAAATGATCAGTTTTTAAATAATCAAAATCCAGGATTGCCTTGCCCCCAACAAAAGAAACACTTTTGTAAACCGGGCCAGAAAAATCTATTTTTAGGTTGTAGGTTTTACCCAAAGCCAATAACGCTAGTCTTCTGCCTACTTCCCATTTATAGGTTGGGTGCAAATCCCCTCCGTTATCATTTAAATCTAAAGTGGAAATCATGCCGGTATTTGGCAAGCGTAAAACCTGTTGCTGAGCCTCCCAAAAGTTAGGTTCGGTATCAGACGTTAATACCACCTTATCGCTTTTTTGCTTACTGTAATCGTAAGGTGCAATTTGTACGTAATAAAAAGGCATTTGCTCGCCCCAGGCTTTGCGCCAGAGGTTTACCAATGTTTTTAATTTATAGGAATAACTGATGGTTTCATTCAAAAAGCAGTTGGTTTCGCCCTGATACCATAAAAAACCACGGATTTTGAATTTCGCAAGCGGCTCAATCATGGTGGTATAAAACTTTCCGGGATCGTTGCTTACTTTCTGGTTTGTAAAATAGGTTTCCTGTGCAAAAGCTTCTAGAGCTACCCAGGGCTCAATGGCGCTACCTGAAACGGAAGAAGAAATCATGCCCACAGGTACACCCAATTTCTCCTGAATTTCCTTCGCGTAGAAATAGCCTACAGCCGAAAAAGCACGTAATGCTGAACCTTCTGCCACTGCCCAACTTTTATGAATCGAATCTGGCTTGTTTAGCTGCTTGCGGTTTACGAGGAAAATCCTGATTTGTGAATTTTTAGCTTTTTCTACCGCATCAGAAGGGAAACCCAGTTTTTCATTTTTAGGCTTAGGGATTTTAGCCAGCTTACGCATTTGATACTCCATGTTCGACTGACCTGAACATAACCAAACTTCGCCCACCAAAATATTGGTTAATTCAATTTTATTTGTACCTGAAATGGTCATGGTTTGTGCTTTCGATGACGTTTTTAAAGGCGCAAGTACAACTGACCAGTTTCCATTTTTATCGGTTATGGTTTCTTTTTTCTGACTGGCAAAAACGACCTTTATTTTCTCCCCCGGGGCAGCATAACCCCAGATATTAAGTGGTTTATTACGTTGTAAAACCATATTGCTGGAGAGAATTTGCGGCAGGAGGATTTTGGCATTGGCGGAGAGGCAAAATAAAGTGGTCAAACCCGTCATTATCGTCATTGCGAGGAGGCACGACGAAGCAATCTTTTTTGCCTTACACATAGATTGCTTCGCTTCGATGAAAAATCGAAGACTCGCAATGACGGACGCCTTAAAAACTGCAAACCTTAAACCTAAAACTGAAAACTGCCTCAAAACCCCTCCGTTTTTAAATATTTAACTGAATAAACTGCTTCTTTTGTTGATTCACCAGCATTTTTTAAATCATAAGTCTGATCGGCCGGGGTATCTACATCAGGAAAACGGCGAACATCACCGGTACGGAAAACAATACGCGAAACATCAGCCACTGGCTGGAAAGCCAAACTGGTCAATGCTTCTTTTCCATTCACTGTAATGGTGTAGAAACGGGTAAAGGCATCCAGTTTTAATTTGATGTCGTAATTTTTGCCAGCTTCGTATTTCATGAAGTTTTTATAACGCGCTCCGGCCTTTGCACTAAGTGTTCCTGCGGTATCGAAGGTTAAACGCACTGTAGCGGTTCCTTTTGCATCCTGTAATTCAATTTCAAGCAAACCGAAGTTATTTTGCTTGGGTGTAACGGAAAAAGAAGTAACGATTTTCTTCGATGCAGGGAACAATCTTTCCGCTTTTGCATAATCAAAGGGATCTTTATCTTTTAAGATTAAAGCTCCATCCTCAACTTTTACAGGTGCCCAAAGCGGACTGTATATGTTCCACATTTCGAGCGCTCTATCTTTTGATAATTTGCCGAAATCATCATTTACATGCTGCGTTGCCCTATCATTAACCGGTACAGGAACCGAAGAAATCCAGATATCTTCTTTGTTCATACTATAGGTTACCCATAATTTGCTGTCTTTCGGCTTTCCGTTTCCTTCTTCAATGCCACGTACATATTGCGGACCGTACGATTTGTAATTACCACCATAACGCATCGGAGTGATTTCGCCATTTACTAATAACAAATTGTTATAATCCAGGCCGTTTTTACTGGTTGATATGGCTAGAGGCCATCTATATTCTGAAGGATTATAAACGGTTGCATAATTTCCGTCAGCAGTTTTTTGCCCCCAGATTTTAGCATTGCTGTTTACAAAACCAGGCGCCCGGAAGGCACTTTCAGGCCAGCTTTTGCCATTATCGGTACTGATTGCCGTTAGGGCATTTTTCCATAAGCCCACCACTCTGCCATCGGGTAAATGGTAGTAGCTGAATGCTTTATATTGTTTCTGTAAAGTAATTAAAGGATCTTTTCTATCTGCTTCTTCGTTCCATTGTTGCGTCATTAACTTATTTGATAACAATTCATTACAGGCTTCAATAAAAGCTTTACTTTTGCTTCTGGTATAAAGTGGATATTTGGTGTTTTTTTCCGTATAGCCCGGATTGTAATGGATAAAATAAATCGGACCGTATTTTCCATCAGGCAGAATTTCCCTTACTGCCCGTCCAATTCCATGCCCATCGTTGGGATCGTCTTTGGCATCGAAACTAATGGCATAAAAACCTAGAACGAGGAATATGTTTTTGGTAGAAACATAAAAGCCCATGCGCTGGTGCATCACGGCATCCAGGTCTTTTGCTATATCAGTTCTGCCCTCTTTTGTAGTGCCATCAGGAATACGGTAAATCGGAAAAACCACTTCAGGTGTAGTCCAGGTATAACCATCTGTTGAAGATTGCATCAAAGTTTGTCCGGGCGGAATGCTCTCGCCCACTTGATCACTTAAATATTCAATGTAAAATTTATTATTCCAGTAAGCCAGCATCGGCGCATGGTTATAAGTCCAGCCGAAATTTTCGGCCAGTTCAGGATGCTCGCGGTTTGCCCTGAACGTCTGGATGCTGTGTACGCCCATCACCGGCGAAAGCTGTCCATGATGATAATCGGCATTAACCAGGGTTTTCCCTGTGTAACGCACGGTATCCTGCGCCTGCGCGGTTGAAAGCACAAGTGCAAATGGCAGGGTTAAACAAAGTATTTTAAATGTATTCATGTTCTAATTTTATTCCTGTCATTCTGAGCGCAGCGAAGAATCTCTAACCGACTAGCACTACCTGAATTTGACATACCACCAATGGTTTAGTGATTTGTTAAAAGCAAGTTTTCCATCGCTTGCGGTTCCTTCGTGCCTCAGGATGACAGCGGTATTAACGTGTGTTCCCTATCAATCCTTCTATCACGCTCTTTTTCACTTTTATAATCGTTCCGTGTTTATGTCCTTCTGGTACTGAAACTTCTGCTGTTACATCTTTAAAATTTTTAAAATCAGCGGTTTTATAAGCCGAATAAATCTTTTGTCCGTAAGCATCAAAATAGATCAGCCAATCGTTTTTTACTTTAACAACCGTTGGTCCTTCCGTTAATTTTGGGCTAAAAGTTTTAGAAATGTTTTCATAAGGACCTAAAACATCTTTTGCGAAAGCCACTTTTAAGTTCCTGTTCGGACGGGTATTGTCTTTCAAAACCAATACGTAATCTTTAGTTTTTCTTTTTACAATTACCGCATCAATTACACTGAAACCGGGATCTAAAAAGAGTTTGGGTTCAGAAAAAGTCACAAAATCTTTAGTGGTGATGCTGTACATGCGGTGGTTGTTTTCTTCCTCTTCAATCCCTTTAGTAAATCGAAATGGAATAGTTGATGCCCAAATGATTACATATTCCTTTTTCTCATCATCGTAAAAGATTTCCGGTGCCCAGACATTCACGGTTTTTGGCTCTTTTTCCATTACCGGAAGAAATTTTTGTTCGCTCCAGTGGATTAAATCTTTTGAACTGGCATAACCGAAGCCTTTATCACCTTTCCAGCTGCAGGTCCAAACGAGGTGGAATATACCATCAGGCCCTTGCACGATGGATGGATCGCGCAACACTTTTTGTGTGCCTACTTCGGGTTTTAAAAAGGTTTTGTTTAAATCTGTCCAATGGTAAGCATCATAACTGTATAAAAGCCTTAAACCTTCGTTTGCCGGTTCGTGAAAGGAAGTAAACAAATAGGCTTGTTTAGTGCAGGAGCTTAATCCGCACAAAAGCAGGCCAATAATGGCTAAGCGCAATGATGTTATGGATTTTGGTTTAAACACTGTTTTTATATTCTTTAGTTTAATTGTCAGTCTGAGCTGAGTTGAAGATTTGGGGTGGTTTCTCGCTAAAAGAGCCTGAAATAAATTCAGGATGACGATCCTTTATAAGACAAACGCCTTTTGCTACACCCTGCACCTATATCTCCTCCAGCACCAACACCCAATCGTTTCCATTTGCAGGTTCGCCGGGCGGGTTAAATTCTTTAATTCCTTTATTTTCAAATTCACCGATTTTTGTGGTTTTGCCTGTTCTTGGATCAAACCAGGATGCTTTTACCTCATCACCGTCAATTTTGCCCAGCTGAACGCTAAAATTGCGGCCGGTATAAGTATAGAGCATCGCGTATTCTTCTCCTCTTGTAGCGAGGATTCGATCGTACTTTTCGCCGTTTTTACCTGCAACCAAAGTTTGGTCGGGTACGCGATCGAAATAAGGATGTGCCAGCATTAAATCTTTTAAATACTGCATCTGTTTTGCTCCCGGCGCATTAATTGCCGTAATCCATTGGTCTTTGGGACCATAAGCAGGTTTTAAATCTGTCTTTTTGTACATCTGCATCACCGAATTATGGCCGTAAGTGTAACCAAAAGCGCCTGCAAAAACCGACCAGTAACCATATCTTCTTACATCGGCATCCGTCCAACGGGGCTGTGTAGTATCATGCAAACCTTGCGGAATATCCTCGTAAGATGGTTCGCCATCGATTGTTGGTTTAACAGGCTTTAATTTATAATCGGCTTCAATGTATTTCCAGTTGTCTTCTCCGTAATGCAGTTTTTCGTTTTTAGAAGTATCCTGATCATAGCGGCGATGACCAGATTGTACCATATCAAAATCGTACCATTTGGCGTTATGGAACCATTGTGATGAGGCTGTTCTTCCCCTTGGGTGAAAAGTGATAAGGTGGTTGGGATCATTTGCCCTCAAAGTTTCGCCAATGGTATTCCAAACATCAGCCCCGTCGCTTCCTTTAATGTCGCCACCATTTAACCAGATGATGTTCCATTTATCTTTATAACGTTTTGCCAGAAACTCCGAATAAACCTTTGCCTGCGATTTATTTACTTTTTTGTTTTTCACATTGGTGCCCCAAACCGGAACTAAAGCCATATAAAGGCCTTTTTCTGCAGCCTGATCGATAATGTAATCTACATGGTCCCAGTAATCGTAAGCTAAAGAATCTTTGGGATTGTTGCCAGGTGTAAGCATTGGTTTTGAAACATCAGCATGAACAACTGATGAATCCAAATACACATTCCGTGAGGGAACATCGTGCAATAACATTACCTGGATCACATTAAAACCTTTTTGTTTACGGTCTTCGAGGTAAATATTCGATTCTTCGCGGGTTAACCTGCTGAACAATAACCAACCGGTATCGCCCAACCAAAAGAAAGGTTTTCCATCGCCTGTGGTCAGGTATCTGCCATTTTCGGAAACCAGAAGGCTTTTATCGCCAAAATGTGGCTTTTCTTTACACCCAAACGCGAGGCAGGAAACAGCAAGGAATAAAAATATTTTGGTTTTAAAGTTCATGTTAAATTTTATTGATGATGATGACTTCGTCGCCTGATGCTACCTTATTTAATTTCACGATGGCTCCGCCGTTTATTTTTTCTTCCTTAAGCGATTTTCCGGTTTTGCTGTTCAACACTTTTACATGGAATTTTCCAGCTGATTTACTTAAATCAAGGTTAAAAGCTTCTGCCGATGAATTGTACAAAATGTAAGCTTTGCCTGCATTTTCCAATCCATATTGTTTTGCTGATTTGCCTTCCGGAAGAAATGGTTTCATTGCAGATGCGATGCTTAAAACCGATGCGTCAATACCTTCCACATTGGAAAGTGAACCTCCTGCCATTAAAATTGCCCATCCGAAAGTGTCGAAACTATCTCCTGAATAAATCACTGCTTTTTCAGAGAATCTATTTTTATATTCCGATACCGCATGATAAACTTCTTCGAAAGATGTTTTTTTCGGTTTTAGCAAACGGGCGTGTTGACGGGGGGCCAAACTTAACCCGCCCTGTGGCGCATAAGCCGTTCCATCTGCCTGGTAATGCCAGTAACGGATATCGATCAGGTCTACTACTGAAGCACGCTTTGGATCGGCCAAAATTGCATCCTGAACATCTTTGGTTACGCTTAAACCGATAACCGGATGTTTACCGGTTTCTTTTTCCCATTCGTTAATGGTATCGATCCAGAACTGAACGAAATGCAAAGGACCAGTAAATTCGGCACCAATTAACTGGATTACTCCCGAGTTTCCATTAAAATTTTCCAGGCATTTGCGGATATAAGCCTTATGAATGGCCCTGCGGTGCTCATTTGTGATATCATAAAACTGTTCGGCTATGAAAATGCGTTTATCGCCGGCATAAGGCACTGGCTCAGGGAAACCCGTATTATTGATGTTATTTGCAGTACGCCATGGAAAATCGGCATAATGTGCACCCGCTTCGATAATATTGTGCTGAAAATAATTTTCGTGGATCAACACCAATCCTTTCTGATCGGCAAGGTTTGCAAATTGTTTTAACCTGTCCCAATACCAGAGGTTATATTTGGTGATGTCGTATTTACTCAAGCCATCCCAGGCTTTATCCTGTCCGCTACGGGCATAAGGCAATTCGTAAAAAGGTGCCCAAACCTCGCCATCCATACGGCGGATGCGTTCGTGATCATCCCTTCTCCTATCGTACCAAAGGCCATAGTTGTGATCTAATACTTTAACTGAACCATTTTTCATGGAATCGGTAATTTCATCCAGGTCATCGGTTAAACCGTTTCCTGAGCGACCAGGAACAAAACGAGTAATGTGGAATTTAGTGTTTTTTAATCCATACGGACGGGCACTGCCGTTCCACCAGGGCACATCCTGACGATCGCCTACAACAATTTCATTGCCACGAACCAGCCAGCCATTTTTGATCGTCATCGCGTTAGCAAGCGTCGGCTGAAGGACCTTATCCAAGCCAATTTTATCGATATTTTTTGCCTGCCCGGTTTCTGTCGGGATTTTATTCCGATCAGAAGCCGCATCAATATATTCTGAAACGGTTAAAGCAGGTTTGTAAGCTAGTTTTGTGAGTTTTTGGGCCACATCAACCGGCGGACTGCTTGATGCTTCGGTTTCTACCGGAAGAACAAAATTCCGGGCTTCGGCATCATTACCAATCCGGTCTTTTAGCTGCGCATAATATAAACTGCGGGGTTGAATCTGCTCGTTAGACATGTCCCAATAACCGTTTCCGGCAAATTGCGACCAGGTACCAAATGCCCAGTTTTGAGCAGTTGGCGGTTGAAAATTATCAACTCTTGCCGCGCTGCATTGCCAAAATACGCTGTTTGCAGCACTCCAGCCGGCACCTTGTCCATCTTGCCCTCGGTTTAAATAACTTAAGGCCTGCCCATCAATATTAACGATATCGAATAATACACCAGATGCCCAGCTATCAATTGCACCGCTAAAACTAAATGGCAGATAAGACTGACATTGAACGAAAACGTTTGGTCCGGGAGCACAGAAACCTACAGCAAAATCGTGGTAACCATATTCTGAATACAACCTCTGGAAAAGCGTTTGCTGACCAGTGGTTAAAAAAGTAAAACGGCGTTCGCCACCTATTTCGGAAACAGGAGCCAATGATTTACAGTCTTCAACCGTAATTCTTTTAGCGGTTTCGAGTACATTTACGGCAGAGCCTGCAAAATGTTCGAAAACCACCTGACGTACCCAGGCGTCTTCTACATTTTCCAAGCAGATGGCTGTCCAGCGGTGGTATTCGTCTTTAATATTTTCTTTATGATAATCTGATTCGATTTTCAGGTTTTCTACGCCTGACTGAGCGATTCTGCCCTCCCATTCGTATTTTGAAATGGTTCCTCCGCCAAATTTTGCATCTAATGCAGTAGTGATGGGTGCGTCAAAAGTAATGATTGAGCCGTTTATAGCAGTAATTTTACGGTCCCAATGAAGGTCTCTGGTTCCTGGTTTCCATCCTAAGGCACTTTCACCACCACCAAATTCTACGGTTTTTAGGGTTTCAATCCATTCTTTAGTAGAAGGGCGGTTGATGATGATTTTATCGCCCACTTTAAATCCGGCAGTATTTGCCAGTGTAATTTTATTTGCATTTACGGGTACATAGGCATCTGTGATGGCAATTGGTTTTTCTTCAATTCTGTTCTTTTTACCAAAAATCCTGATCACACCAATGCGATCTAAGCCAGTAGCGAAAATTTTGGTTCCGTTTTCACCAAATCCACTCCCACGGAGTACCACACCAGAAGCAGATAATTTTAAAGTTCCGGCAACTTCGTAGTTCCCTTTTTCCAATAAAACCGCACCGCGCAGGCCATCTTTCCCAACAGGTAATTTCGAAACATAATTAATGGCCGATTGAATCCTTAAGGTGGCATCGCCCTGTGCAACGGGAACAACAACTTTTAGGGTTGCAGTTGGTATGGCTTTTTCTCCTGCCATGTAACCTGCATAAGAAAAATCGGGAATACGGTTTCCCTGTTCATCCAGCGTATAAGCCATTTTACCATCCTTGCCCTTAAAAATTGGCTTAGGTGGCTCAACAGGTTTTGTTTTTTGCCCAAAAGATAAGTTTGCAGTTAAAAGACCAATTAGCATAAGCGCTAAGGTTTTTAGTTGTACTGCTTTTGATATATGGTTAGTTTTTGGCATTGATTATTTGTATTTGTCATGCTGAGGCACGAAGCATCTGCAACCTAATTTTTCTGATTTTGCCTAACCCACTGCCGTTGTGGAAGTTGGTTATTAAAGTTTCATTTTCATCGCTTACAGATTCTTCACTGCGTTCAGAATGACAGTAATTGCGCTAAGGCCTCACTTTATTTACACCCACCAGGCTATTTAGATACACTTCAATGTTCGAATAACCTGATTTTGATATTTTAGCAGCGTCTTTTGCATCTTTAGGATTCAGTCCGTTTTTTGTTTCCCATGCATCAGGAATGCCATCATTATCAGAATCAAGATAAGGTTTTCCTTTATATTCCGGGTAACCGCCCACCTGTGCGATATCTGAAATAATGCCCTGTTTGTAAGAATCAGCAGGCAAACGGCGCTTTACATAACTTTGTTTGTCTGGCAATTTACCCTCTTCAACATGTTCTATTTTACCCGTACTTACCTGTTTAATAATCCGTTGATCTACTGCATCTCGTACAGGTAACGAAGCTCCCGCATTTGCCAGCACATAATCGTAAGCCTTTTTGGTATCAATAATGGAGACTTTCGCCATAGGCAAAGGTTTATCCACTTTCATGGAGTCCAGCAGTTTTTGTTTATCTCGTTTACTTTCTGGCTGAACACCCCCGTCCCAGTTATTTTTGGTTACTTTTTCGTTCCCTTCGGTAATATTTCCGGTGACATAAGCTTTACCGAATTCGTTGGCGAACTTTTTATCTCTACCCGATTCAGGCTTTAAAATACGATATGAAATGGGTTCTCCGGCAGGTGTAATCGGTCCGGGTTTGTAATAGTTATTGATAAAACTATAAAATGAGGCATTATCGCCGCCATCAGCACTTCGGTTCCACCAGTTGAAAATTACATTGTTGGCGAAACCAAAATCACCGTACATGCCCACAGAGGGGTTCCGGCTGATGTTTGATGCCCAAAGGTTGCGCATAAAAGTAGAGTTTAATCCACCAATAGTACTTCCGAAAGCATGGTTATAGGTATCCAACGCTTCAGAAAATATTGAATTTTGAATGGTAACGTTTACAGTAGGCAATTTAACAGGTTTAGAACCGTCTTTCGGATCGTAAACATGGCGGTAAATCGACATGTTTTCATCTAAACCCCAGCTAGCAGAAACGTGATCGATAATGATATTTCCAACCGGATTGCCGCCAATGGCATCATCGCGACGGGTAACGTCGGTTTGCCCGCGACGGAAACGCATGTAACGGATCACCACGTCATGTGTATTGATCCATACCGATTCTCCAGCGATGCAAACGCCATCACCCGGTGCACTCTGGCCGGCAATGGTAATATAAGGTGCGCGGATAATTAAAGGTGTTTTTAACCTGATGATCCCGGAAACATTAAATACGATAATTCTTGCGCCACCCTGCTCGCAGGCTTCGCGGAGTGTACCTTTACCGGCATCGTCAAGGCTGGTTACTACATAAACTTTGCCTCCGCGACCACCAAAAGAATAAGCTCCACCGCCTTCGGCACCAGGAAAGGCCACCATTTTAGATTGAGGCAAATCGCCGGGTTTGGCTGCCCATGGAATATAAGGTTTGCCATGTCTGGCTTCTTCATCCACAATAGGTTTAACTTTTAAAAACTGCTGTTCCGATTTATCTTCGATGCTTTTCAGGAGCGAATCGGCTTTCTTTTCCATCGCTTCCGGAATAACAGGATACTGTGCAAAAGCCATTTTTCCGATGCCACAAAGTGCGATAAGGCTAAAAATAGAATTCCAGGTGCGCATGTTAGTTCGGTTTTACAATGGTAAGAGGAACAACACTATTTAAATATACCTCGATGTTTGAATAACCACTTTTGGTGATTTTTGAAGCATCAGAAGCATCTTTAGGGTTTAAACCGTTTTTCAGTTCATAAGCATCAGGCATACCATCATCGTCTGAATCTTTGTAAGGTGTGCCTTTATATTCAGGATAACCGCCAACCTGCGAAACTTCGGTAATAATTCCCTGTTTGTAAGAATCGCCCGGTAACCTGCGGTGTTCGAACTGGAAAGCAGATGGTTTTGCATTTGGATGTACTTCGATTTTACCTGTTGTAACCTGTTTAACTACACGGGTATCAACCGGATCTCTTTTTGGCAAGGTAGCTCCGGCATTTGCCAGTACATAATCTTTTGCCTGTAAAGTAGGAATAATGCTGATTTTTGGCATCGGGAACGGATCTTTTGCTTTCATGGCAGGAAAATATTTGCTGGCCTGTTCGAAAGACATTAAGTTACCTTTTTTATCTTCCATCTGAACCCCTCCTGCCCAGTTATCTTTGGTTATTTTTTCGTTACCATCAATGATATTTCCGGCTACATAAGCGCGACCGAAAACGACATAAGGCAATTTACTACGGCCAGATTCAGGCTTCAAAATGCGGTAACTGATCGGATCTTTCAGCTCAGTAACCGGTCCTGGCTTATAAAAGTTATTGATGATGTTATACTGAGCAGTGTAATCGCCACCATCTGTAGAGCGGTTGTTCCAGTTGAAAACCACATTATTTGCGAAATTAAAAATACCATTCCAGCCAATTGATGGGTTACGCGCCCCGTTATCGGCCCAAAGGTTACGTACAAAAGCGCAGTTTTCGCCACCCAAAGTCGAACCAAAGGCATGGTTCCAGTAATCCAATGCTTCAGAAAAAATTGAGTTTTGGATGGTGATGTTTACCGTTCCCAGTTTTTCTTCGGTTTTTCCGGTACTATCGTTATACATGTGGCGGTACATCGACATGTTTTCGTCTAATCCCCAGCTTGCAGATACGTGATCGATCATGATGTTCCCTACCGGATTTCCGCCAATGGCATCATCCCTGCGGCCTACAAAGGTTTCGCCCCTTCTAAAACGCATGAAACGAACAATTACATCATGCGTATTTAACCAAACCGATTCGCCAGCTACACATACCCCGTCACCAGGGGCGGTTTGTCCGGCAATGGTAATATAGGGTGCGCGGATAATTAACGGGGTTTTTAACCTGATGATTCCGGCTACATTGAACACCACAATCCTGGCCCCGCCCTGTTCGCAGGCATCGCGTAATGAGCCCGGACCACTATCATTTAAGTTTTTTACCACGATTACCCTGCCGCCGTGCCCGCCGAAGCTATAAGCACCGCCACCCTCAGCACCTGGAAAGGCCAGTAATTTAGACTGAGGCAAATCGTTCGGCCTGCCTGCCCAGGGGATATAAGGTTTACCCTCTGCAGCCTCTTTAGCCATAATTGGTTTGGCTTTTTCCCAGGCAATATCCGACTGATGATAGGCTTCTTTAAGCATCGAATCGGATGCTTTTTTTACGTCGGCCGGGATATTGGGATATTGAGCAAAAGTATAATTTGCGGAGAGCAGTAATGCTGTTGTAAACAACAGATTTAAAAAGTTCTTTTTCATTTGTGTTTTACCCGTTAAAGAAGCAAAAGAAATTTAGCTGAAATTTTTGACTGATGGAATTATCGATCATGAAATTTATAAAAATCGGCTCATTTCTGTTGATGTCTTTGGTTATAAGTTTTGGTTAGAAAGTATATTATATTTCAAATTTGCACGCAAAAATTGGCTGTTTACTGTATAATTTTGGCCAGGTATTGTATCATCTTTTCATTTGGTTAAAATGGCTGTAACAAATCAAATTCATTTTCACAACCGTGTTACAAGATAGAAATAATATTCATATATAAATGTAACATTCTTAAATGAAAAAAAAGGAAACAAATTAATGTTCCCTTTTTCTAAAAACCAAATATAAAAAACCAGGGCGGTGAGCAAACCGCCCTAAGATCGTGTTTACTTCAGCGGATCGAATGTACCGGCACCATTCATGCTATCCCATCCTATTGTTTGTTGCAGGTAAGGGCTTGCGGATAATACGGTTTGATTGATTCCAAAGAAATAATATTGAGGGTACCAGGTGAATTTCCAATTCGCCGGACTTGTTTTGTCAAGGTCGTCTCTTACGCCTACTTTAAAGTATTTATCGTAAAGGTAATCAAGATATTGATCAGCTGTGGTGATACCAGCTGGATAAGTGGTAGCATCTCTGTCAATTACCGCAACAGTACCGTTAGATTGTTTGATCAGCGGATCAATTGTTGAGGTAGGTGTTGGCGCAACATAGTCATCACCCGCCTGGTTTTTTACACTGATGTAAAAACCGGTTCTTCGAGTTCCATTCAATGGTGCAAATCCTAATCTCGAAGTTGTTGGACCCGATTCAAAAAGCATCCATCTTCTCAAGTCCCAAAATCGTTTACTTTCGTATGCAAACTCTACTTTTCTTTCATTCAGTACTGCCGCAAATAATTGGTCGCGGCTTAAGCCTACGCCCAAACCATAAGATCCGTCTGTTCCTGGTAAAATTCCGGCACGTTCTCTTATTGATTTTATGCCTTCAAAACCTTCAGGGGTTTTATCTGCACCTATAGCCGATTCGGCAAGATTAAGTACAACTTCCGCAAATCTTATTTCCATATAATCGGTTGCACTATTACTAAAATTACCTATGGTATTGCTCGCTGTTGGATTGTTTGCTTTACATAGGTATATACCGCTGCCATTAGCACCTTTTGTTTCGGTAGTTGCATTATAACCGGTATTTGCTGCTTTTTTCCAAACGTATGTCCACTGTTTGTAATTTGCATTTCCTCCATAAGGCCAGGTTGCGCCATTATAAACAAAGGTTTTATAAAAGCGGGGATCTCTGTTTTTATAGAATTTACCTTCCGTATAAGGATATGCAGCAGATGATGCATTTATGGGCTTTCCATCGCGCATCGGAAAAGCATCTACAATTTGTTTAGTGGGAGAAATGGAACCCGCCCCATTAATTTCTCTTGATCTGGTAGCCTGTTCCCATCCATTGTTTCTTTGTGTATTGCCGGTAGATAAGGCATTAAAACCAAATTCGAATACAGCTTCTATACTGTGGTCTTTTACAAACATAGCGCCCCAGGCTACACCGTTTGCCGTTCCACCTTCTTTAAATAGGCCAAATCCATTCGATTCTAATAAGGTTTTTGCTGCTAAATTGGCCTGGTAGGCTTTTTCCCAGCGTACCCGGTCATCAGTGCGGTTAAAAAGCGGACTTGCCCAGGTAAGTAATACCCTACCCTTTAAAGCTGCTGCAGCACCGGAAGTAATCCTGCCATTATCATTTCCCGACCATCTTCCGGGTAGCAAAGATATCGCCAGATCTAAATCTTTGGTTATTTGCTCAATGCAGGCCGATGTAGAACTTCTTTGGATTTCACTGGAGCTTGCCGATGAAACAATTGGGTCTTGTGGCAGCAAAACCAAAGGCACACCGCCGTAAAGCTTAACCAGTTCAAAATATTGCCAGGCTCTCCAAAAGTACATTTGTCCTTTAAATTTTGCTGTTACATCAGAAGGAAGACCGTGTTTATCAATTTCCTGTAGAAATAAATTGATCTCTTTCATACGTGTCCAGGTGTTATTGGCTACACTGCTTGGCAAACGCTGGCCAAAGTATTTCAAAGCATTTGAATTTACATAAGAAATCTGTGCCCATTCTTTATTCCAATCCGTTTCACCGGCCAGCTCATCTGTTGTTTGTGTAAAGGCCGAACTGTAGGCTCCGTTCTCGGTAGCACTTTGTACCTGCACATTTGGCGTGCCGTTATTGGCAGGCAAAAATAACCCATATACATAATCTACATAACCCGAAGCCAGTGATGCTTCCTGAAAAACCTGCTCATTAAAGCCTGCATAATCTTTTTTCTCTTCTAAAAAACTGTCTTTGCAACTGGCACTTAAAATAACCAGCGAAACCAAAACATATATTATTTTATTCTTTTTCATGTCTTTAAAATTTAATAGTATAACTACTTTAATTATTAAAACGTTACGTTTAATCCAAAAGAGAATGTTTTCAGGTTTGGAAACACGTCGTATGCCGTATCACTGTCTCTATAAGAATATGGGTTATAAAAATTGTATGGGTTTAAAGCTGTTGCGTAAACGCGTACATTATTTAATTTAACTTTTTCAAGCCAGCGTTTTGGAAGAGAATAATTTAGCTGTAAGCTGGCTAAACGCATCCTGAAAGAAGAAACTTTCCAGAAATTTGATGTTGGACTTAAACTTGTTGATTCCCAGTTTGGGTTTGGCATGGTACCTGTCGGATTAAGGATAGGATCATAAATATCTCCCCAGATTTCGGGTACGCTTGCAAAAGTACGAGAGATTGAATTGTTCATTTTTTTACGGGCATCAATTTCCGACCATCCACCAAACGAACCTGAAATTACGGCTTCTATCCCAATTCCTTTATAACTGGCTTTCAATGTTGTACCGTAACCATAGTGGTTGGTAGCTTTTTTCGATAATTGTACCTGATCATTAAAGTCAATAATACCATCGGGACCAGCAAAGCTTCCATCGGGCTGTAGCGGGCCTCTCACATCTCTGTAATAAAGCATACCTGGTTTTAAATCTTTTGCCAGCACAGTAGTTGCACTTCCGGCATTGCCAGGACTAACGGCAGTAATTTTGTATGTGCTAACATAGGCATCAATTTCTGCCTGATCCTTAAACATCCCTAAA
Source organism: Pedobacter jeongneungensis (assembly GCF_039538295.1). Lineage (NCBI taxonomy): Bacteria > Pseudomonadati > Bacteroidota > Sphingobacteriia > Sphingobacteriales > Sphingobacteriaceae > Pedobacter > Pedobacter jeongneungensis. The sequence continues at coordinate 313,731 of NZ_BAABBY010000006.1, read as the reverse complement.
TAATCATAGCCCCACTTGCCTACATCAGATGAGGTTCCGTTTCGGGGATTCCAGGGGTATAAAACATCATTGGCATTATAATCTGCTTTAATAACTTTGTTATCCGACCAGGCAAACCTGAAATCGACACCATAGCTGAAATCTTTTCCAATTTTATCATTCCAGCCAATACCTATTTCGTAACCAAAATAATCGGCAGTTGCATAGTTTTGTGAAGCTACCGAGCCACCAATGGTAATTGGAATGTTGGATGTTACCTCTGTTAAGATATTTGTAGCATGGTTATAGTAGCCATCAGCAGAGAAAGTAAGGCGGTTTTTAAGAAACTTGGCATCAATACCCACGTTGTTTTTCAGCTCGTCGCTCCATGTTGCATCCGGATTTGGCGAAGCTTCCATTTTGTAGCCCGCAGTGGCACCTAAATCAGCTCCAAACACTCCGCCCTTACCATCCTGGAAGGTATAACGCTGTCTCCACAGCCATGCTTTGGTTTGGTCGTTTCCTAATAAACCTATTGAGTATCTTAATTTTAAGAAATCAATACCCGGCACTTTAAAAAAGTCTTCTTCCGAAATTACCCAGCCCAATGAACCTGAATAAAAATTGCCCCAATAGTTACCTGGTGCAAATTTGGTAGAGGCATCACTCCTGAACATAAATTCAGCAAGGTATTTATCTGCATAACTATAATTGGCTCTTGCTACATAAGATAGCGATCCACCTTCTGATTTTGTGGTGCTTCCATCAATAGCACCAGTTGCGGAGTTAAACTGACCATTTGTTTGCTGTATTGGATCTGCTTTAAATACCACCTCGTTATTATAGGCCTGTTCCGATTTTTCGACCGTTGCCAAAGCACCAATCGTATGTTTCCCGAATGAGCGGTTGTAGGTAAGCACAAAGTTGGATTGCGTTGAGCTCTGTGTGGTATTCGAATAATAGAGCCTGTTACCATTCGATGCGGTAAGTGCTACAGGAGTTGTAGCGCCGTCATAAATATGTTTGTTTGTGCCCAGTGTAGTAAAGGTATATATATTATACTTTGTACCAATCTGGGAACCATTACTACTGCCCATATTTCTTGAATAAGCAGCCCTTGCACTCAAACCTTTTACAAATGGAATATCGTACTGTGCATTCAGGTTAACTGTAAAATTGTTGTTTCTGGTGTTGGCAAGGTTACCCAATTTTTCAATTTCGTAAAAATGATAAGTAGAAAAATCGTTGGTTGTTCCGGGTAATTTAACAGGGTATCCATTAATGTACATTGGAACATAACGTGGGGCAAGAATCAGGTTACGGTAATCGTTGTCATCCAGCTCACTACCAATTTTATTAAAAGTTTTAATCAGTTCGCTGTTGTTTCCCGAAACCTGTAAGCCTACTTTCAGATTTGTTGCAACTTTAATATCTGCACCCGACCTGAAATTCCAGCGTTTAAAATCAAGGCTCGAAAGATTCCCATCCTGCTTATAGTAAGCAATATCGCCAAAATAAGTTGCGCGGTCTGAGCCTCCTGAAACACTTAGGGTATGTTTCATGTTGTAGGAGGATTTCCATGCGTCTTCCAGCCAGTCGTAATTAATGTTTTTAAAATGTTCAAGCTCATCCTGACTAAAGAAACTATCTGCTGCAGAAGGACCAGTCGGATTTACATTAGCGCCGTTAGGTCCGTTCATAATATTATAATACATGCCAAACTGATAAGCACTCAACATTTTCGTTCTGTAAGCTTCATCGTTAAATGCGTATGAGCCGCTATAACTGATGCGAGGCGGACCAATTTTACCTCGTTTAGTTTTTACCAATACGACTCCGTTACCTGCTCTTGTACCATAAATTGCGGCTGATGCATCTTTTAAGAATGATAAACTCTCAATCTCAGAAGGATCAAGGTTATTGAAAAGTGTTGCATCCGGTTGTCCGTTTGAGGGATTAATCTGGATAACATCATCGATAACATAAAGTGGATCGGTAGAACCGCCATCTTTAGAAAATATGGTATTCGGATTTCTGATGGTAAGCTTTGCTGTAGAACCTGGTCTGGAAATACCTCCGCTTACCCCAACACCCAATATTTTTCCGGCCAGTGAAGCACCGATGTTACTTGCAGGAAGATCTTCTACTTCTGCCGCTTTAATATCAACCACGGCGCCTGTTAAATGACTTCTTTTCTGCGTGCCGTAACCGACTACCACTACATCTTCGAGGCTCTTGTTTTCGGATACCAGGCGTATAGCAATGTTGGTTTGTTTACCTACAGTAATTTGCTGCCTAACGTATCCGATAAAAGAAAATACCAGCACATCAGCATCAGATTTTACCTGAATGGTAAAATTTCCATCCGAATTTGTACTTACATTACTCGGAATCCCCTTTAAGCTTACATTTACACCGGGTATCCCCTGTCCATCTGCCTGATCGACAACCTTTCCGGTCACCTTTCGGTCCTGGGCAAAGAGGATTGTACTTGCCAGCAGCGTAAAAAGCAAGGACAAAGAAATTTTGCGTAAAAATTTTAAGTTCATCTTGTTATTTGGTTAGTTTTTAATCTAATTTCGACAAGTTTTATTGTCGTTCTTTTTCTTAATAACCGAGGTTTTAACCTGAGTTATTTCTGTTATATAGTGTTATTTTAAACTTTGCAAGCGGAGAGCATTAATATAGCGATATCAAGAATGATTTTTTTCGGATCGGTTAAGTCAGGATTAAACGGTGTTTCGTAGATAAGAATAACTTAAATGGAATGCAGTGATTTGGCTCATTTTTTATTTTGGTGTCGATAATTATTTGGTTAGAAAGTATATTATAATTCAAAATTGCATGCAAAATATGGCTATTTTTTGTATAATTTTCTCCAGCTATTATACCATTTTATCATTTAAAGAGTTCTCAGTTAACTAATAAAATATGGTACAGTTAGCATCATACAAGGTAGATAATAAATTCATATATAAATACAATATTTAAATAAAAAATATTTTAATATTAAATTTTAACCGTTGCGGAAGTTAAAAACGTTGTTTTAACGCTTATTTTAAAGTTTTGGTAAAAAAATATTTACAAAAGAACAGGAAGCAAAATAAATGCTCCCTTAAATTTAGGCTTAAAAATGGTGCTCCTGCTATAAGAAATTAAAGTGTAGTTCTAGAATATTGATATCATTTTCCTTAAGAAGGAAGAAAAAGAAGCAGTCAGAATCCATTATCCGCCTCTTAATTTAAATGGCAGTAAATAGAAAAGGGAGCAATCGCTGCTCCCTTTTGATCAAACCAAATATATGGCGGTACCAGCCGCCGGACAAAACATTTAACGCTGCACTTTAATGCTAACATTAATATAAGGTCTTTTCTGCAAGTCGGATGTAACTGCATTAATATATAACATCCCGTATTTACCTTCCGGAGTAAGGAAAAATACTGCATTACCTGGCGCCAAACCATTAGCCGGAACAGTTTGAGTAGTTTCGTTAAAAGTAATTGCCCTTGCCTTAGCCAGGGTTTCTATCGATGAGCCGGAAATTGCCGTGGTCAGAAATGCAGTAGCCTGACCGGTAACGGGCTGACTAAACTTAGTGGCCCTCTTCGGACTAAAGCCACTAATATCATAAACGGTTAATGGATTAGTAGTTACATTTAACGAATATAAATTTACCACCCAGGTTGGTGTCTGAACTGTAGAATTTGAGCCCGGCTTTCTATATATACCGAAATCTATCTTCGCAGCGTTAGCTGAAGCAGTGGTATAACTAAAACCAGTAGCATCTGTAAGTGATAAAAAGCTTGGTAAGGATTTCGCCACGGTATCAGGCAAATAAATATCTCTGTTGGCGTAAATCATGAAACTTGGATTTACATCAACGGTTACTTTTTTGTATCCGTCGCCAATGTACACTCCTTTTTCATTTAACGCACAAATACGATAGCTCTGTTTACCATCACGAAGTGCAGCTGCCGGAAAAGCGCTATTGGGAAGTTTAATAATGGTTGAAAAACTTCTGCGCTTGGCAGGATCGGTAATTGCGATGGTATAACGTGTAGACTGTTGTGTACCTGCAGAAACCTCAAAAACGTAAGAATACATGTCTTCTTTGGCAGAGTTTATGGTAAAATCAATCCATACCTCTTCTTTATCATTAACTACTTTATAATCGGTAACGCAGCGCGGATCGCTGTTGTTGAATGTTACGGTAACATCTTCGAACATATTAAATATGTTTGCCGACTCCTTTTTACACGAAGAGAAAAGAAACAGGCATAATCCGATGAGTAACTTGTTAATATATTTAGTTTTCATTATTTTAATTTTTAGTCAGATCAACTGAAACATTTATTCTTTAAATATTAATCAAGAGGGTCGAATGTGCCACCAGCCCATCCAATTGTTGGCAGAATTTTGTTTCCAAAACTCACAAAATCATTATGAAAGGTGTAGAAGTAATGAAATTCGGGTACGTTATACGGTAAATATGTGGTGTTTGTGATGATAACATTTTTAAAATACTTCGTATAAGTTGCTTTATCATTGATATTTAAGGTTTCTCTGAACAATGTTGTACCTCCCGGAACTGTTGGGTCTTCTAACACTTTTTTGTCTTTCTGGTCGGATCCTACCGGAGGATTCACCAACTGCACTTCCAGTTTAGACATATTTCCGGTTAACAGGTGCATGGTACGTGATCTTCTCAAATCTGAATTACGTTTGTTTTCAAAAGCGAATTCAATTTGTCTTTCGTTAAGAATTAAGTTACGCAACTGGGCAGTGCTGCCAGCCAGTGCAAGCCCATAATCTGCATCCCCGGCCACTACCCCGGCTCTCACCCGAATTTGTCTTATTAAATCTTTTGCACCTGCAATATTTCCAGTTTCATTCAAACAGTCAGCATAATTCAGCATTACTTCTGCAAACCTAAGTTCAATCCAGTCCATACCACTTCCACCACCAACAGAACTATTGTAAACAGAGGCGCTTGCTGTTAAAGCAGGTGTAGAAAAACGCTTTACATATACTGCCACTCCGCTGCTCTCTCCAACGGCAAGGTTATATGTCCATTGTTTTCTGTTTGCATTTCCGCTTAAAGGATATACCGAACCGTTTGTAGCAAAAGTGGCTTCAAATCTCGGATCTCTGTTTTGCCAGAACATGGTTGCATCGTATGGAAAAGCCGTAGATGTATTTAATGGCTTTCCATCCTTCATCGGATAGGCATCCAGCATTTTTGTGGTAGGCATAAAGTAAGTATTCGGAAAGCCAGTGCTTCCACCTTCAGATGTTGGTCTGACACGCTGCTCAGTTCCGTTCCCTCTGTTGGGTACTGTGTTTGAATAAGTTCTGACAAGGATTGCTTCGGTATTGGCCGTGCCTTCTACACGAAAAATATCCAAATAATTTGGCATTAATTTTTTACCCGCTGCAACACACATATCATAAGCTTCTTTATTAATGGTTAAAGCATCGGCCCATCTCGAAGCCTGAAAAGGATGTTTTGCATCATTGGTAGGGTTAAACTGGGGACTGGCCCAATACAATAACACTTTAGCTTTTAAGCATGTGGCAATCAGCTTTGTAATTTTACCTCTTCCATCGGCATCATTTGGTGCGAAGCCATCTAATAATACAATAGCATTATTCAGATCGCTTAATATGGCCGCAAAACATTCTTTAGCCGGTCTTCTGCCTTCATCGTATATACTTTCTCCTCCCTGTGGCGTTAATGGCAGAGGAACACCACCGTAAACTTTAACCAATTCGAAATAGGTTATCGCCCTTAGTGCATAATATTGCCCAAGCAATTCATTTTTCTTAGCAGTAACCATATTACTTCCTGGAAGATTGGCGATAGCATCATTACATCTTGCAATGTCCCAGTATTTATTCTGTCCCGGGTTACCGCCATAAGTGTTACCAGTGTACCTTACATCGTTGTTTCCCAACACACCTTGTAATCCAAGTGCTGCTTTTGCATTTGCATCACCATCAGGAAAATAGTTCTCGTCACTTGCATAGTGAACACCATAGCGATCAGGAACAAGCTGTAACGGAAACTGGTACATCGCTACATCATACACCCTGTTGAGGTGCAACTGTACTGAACCCTCGTTATCCCAAATGGCCTGATCGATACCGCCAGTATCCGGTAACAAGAAAAATTCATCTTTATTTACACAAGCAGGCAAAAGTGCAGCTAGCATTAAAACAGCTACTGCCTTTTTTATATTGTTTTTTATTTGATTAATCATTGCTCAAAAAAATTACAGGTTAACACTTAATCCTAAAGATATCGTTCTCAACATTGGATAATCCCATGCACTGGAAGTGTACGGATCTTTATATGGTAAAGGATTTACAATTGTCCAAAGATTATTTCCGGTGAGTAGAATCCGGGCTCCGCCGATTCCTAATTTATTTGCAAAAGCCGTAGGCGCTTTATAACTTAAAGTCATGGTATTGATGCGGATCATCGTTCCGTCAACAGCCCAAAAATCTGAGTTGATTCCTAATGATGGATCATCAAATCTGGGGTATTTGCCTTCCATTGGATTGTCTAACGTCCAGCGATCAGTCCAGATTGATAAGGTATTTCTGGTTTTCGACGGAGCTGTTCTCGCCCTGCTGTCGTAGAAAATTTTACCACCAAATCTTGCATTGATATTTGTATTTAAACTGAAGTTTTTATAGGTTAAATTTAACGAGATACCAGATGCAAAAAATGCATTTGTGTTGTTATACAAAGGCGCTAAATCGCTATCAGATATCACTCCGTCGGCATTGGTATCTTCATAATACAACCAACCGGGTTGCGGAATTTTATCGTAGATCCTGTAATTGGGGTATTTCGCCATCCAGCTATCAACCTCGCCCTGCGTTCTGAACATGCCCAGGTTTCTTAAACCATAATTGCTGGTATTGTATTTACGTGGGTCAGTACCGAATAATTGTAAGTTAGGAAATGTATTGTTAATCAGGTTTCCGGGTGTATAAAGAATTCTGTCTGTAACGGAGTTGCCGTAAGAGAAATTGATGCTCGCACTAAGATTCAGGTCTGTTGCAAGTTTTGCTTTATAGCCTATACTGAATTCAGAACCCCAGTTATAAAGTTGTCTGTAGTTTAATACCGGTGCCTGCGTACCAAAATATTGTGGATATTGATTATTTGCGCCCAATTCGAAACCATCATAAGTATAGTTTTGGAAAGCCTCAATACTAATATCCAGCTTGTTGTTAAACATCGAAGATTCTAAACCCACGTTAATTGTTCTTTTCTTTTCCCAGGTGATATCGGGATTGGCTAAACGCGAACGGTTTAAACTGTTTGAATTGGCATTACCATAAATGTATCCATTGGTTACATCAATCTGGAACCTGTCTTGCCATAAACGTACCCCAACCCTGTCATCTCCGGTGGTACCAACATTTGCCTTTAATTTTAAGAAATTGATAAAGCCAAGCACTTTGCTGTTTTTAAAGAACTTTTCCTGACTCACTACCCATCCTATTCCAATATTTGGCGAAACACCCCATCGGTTGCCTAAAGCGAAGTTAGATGATGCGTCGATACGGGCAATACCTTCAACCAGGTACTTTTTATCAAAATCATAACTAAAACGGGCAAAACCAGATCGCTTTGAAACAGCTGTCCTTTCTAAATTTGATGCCACCAATGTATTGATATCATAGGCCCAGAATTGATCTGCACCGGGAATGAGCTGATTGGTGTAGCGAACAGTTGAATTTTGTGTATTGCCTTCACTCTGCTCAGCACCCGCCAATATGCCAAATGTGTGCTTTGCGATTGTCTTGTTATATTGAAGCGTTAGAAAAAACTGATAGCTGTTATTATCACTTAAACCTGGCGTGAACGATGAGTTTGCTGCACTTGTTGGCTGAAAAGTTGCGGCAGTAGCCGTTGGTAACTGATTGGTAAACAATTCCTGGTTATTACCTCTTTTCACAAAATTGTACAGCGTAAATGGTGGTATATATTGTGTGTTTTTCGAAGATCCGCTTGATTGCGAAACCTGACCTTTTATTACAAGTCCTTTTAAAAAGGTTGGCTCGTAAGTTAATGCCGCATTAATACGGTATGATTTATTGGAGCCATTATTATAGTAACCAGATTCTGAAATGGCTAACGGATTTATATTAGCAGGATTTACTCCGCTAACGTTATAATTAACAAATTTTCCATCGATAGCAATTGGAACCCATCTTGGAACTGTTATCAGTCTTTCAAAAAAGGCTGCATCATTATCCTGAGCATTATGGTGCAGTTCTTTTGTACCATAATCTACGTTAAAATTCACATCTGCTTTTAAGCCGTTCGCTACCGTAGCAACCACACCACTTCGGAATGAATATTTATTGAATTTCATTCCTGCATAGTTTCCGTTTTCGCCCTGGTAACTTCCTCCTGCGAAAAAGGTAATTTTATCACTCCCCCCAGAAATGCCTATGTTATGTCTTTGAGTAGCAGCCGCCTGCCAAACTTCATCGTACCAGCTTTTATAATCCAGCGTTTTGATATACTCTAAATCTTCCGGAGCGAAATAATCCGATGCAGCAGCACCCTGAGAACGGAAGGTATCATTTAACAATAATGCGTGCTCATATCCTGATAACATTTTTGGCACCTTAATCGCGTCAGAAATGCCCAGGTAACCATTGTATGTTATACTTGGCCTACCTATTCTACCTTTTTTTGTAGTAACGAGGATAACACCTTTAGCACCGGCAGCACCATAAATTGCAGCAGAAGCATCTTTTAAGAAGGTTAAATTTTCAATCATAGATGCGTCTATATTATCAAAAGCTTCTCTGGTTACGGTAATATTATCGACAACATAAAGCGGTTCATCTGTGGTACCAGCCGCGGCAGTAGTAGTGGTAGAATTTCTGATATTTAAGGTAATTGGAGAGCCTGGCCTGCCTGATGACTGGCTTACTCCAACACCAGCAACCCTATTCCTTAATGCACCTGCCAGGTTAGGTGCAGGAACATCCTGAATTTCGGCACCGCTAATGGTTGCTACAGCACCAAGAATTTCTGATTTTTTCTTGGTTCCGTAACCAATAACCACCACAGCATCTTCATCCAAAGACTGAGTATCTTCTGTAAAATTTACAGTTAAATTTGTTTTTCCGGCTAAAGGAATGGTCTGTCTGATATAGCCAACGAAAGAAAAAACCAAAGCATCAGTTGCCGGATCGGCAATCAGCGCAAATTCTCCTTTATCATTAGTGCTTACGTTATTGGTTTTACCGCGGATCCCTACAGTTACGCCAGGAACAGGCTGCCCGTCTTTTTTGTCTACAACCTTACCCGTAATCTGTTTTTGCTGGGCAAAAACAGCGGCACATGTAGACAGCATGAGCACTAAAACCCACGTGGTTTTTCGTAAAAATTTTGAGTTCATATTTGTTATTTGGTTAGTTTTTTAATAGTAATTAGATTCAATTCTCCTTATACATGCCATAAAATGCCATGATTAAGGTGCAACATATCCATACAAAGCAAGCGTATGTTGCTTTATTGGTCATCTAATAAATTTTTCCGGTTAAGGAGGTGTTGTTCTGGTTTGTTTTTCAGCTTGCTAGTCAGGCAAGGGATTAGATAGCGTTGTAAATTTCGGTTAGGATAATTTTAATTTAGATTTTTCATCTCTGTACTTTTAGTAAAACTTATTTTGGTTAGAAAGTATATTTCACAATAAATAAATAGGGTGAAATATGGGATATTAACAAATCAAAGGGTACAAATTGTCTTATTTATCAAACTGGTTAACAATTTAATTTTAAGCTATTTAGGTAATTTCAATGCTCATACAATATACAATTAAATTCATATATAAATGAAATATTCTTAAATAAAAAAACAAAAAAAATAATGGAGTGCTAAACAGGCTCCATTATACATACTAATTTGATTGTTCTTTCGCTTTTCTACGCTTCTCCCACTCTATTCCCTCTTTCTTTAAATCATATCCGGCAGCCGAAAGATAATTGTTGATGCGGCCTTTGTATTTACCAAACCAGGCATGTTTCTTATCTGACGATTCTGCATCCATGGCATGCTCCCTGGCCTCGGTTAACCAGGTAAGGATCTGTTTTTTCTGATCGTCACTTAATGTTAAAATTTCTTCCTGATAAGCTTTGTAAGTGATGGGCAATACATTATATGTCATGCCATTTTTTACCAGTTCTACCTGCTCATTAGTAAGTTGTGCAGAAAGTTTGCTAATGTACTTTTTATGAAGCTTAGCCAGTGTGGCATCAACCATACGGCTATCTTTTGCAAGTGCCGAATCTCGCTCTGTCTTGTTATCTTTGTTTTTTTCTTTAATTTCTTTAACCCTGCCGTCACGCGCAGCGTAGATATCATTCAAATCGCTGTACTGGTCGCGCACAATTGCCGTTACTTTTTCCGTTTTTTTAGCGTCACTAATTCCGAGATTAGCCACAATTTTAGCAGCGCGGTCGGTAATCATTTTTATATAGGCTTCTTTATCGGCAGCAGCATTATTTTGCGCGAAAATGGAGGTAATACCTGCAAATGTTAACAACAGGGCCAAAATGGATGATTTCATGTTTATGATATTTTAAATAGAATTTATTTTTAATGGAATCTGCTCTTTTTATAGCGTAAAAAATTTAAAGAGAAAACGTTGCGTAACCATAATTTTGGTTAGATGGATGATTAAATTTCCAGCCTAAATTAGTAGAATTTTTGGTAGTTTCTCCTTGTCTCATCATTTATTAATAAACAAAAAATTTATATAAAAATAATTTGTCGGTTTATAATTTGGTTAAGCCTTTGCGGCTATATACAAAACTCAACATAGAAAAACACTATTTTCTAATGGTTTTTAGCAAATTAATATAGGATATTATCATTTAACTCTTTAACTTTAGGCCTGCTGCACAAATTTAACCGCATTGGTTATTGCAGCGTTAACCAAATATTTTAACACAAAGATGAAACCCCATTTTCATAAAGTTCCCATTACTTTACAAAGCTCCTTCAGTATCCGTCATGACATTAAACCCGATTTTGGAAACATCTGGCATTACCATCCCGAGCTTGAACTTCATTATGTAATCAAAGGCGAGGGCGTCCGTTTTATTGGCGACAACATCAGCAATTTTGTGCCTGATGAGATGGTACTTTTGGGCGAAAATCTCCCGCATACCTGGCGCTGTAAAGATGAGTACTTTCAGAATAATCCCGATCTGACAACGGAAGCCATGGTGATTCATTTTCTGCCTGATTGTTTGGGCAAATACATGCTTACTTTACCGGAAGCTTACCTGATCCCTAAATTGTTCGAAAAAGCCAAGAGCGGGATGGTGATTAAAGGAAAAGCCAAAGATAAACTGGTTGATTTAATGCGGGCTGCTGTTGATGCAACCAATTTAGACAGGATAATTATTTTGCTTTCGATATTAAAAACATTAGCCGAAACGGATGAATATTCTACAATTGTAACCAGTAAAAACACTTTCTATCAATCGAACGAATCGGAAACTTTACGCATCAATAAAATCTGCAATTATACGCTCAGCAATTATAAAAAGGATATCACTTTAGAAGAAGTGGCCTCATTAAGCAATTTAAGCGTGACTTCTTTCTGCCGTTATTTTAAATTGATGACCAAAAAAACCTTTTACGATTTTTTGATCGAGATCAGGGTAAGTCATGCCTGCAGGTTTCTGATTGAGAATAAGTTACCCACCGAGATGATCTGTTTTGATTGCGGATTTAACAATGTATCGAATTTCTACCGGCACTTTAAAAAGGTAACCGGAATGACGCCACTGGACTATAAAAGGAAGTATTTGAATTAAATTTTATTTTGCTCTCGTTTGGAAACAAGCACAGACGTCTTTCATGTTTAAACCTGCGAGGTTTAAAAAAAAATATTATATAAAAACCTTAATATTCAGATTGTTGCGTAGAGAAGTATAGTCATCAAATAAAGTTTCCATGCCTTTTACCTCACTTGTTGTAAATGCACCAACGTTTCTGCGTGTAAAAGTCGAAATGTTTAAACCCCGTTTTTGAAGGAAATATTTTGAAACCACCGGATAAACATGGTGCATTACCTCCATATTATCAATCAAAAACTGTTGTACAGCCTGCACCTCATTATTTAGCGATTCGTCACTATAATGATCACATAACCAAACAATTAACTCCGGAAAATAATTACCCTGGATACAGGATAAGCCTGAAGCACCTGCCTTTAAGGATTCTACTGCATGCCCCATATAAGCATCATACAAACCAAAAGCATTCCCATCAGTAAGTTTAAGCTTTTCTTTAATCTGCACAAGATCCAGGCAGGTATCTTTATGATAAATTACCCTCCCTGTTGCTACAAAATCAGCTAATTGTTTTGGTTTTAACACCCTTTTATAAGGTACCGGACATTCGTAAAAACCCATCGGGATATCTCCTGTCTGGCTTAGCAGCTCAAAAACACGCTCGTTAAATATTTCATCGGTTTCATTTTCATTGGCCAATAAGCTGGTAATGGCAATTACCGCTTCTACGCCGGCATCGCTCACCTCCTTTACAAAATCAGCCTGTTTGGCAATTTCACCTCCAAAAGTTCCGGTGGCTACTACAGGCACAGCCCCATTGGCTACTTTTATCACGTGTTTTATGGCCTGGATCCTTTCCTTATCAGTTAATTCAAACATTTCGCTCGAGAGGCAATTGGCAAATAAACCTGATGCCCCGGCCTGTAAATAAATTTCTGTTAGTTGAGTTAAAGCAGGGAAATCGATGTTACCGTTGCTCAAAAATGGCGTGAGCATAACCGGGATGAACCCTTTTTGTGAGTTTTCCATTATAGTATGATATGGTAAATGTTCTATGTAGTTTTGCCCGGATAAGGTCGGAATGAGCTTAAAGGACTGTTTTTGTCTTTTTGTTTTTAATTTTTGTCAGGAAAAGTCCTGTTAAAAAAATGGTTAAAGTACCGATAACGATAATCATGTTTTTATGTAAAGGATTTCTAAAAACTTCGTATTCTGGAGGAAGAAGGGAAGAAAATGTCATCCATATAATTACAGCGATACCAATAATGGTTGCGGTGATGGCTTCGTGGTTTTTGCTTTGCCTGCTGATGATACCGAGTAAAAAGAGCCCCAGCATTCCGGCTGCAAAAATGCCTGATAATTCCCACCAAACATCTAAAATGCTTTTGACGCCGATCATGGCAATCCCGGCAATCATACCCAGCAGTCCAAATCCTACCGTCGCTAAATGCAACAGGGATAAATTCTGTTTTTCAGTTATACCAGGCTTGAAATATCTTTTATAAATATCTACCGAAAATACCGTTGCAGAAGCATTCATTCCGGAACTAATGGTACTCATTGCAGCAGATAAAATTGCTGAAACAATTAGTCCGACCAAACCTACCGGAATCTTAGTGACCATAAAATGCGGCATTATTTTATCGCCATAATCTGCCGGCACCAAAGCATCTTGTACTTTCAATATTTCTGCTGCTGATGCATGTAAAGGCAAGCGCTCAACGGCTACCTGGTGTTTGATCGATTGCACCAGTTCGGGATTAACCTCATAATAAGCAAACAAGCAAGATCCTATAATGAAAAACAACAACGAGGCCGGGATGTATAACCAAACGCACAACCAGATAGATTTCGACGCGGCTTTACCTGATGATGCAGTATGGTAACGCTGAATATAATTCTGGTCCATCCCAAAATTGTTGAGATTGATGAAAAAACCATAAAGCAGAACCACCCAAAATGATGATCCTACGAAATCGAATTTAAAACTGCCCAGACTAAATTTATCAGCCGATTTTCCGATTTCTACAATCTTTGATGCGCCTCCCGGCATGTTTGTGATGATCAGGTATAAAATGAGCAGTGCACCTAAGGTTTTAACGATCGCTTGCACTACTTCTGTCCATATTACCGCTTCAATTCCTCCTAAAACGGTATAAACGATGATACAGATACCCATTACAATCATAATTACCTGCATAGAATAGCCTGTAAGTGCCTGTAAACTCAACGCGATTCCGAAAAATATCGATCCCATCCTGGCCAGCTGCGTTAATAGAAAACAAACTACGGCATAAACCCTTGCCCAGGCGCCAAAACGTTTTTCTAAATGGGTATAAGCCGAAATCTCTCCTGTGTTTCGGTAAAATGGCACAAAATATTTAGAGGCCACCCATGCCGCCAAAGGCATCGAAATGCTGAATACAAATGCATTCCAGTTTCCGCCAAAAGATTTACCTGGCACACCCAAAAAGGTATTGCTACTTAAAAATGTTGCATAAATAGATAAACCTATCGCCCATCCGGGGATCAGGCCCGAAGCTTTTGTAAATTGCTCGGAATTTTTATTTTTTCGCGAAAAATAAACCCCAACTAATATCATCCCAACAAGGTAAATGAAGATGATCGCAAGATCGGTTATAGGAAGACCTTTCATTACTTGTTGGCTCGTTTATTAATTTGGTTAAAACAAATATGCATCGCTAAATATCATCATTAATATAAGATTTTGGCCACATATTATACCATCTTATCTTATTGAACATCTAAAGCATCAACTGCAAGGCCTTTGGTTTCGGTTGCAATTAAACGCACTTTATAACTTCCGGCGTTAATCATGCTGCCGGTATTGGTGCTCAGGTAATTCCATTTCCCCTCTTTTGTAGGGGCAAATTCGGCTATTTCTGTTTTCATTAATGTTCCGTCTGCCGATAAAAATTCCAGTCTGGCCTTTAATGGTTGACTGAATGGATTATGGTACTTAATGGTTAAGGAATAGGTGTCGGCAACGCCCACTGAGATATTCCAGGTTAAACTACCCTGATCGGCAGCATTAAAAATTACCCGCTGTTTATCCATCAACACTGCTTTTGTAACCTCTTTGCCCTCTAAAATGCCATCGGTAGCTTTGTAGCTTGTGGTGGTTTTTAAATCATAAGCGGGTTGTAAATGGGTAACCGGCAAAACAAAAACCGTAGCAGTTCTGCTGTCGAATATCATTCTTTCGTTAGGATCAAGTCTTTTACGGTAAAGTGCAAAGGCTTCTTCATTACTATTGCTCAAAGTGGTTTTCGTATTTACAAAACCTTGAGGGATACTGCTGTTTTTAGTTAGCGCAATAAAGGCATCAACGCTGTCAATAGCCATAAATTCAATACTTTCTTGTCCGCGGGAAGCTTTTAACCATTCCGCGCCATATAAATTCGATGGAAGTTCGGTAAATGCTGATTTTTCTCCTTTAAATTGTTCGTCACCAATATCCAGCCAACTGTTTAATTCCGCATTTTTAATTTTACTTAGAAGCGAATTGCTTACCGGCGCAGCTTGAATATTTTGCTTTAAACTGGCAATAGCAATGGCCGAAATCACTGCCTGCCCCACTTTAACCTCCGGAAAGTTAATATCCAGAAAGCCACCTTTAACGGTAGTTTTGATTGTTTTCTTCAATAAGGTGTTACTGCCGGCTTCTTTCCAGATATCTAAATCTTTAATTACGGTTTTGCCGTTAAAGGCTATATCAAATAAACGCATGGCCTGAGCATTGAAACCACCACCGATGCCCAGCCAGGGTTCGATAAAATAGAGTTCAACCAGATATTCTCCATCAGGTAATGGAAAGTGATACTTCAACTGATCCCGTCCGTATCTGAAAGTTTGAAAAAGCTTCCAGTCTTTGGTGCCATTAACGGGTTGGAAAGTACGCCTTTGACTGGCAAAAAAATCAGGAGCACCTTTAAAATTAGTGGTCCATGAGGTAGAGCCAAAACGATCAGCAGAACTTAGGTTTCTGTCTGCAGACCATTGGTTACCATTAGTATCCGTATAATTCCCTCCGCCACAATTTACACGATACACATAGCTGTAGCCCTGTACCGGATCGATTAATTGTTTATCCGAAATTAAACCAATAAAATTTGGACTTTGAGGTAAATTCTGCAGCACAATCTGATCTTTGGCAACTGCTTTCCCGTCAACATAACCTACTGCATAAAGCATGTTATATTTAATTTCAGGCTTATCCCATTGGAGATGAGTTCCAATTCCGCCACGTTTCTTTTTTCCTAAAGACTGTCTGCTTATATCGTTAAATAATTCTACTTCATCACAGTTGGAATAAACCACAATGCTATCTTTTATTCCCGGTTTTGTCCATCGGTTTGGCCAGGTATGCGAAACGATGTAAACCATCGGATTGGTCTGTTTCGAAGCATAATTGGCCCTGAACATGTAGAAAACATCTGTTGGTTCTTCCCAGGGAGTAAACATGCCCTTGTAATTTACAGGACCAACCCGATCCAGATCCCTTAAACCCTCGCCTCCCTGTACCCTGCCAGGGTTATCGTGCGAGCTATATAACCAGAAAAAATGACCAGCAGTTTCAGCTTTCACTGATTCGGCCAGGCGTACTTTCGTTTCCATTAAATCGGTCATTTTGTTTTCGGTATAACCTTTACCGTTTGCATCGGTATCATGAAGATCGATGGTTCTCCAGGCACCATATTCGCCAACTAAAACCTGCCTTTTGAGGTCTTCTCCATAAGTTAAAGGGTTGCCGCCATAAGTGCCGGTCCAGTTTTGTGGCACATCCCAATCTGTTCCTTTACCGCCATTACAGGTGGTTACTTTCCTTTGCGAAGAAGCGGTTGGATCCAGTTTCCTAATGAGTTCGGTACATTCTTTTGCAAAATCTTCGGGCAGCGTACTTTCGTTTTCCAATCCCCATAAAACTACCGCAGGACTGTTCCTTCTTTCTTTTACCCAATCTGTTAATAGCGTTTTAAAGTTCTTCCTGAACTCAGGCGTATCGTACCAGATATGCGCAGCCATTTGTGTCCAGCATAAAATACCCTCTTTATCCCAGTAATCGGAATAAAGTAGATTATGTGGTTGGTGCGCATCGCGGAAAGCATTGAAACCTGCCGCTTTAATTTGCATTACCCTCGATCTGATCTGTTCGCTACTAAAAGCATGACTCTGACCGATTAAATGCTCATATTCAGCAATGCCATTGATAAATACAGGTTTTCCGTTTAATAAAAATTGTTTTTGATTAGCCTGATCGCCTATAGGCCAGCTGATCCACCGGATACCATAAGGCGTTTTGAGTTCATCTACAACTTTTCCATTTTCAATAACAGTGGTTAGCAGCTTATAGAGATACGGATTTTCGAGCGACCAAAGCTTTGGATTGATGATTTTATCTGTTTGTTGATCGATCTGGATTTCTTTTCCGGCCGGGACTGAAATTGTTTTTTTGAGTTCTTTAACCTGCTTTCCATTTGCATCAAGCAAACGGTTAATCAGCGTTATATTTTTAACTTTTAAAGTATAGTTTTTTATGGTACTGCTTAAGTTTAAAACAGCTGATTTTTCAGAGATTTTGTTGTCGTTCCAGATATGGATGCCAAATGGCTGGATGCGAATATCATTGGTCACAATTAAATGTACCGGACGGAAAATCCCCATAGGCTGCGAACCTTCTGAAAAACCACGTTCGGTTGAGCAACCACCATCAACCCAGGGTAAATCCTGGATATTTGCAGGATGATCGGCACGCAAAGCCAAAATATTGTCCTGGCTATTGAGCTTAATGGCTGATGTTACATCAAGGGTAAAAGTTGTTCTTCCGCCGGCATGATAACCCACATTTTTGCCATTTAACCAAACTGTAGCATACGATCCTACTCCTTCGAAAAATAAAAAGAAACGTTTACCGTTTTTGATGTTGTTAGTTTTGAATGTTTTGCGGTACCAGGCGTAGCCATGTTTATTGCCATGAAGTTTACGCTGGTACCCTTCATACTCGTCCCAGTTATGTGGAACATTTACATTTGTCCAGTTCTGGATTTTATAGCTTACGTCTTGAAAACCATCATAAGCATTCTGGTTTTTCTCATCAGCAATGGTTTGCCAGTTGGTGTTTAGGGAGATATCTTTTCTTATTTGATTTTGTGCGTGAGCTAAATTGATAGCAAATAGAAAAGTAATAAATAGAAGTATTTGCTTAAAATTTATACATTTAACTGGTCTTTGAGGATACAAACCAGGGGAATGGAAAATAACAATTAAAAGCGTTAGCGCTATTGGTTCGTGGAGACACGAACCATGGCGCGCGAAATGTTTCAATTTTCGTATGTGTAAACAAAGACTAAGGTGTTTGAAATTCTGGAAGGCTATATTCCCTCTAGCCGAGGTACGTGTCCCCACGGACCTTATTACGTTCAAAATACTTTTTAAAATGCCTTTTAAACCTCCATCCCTAGCCGAGGTACGTGTCCCCACGGACCTCATTACGTTCAAAATACTTTTTAAAATGCCTCTAAAGTCTCTTGTCATTTCAAATCTCCATTCAGTTTATACGTTTCACCCGCTTTAGTTTCGATGCTGACGCTATTATTTTTGTAGTGGATTTTACAATTTCCACCTGTTTTGGATTTTACGGTAAGCGAGGTCAACAATCCATTTGCCCAGGTTAAATCCAGTTCGAATCCACCACGTGCCTGTAAACCTTTAATTTCTCCGTTAGGGATTTCAGATGGTAATGCCGGTAAAATATCAAGATAATCCTGATGGCTTTGAACGATCATTTCGGCAATTCCGGCAGCACCTCCAAAGTTTCCATCAATCTGGAATGGCGGATGGGCATCAAAAAGATTTACATAAGATCCTGCGCCGTTATTGGCAGGTTTCATTAACATTTTAACCAGTTTCATGGCATGGTTGCCATCTTTAAACCTTGCCCAAAAGTTGATTTTCCAGGCTAAACTCCAGCCTGTAGCCTCATCTCCGCGGTAAAGTAAAGATTGTTTTGCAGCCTGCATCATTTTTTCGTTACTATCCCAGGTTATATCATTTCCGGGGTAAACGCCCCACAAATGCGAAACATGGCGGTGTTTACTTGCCGTATCATCAATATCGGTTAACCATTCCTGTAGTTGTCCGTATTTGCCAATCTGGTTGGGTGCAATTTGATTAACTTTTTCGGTTAACGATTTCCTGAATTCCCCATCAATACTCAATACTTCGGCAGCTGCAATACAATTTTTAAAGAGTGAACGGATAATCTGATGATCCATTGTAGGCCCAGCAACCAAACCTCCGTTTTCGGGCGAATTAGATGGTGTGCTAATCAGCCAGCCTGTTTTGGGGTCTTTCACTAAAAAATCTTCAAAAAATAAAGCGGCCTGTTTCATTAAAGGATAAGCTTCATTTGACAGGAATTTGCGGTCTTTACTGAATTGATAATGCTCCCATAAATGCTGACTTAGCCAGGCACCACCACTTACCCAAATACCATGGTTGGAGGCATTAATGGGTGCTGTACCATTCCATAAATCGGTATTATGGTGCAAAACCCAACCTCGGGCATTGTAATATGCTTTAGCCGTTTCTGCGCCCGTTTTTGATAAACCTTTAATTTTATTAAATAATGGTTCGTTTAAAGCTGATAAATTAAGGATTTCTGTTGGCCAGTAATTCATTTCGAGGTTAATATTGGTGGTGTACTTGCTACCCCATGGCGGCGTGAGCAGATCGTTCCAAATGCCCTGAAGATTGGCGGGTTGTGTACCCGGCCTGGAGCTCGAAATCAATAAATAACGACCATACTGCATGTACAAAGCAGCAAAAGCAGGATCGTTTGCACTGGCGAATTTTTCCAGTCTTTCATCTGTAGGCAGTTTCTCATTCTCTGAACGGCCAAAATCGACACTAAAACTTTTGTAATAACTTTGGTATTCTTTGACATGATTCTGCTTAATTGCAGCATAAGATTTTCCTTTTAAGCTGTTTAATGCTTTAACATTAGCCGTTGCAGGATTTCCCGAAACATCCTGAGCGTTGATAAAATTAGTTCCTGCAGTTAAATAAAGCGTTACTTCGTCGGCCTGGTTGATACTGATTTTGCCATTTACAGTTTTTACAGTTCCATTTTTTATTAAGGCTGTTAACCGGCTTTCGCCCTTAATGGTGCCATCTTTTACCTGTATGGACAAGGCAATTACATTATTTCCTAAAGTTTTTACCAACGATTTTCGGTGGGCACTGGAAAGTTCTGCATCAAAACTGATGGATGCTTTTTTATCAGCCGTTAAATGAATCACCAAGGCCTGATCTGGCTGACTGGCAAAATATTCACGTGTGTAATTTATACCATTTAAAGTATAAGTGGTTTTAGCAACAGCGTTACTGATATCCAAAGATCTTTTATAATTAGAAACAGTCGATTTAGTCGGTTTGAAGTATAAATTCAGGTCGCCAAAAGGCTGGTAACTGGCCTGGTATTGCGGAACAGCAGGCGGATCTTCATCCTGGATTTTATACTTCCATTCTTTTACCAATGAAATTCCTTGTTCTACATTACTTCCTACGGGATAAATCCCGATTTTTTTTGAAGTGTCTTTATAACCCGCAAGTCCTCCTTTATCAAAATAATTGAGCACTTGTATGGCGATCACATTTATGCCCTTTTTGATTAGCTTAGCCGGAATGGTATATTTTCGAGGCTCTGTATTATCGGTATTGCCAACCAGTTTGCCATTGATATAGGTGAAATCCTGGTCGCGGATGCGGTTAAGATCGAGTATAAGGTCTTTTCCGAGCCAATTCTCCGGCACATCAAAAGTAGTTCTAAACCACACTGCCCCATCTAAATTGGCCAAACCTACGGCTTCCCATCCTTCGTAAGAAGGTACTTTAATGCTTTTCCAAAGTTTGTCATCAAAATTGGCTAATGCCGGATTACCCTGAATGCCTTTGCCCGCTTTCATTTCGCTAACCCAAACTTCACGGTCACCGGAGCTACTTTGAAGTCCCATAAACTGTTCCTGCGCCAAAGCTTCAGCCTCTTTCTGTTTGCCTTCGAAAAGTAATTTCCTGATTTCCGGTAAGTATTGGTAAGCATCCTTGCGGTTATAATCACGCGGCTTGCCAGTCCAAACGGTTTCTTCGTTAAACTGGATGTGATCAACTGCAGTTCCGGCAAAAATCATGGCGCCTAATCGTCCGTTACCGATTGGTAATGCATCTGTCCACTTTTCGGCAGGTTTAGTGTACCATAAAGTATGGTTGTTTTCCTGTGCAAAACCGTTAAAATGTGCAGCGAATAATAAAATCGCCCATAAAAATTTAACCTTCATACTATTGTCCTTTATCGCCCGAAATAATTTCGATCTCAGCCTTAACGTCTTTTTCCTTTTTAACAGCTTCCTTCATTCTCCTAAAGTTATTGTTTCCGAGGAAGATATTTTTAGTTTCGGCACCATTTAATTTAAGATAGGTAACTGTTTCTTTTACCGGAAAAGCATTGTATAAAAACAGATCGGATACGTTTGTAAGGTCGATTACCGAGGCATTTGTCAGTGGTTGAATATTCTTTAAACCATCTATAATCAGGTGATTAACTTTTAAAGCTTTTAATGACGGGCCCAATTCTGTATTTACCGTTACATTATGAAACCCGATGTTATTAGCGTTACTGATGGCAAAACCAGTTTTTGCTTCAAAATTAATGTCGTTGAAACTGATATTGTCGATCGGCATCTCTTCCAAACCATTCAGATAACCAGCCTGGTTAACCTGCCCGGTAATGTTGCTGAAATGGATATTCCTGAAAACGGGTGTACGCTCCGAAACAGCTTCGACATTGGTTTTTGCGTATTGCATATCAAGCACAATGGCCTGATCTTTTATGTTTTTCATGATGATGTTGCTCACCCTGATTTCTTCAACCACACCACCTCTTCCACGCGCAGTTTTAATGCGAATCCCTCTATCCGTTCCGTCGAAAACACAATTGGAGATGGCTATTTTACGTACATCCCCAGACATTTCACTGCCGATTACTACCCCACCATGGCCGGATAACATTGTACAATTGGTAATGACATAATTTTCTGCGGGAACAGCCATTTTCCGGCCGGGAGCATCTTTGCCCGATTTAATAGTAATGCAGTCGTCGCCAACGCTGATATGGCTATCAGAAATGTGTACATTTTTACAGGATTCGGGATTGATGCCGTCGGTATTCGGAGAATGAGGATTATTGATGGTAACGGCATGAACTTTTACATTTTCGCAAAACTCCGGATTGATGGTCCAAAAAGGCGAATTGCGAATGGTGATTCCATCAATCAGCACATTTTTGCAAAACATTGGCTGTATAAACGGCGGACGGAGAAAACCTCTTTTCATCTGTCTGGGATCATCAGGGATGATAATGTCTTTATTTAAACCATCAAAAGTGGTTTGCCATTTCGATCGTGGCTGTCCTTCCTTGTACCCCTCTACAAAATCCCACCATTTTTTACCATGCCCGTCGATAATTCCGCGACCAATAATGGAGATGTTTTCTGCTTTATAGGCATAAAATAACGGAGAGAAACTGGTTACGTCTACACCCTCGTAGCGGCTTTTCACCATGGGTAAATAATCGTCAAAATTATCGCTGAAATGCAGTTCTGCTCCGGCATCAATCAATATGGTGATGTTACTTTTTAGGTGAATTGCGCCTGTTAAATATTTTCCGGCCGGGAAATAAACGGTACCTCCGCCTGCTTTTGATGCTGCATCAATCGCATTTTTGATGGCGGTTGTGGCCAGTTTACTGCTGTCGTTTTTTGCACCGTATTTAATGACGTTGTAATATGATTGGGCGTTGGCGTTTAAGCAAGTGATTACAGCAAGTATAAGAAGCAGGGTTTTAAATATGTATTTCATTGTGTTTTATTATAGTTCGATTCGTGGAGACACGAACCGAAGCAATTGTTTTTTATACATGAAAGATTGCTTCACGCTCCCTCTTTTCCCAGCGCTTCAGTTCGCAATGACCTATCATTTTAATCCATCTTAACCTTAACCGGCTTCAAATCTTTGCCTTTATAAATCTCTTTTCCGTCTGCAAAAATCAGTAAACCTTTACCTTTGTTATATTTTGTACCGGTTTTATCCCATAGAATCGTCACTATTTTACCATGATAGGAAACATTATCGAGTATAAACCAATCCCATTGATTTTTCGGAATTAATGGAAATAATTCAAGTACATTTTCCTGACGGGGCTTTATACCCACCAAATCATTGATAATTAAATCATTAAAAGTAGAATGATTATAAAAACTGCTTCGCGGATTATCGCCCTTTAACCATTCCCCGGTTTTTTCATCCTGATATTCTCCGATGTACGGTTTTCCGTTTTTGATATGTGATGCAGCGTACTGATGCAGCTCCTGATAAAAAACCTCAGGTTTCATTTTGCCCTGTTTTTTGTAGTTGGTGAGCAGGTTTGCCAATCCTTTTAAAGTTTGCGAGCTGGCAAATGGCCACAATGCGCCGTCCCATTCGCAGCTATGGCCCGTTCCGCGTGTTCTGAATGTTGGGTTTCGCCTTTCCGCCGTAGTTAAGCCCCAAGGCGCTTTAAAGCCCGCCGTATCCAACAATTGGTCCCAGGCTTTTGAGTAGATTGCTTTATCATCCGGCAGATTGAAATCCCAGGGTGTAAAACCAATGGCTTCGCGAACATTTGCAGCACCACCTTTAGCTTTTCTGGTTTCGAAAAATGACGAAGAAGTATTCCACAAGCTATCCTGAACCAGTTTTTTTATTGTAGTTGCTTTGTTTTTATACTTTTCTGCTGTTGCTGTTTCATTTAAAAGTGTGGCGATTTTATCTAAAGCCATTGCATTTCCATACATATAACTGTTAATGGTTGGGCGCTGATTCTGGTCTTTACGCGAACCGCTGATCGATTCTTCCATGCCATCTTTCACATCGTTTTGCCAGAAAAGGCCGTTTTTAAGCTGCCGTTCGGTTTCCCATTTGGTATAATCTTTATCAAGCGCCGGTAAGATTTCCTTTAAAAATGCCTGATCCGGTTTTACCAGGTAATTCTGATAAACAGCATCATCCACCCAGCTGCTAAACTGATGGAACCGTTGTTTCGTTTCGCCAACATCGGCTTTGTAAAGCCAGAATTTGATGTAATCTTTCAGATAACTGTTATCTTTTAACCAGCGTCCTTCATAAATATGGTGTCCTAAGGCGCAGCTGATCGAATTATATTTGCCTGCATGTTTAACCGGCTCAATAAACTCGGTAAAAATAAAACCATCCGGCGTTTTAACCAGGTGTTTGCGGTAGGTCCACCAGCGGTAATAGTAATTTTGTTCCAGTATCTCATCAGGGCATTCGAATAAAGGTGCCTGATCAGCAAGCCATTTAAAAGCCTCATTGTTTGGAATATAATTCTTTACAGCTTCAGTATCTGTTGAATTAAAATAATCCACATATTTCTTCAGCTTTTCCGTACCGAGGATAGTTTTTTGTTGCGCATAGCCCGTAATTGTTAATATCGACAATGCTGCCGTGGCTATAAAATTTCTTGTATTTTTCATTATTCGAATAACCAATCTATATCTTTTCCCCTACCGTCTAAACCTGCGTTAAAAATGCGCAATTCCTGCTTATCATCAATAAAACCCAATACCAGACAAGCACCTTTACCTAAGTTTACAGTATGTGTTCCTGCCGGAAAAGCATAGGCGTGTACGTTTACCGGCGGAAAGCCATAAGGCACCAATGCATTTGAAATCTTAATTTCAGACTGACCATAATTGTTGGCGCTGGCATCGGTTTCCAATTGTGGCGGAGCGAGGTATTGAGGATCTTTCTGGTTAAAAAAACCAACCAATAATTTTACAGGTGAATTAGTGCTGAACTTAATTTCTGTCCCGTTATTAATTTGTTGTGCTTTGCTCAGTTTAATGCCTTTTAAGCCGGTTAACTGCGCGGCAACTTCTTTGATTTTAACAGTTGTGTCGCTAAAAAGCTGTACATCTTTAGCAATTGTATAGGTTTCAGTTGCATTTAGCACTTTTACATCAGCAGCTTTATAAGGTACGATAGCAGCAATCGATCTCTGTTTAATTGATTTTAATGAATCTATACTTTTTTTAAAATGATTCAGTTCTTTGGTAAAAACCGGTAACATTTCTCTCCAGTGAATAAAGGTTTTATCAACACCACGCATCGGGATTTTGCGCTGTTTGGTTTGCATACTATTCGCATACAGGTAATTATGATCCGTTAGCTTAACTAATGCTGCATAATGGTCTACACTTTTCTGGAGGAAAGGCAGTGCCTGTTCTAAATCGTTTACCTGGTTAGAATATTTATACCGCAATATCCAAAGCGCAGCCTTTACCTTCTCTGCATAAAAATTGGCCATGGCATTATAACAATAAATATCGTTTTTAAGCCTTTTAAACTCTGCAGTATCTTTTTTTACGTTTGCATCAGCTTCATTAATGGATTGGATGGCTTTTTTACCGTGCTCAACCACTTCTTTTGCCACCTGAACCGGGGTTTCGCCTACATGACCCTGCTTTTTCCATTCCTTTTCTGCGTAATCTATAATCATTTCACCTTCAGGCGCTTCCGATTCGTATAATAAAGTAAAAAGGCCGTAACGATATGGGTTGATCAATTGCGTCATCAACATGCCTAAGGTCAGCGTTTGCCGGTTTCCGTCGGTAATGCCGTACCTGCGTAAAAGTTTAGGTGATATCTCTCCCGATTCTTCGTAAGCATTTAAAATGGCTTTACCACTATTCAAGTCAGTACCATACTTATTGGCAAGTTCTTTTCCCCAATAATTAATTTCCTTTGCACGGTCGCGCTGCGAATTCCATGAATATCTTGCCCATTCTTTGTACCAGATCCAATCGCGGTCTACTTCCAGCAATCTGCCTTTCACCTCGTCGGCCGAATAAGGCCAGTCCCAGTAGCTTGCCTGGGGATATAAATGCAAACCTTTAGCGCCATAAATTTTGTTCATTGCCTGAACCGATTTTTGGATAAAATCAGCTGAACCATATCGAAAAGGCTCCAGATTTGCTAAAATATGTACATTTGAGATATTAACCGTACCAATAGCCGCTAACTTTCGGTTCAAATCAGCCCATGCACCGCGTGGTGTATAAGTGGTTAAAGCTTCTCCATTAAATTTATTCTCCGTGTAAAGATTTTTATAAAGTGGTAAAGCAGCTTTCATTACACTTGGCGCATCTGTATCGTGAGCCCGCAACACAATGGGTGGTTCTTCTTTAATTCCTGCAGCTTTTAGTCCATCTTTTACGCCCGGGATAATGGTTTTGGTAAACCAGTCAATATCATCCTGACCAACGCCTTCCATCGCCTCGCCCAAAGCCACCATTAAACCCACATTGGGATATTTCTCTACAAATGCGGCGATTGATTTTCGGGTATAATCTGCAATCAACGGAATAATCGGGCGGTTTCTGTCCTGGGTTTTTAAGCCGTGTTTATCGGCAAAAGGTTTCGGGATGATGATATTGTAAAACATCTGGATCACCCAGATTCCCCGTTTATCAGCCTCTTTGGTTAAAAACTGAAAAATTTCTTCATTCTTTTTTAAAGTGGCTTCATCTACTTCAACCGCATAAGGATAGTCTTTTAACCTCAATAAAGAAGAAAAGGGATGTCCGTTCCATAAATAGAGCGAATTATACCGGTTCTCGACCATCATATCAAGGTATTTAATCCATAAGGCCTTATCGTACAACCACGGGAATGTTTCGGGCGTGTAAGGGTATTCGTAAACATCGTGCCCGGGTAGATAATCTGGTTTTTGTAAGCCAATACAGGTACCACGTAATACCATTTCGGGTTGATCGGAAAGAGTAATCTGCGCAGGTAATTTGCCGCTGTTTTTAATCTGGTCGGCAAGTTCTATACAGCCGTATAAAGCGCCCGACGCATCATTACCTATGATATAAATGCTGCCATTTTTCGCTGTATAAATATGGAAACCTTCTTTTTTGGTGACAGAAATCTGTTTTTTAACCGCTGCAGGAAGCTGATTAGTAAAAAGCTTATCAGAAAATACACCGATCGCAATTAAATTACCCGAATTACTCAGCTTGTCTTTTTGTTCTATTTTAATTGAATAATTTAATTTAGATAAGGCTTTTAAAATTCTTTCGGCGCCAAAACGGACCCGAACATGGTTTTCTGTAGAAATTACGATGTTTTTTTGTACAGGTTGAATTGCCTGAATCAAGGATATCGATAAAAAATAACAGGAAATAAAAAGCAGAAAATTTCTCATTCAATTTGGCGCTTACAACTCCTTTTTTAAGGGAATGATATGTGATATTTGGTTAAAATATTATTTAAATATAAAAATAATATTCAAATATAAGTAAATTAGCCTTTCGGATTTGTAAAATTTATGCAAGGTAAGGTGGTAGTTATAGCTATAAACGAACTATGACAATATCTGTTAATATTTAGGCAAGAAGATAAAATTTTTAACCAACAAAATTTATTTTATTTGTATTCAATATTCTAATCAATTATAAATTATAACCATACATGTTTTCACTAAAAAACAAAAAAGCCGTGGTTACAGGCGGAGGAAGTGGCATTGGAAAGGCTATTGCAACCATTTTAGCTAAACAAGGAGCCGAAGTTCACATCATCGAACTGAGCACTGAACAGGCTGAGGATACTCTGAAAGAAATTACGGAAAACGGCGGTACTGCATATAGTTATGGCTGCGATGTTTCTGATCATAAAGCGGTTCATAAAGTTTTTGAGCAAATCGGACAAATTAATATCCTGATCAATAATGCAGGTATCGCCCACATTGGCAAGGCCGATACTACTAATGAATCGGATTTCGACCGTGTAATGCGTGTAAACGTAAAAGGTGTGTACAATTGTTTGCATGCGGCTATTCCGCAGATTCGCTTAGCTGGCGGAGGTGTAATCATCAACATGGCATCAATTGCAGCTTTAATCGGCCTACCCGACCGTTTTGTATATAGCGCAGCAAAAGGTGCTGTAAAAGCCATTACCATGAGTGTGGCCAAAGATTATATTGGCGAGAACATCAGGTGTAATTCCATTTCGCCGGCCAGGGTACATACGCCCTTTGTGGACGGCTTTTTACAGAAGAATTATCCGGATAATATTCCTGAAATGTTCGAAAAGCTTTCTAAAACACAACCAATAGGCAGAATGGCAAAACCGGAGGAAGTTGGTGCACTGGCACTATACCTTTGCAGCGATGAAGCTTCGTTTATTACGGGCTGCGATTACCCGATTGACGGCGGATTTACTACCTTAAACAATTAATAAGATAATTTAAATACATTATAATGAAATTAATAAGATTTGGCGAAGCCGGAGCTGAAAAACCAGGAGTTATTATAAACGATAATTATTTCGATGTTTCTGCATTGGTAAAAGATTACAACGAAGAATTTTTTGGTGGAGGTGGCCTTGAAAAATTAAAAAAAGATATAGAAACCGCTGATTTACCCCAAGTTGATAAAGGTGTGCGTTTAGGCCCTGCCCTGGCACGTCCTTCAAAGATTATATGTGTGGGCTTAAATTATAAAGACCACGCAGCAGAAACCAATGCCCCTATTCCTTCTGAGCCGATATTATTTTTTAAAGCCACTTCGGCAATAGTTGGTCCAAATGATGACCTGATTATCCCAAAAAACAGTAAAAAAACGGATTGGGAAGTAGAATTAGCCATTGTTATAGGTAAAAAGGCCAGTTATGTTTCAGAAGAAAACACTTTAGAGCATATTGCGGGTTACGTATTGCATAACGATTATAGCGAACGCGAATTCCAGATTGAAAGAAACGGACAATGGGTTAAAGGAAAAAGTTGTGATACTTTTGCGCCAATAGGCCCATTTATTGCTACACAGGATGAAATTGCTGACGTGCATAATCTTCGCCTTTGGCTTACCGTAAACGGTAAAACATTGCAGGATGGAAATACTTCAAACCTGATTTTCAATGTTCCCTTTATGATTTCATACATTAGTCAGTTTATGACCCTTTTACCGGGTGATGTGATTACAACAGGTACTCCGGCAGGTGTTGGTTTGGGGCAAAAACCTGAACCATGGTATTTAAAAGCCGGCGACGTGGTAGAACTGGGTATTGATGGTTTGGGCTCAAGCAAACAAACAGTTAAAGCTTACAGCGAAAATTAATATGAAAAGATACTGCTTAACACTTGATCTGATCAATGATGAAAAGCTTATAGAAGAATATAAGCAATATCATCAAGCGGTTTGGCCGGAGATTAAAGAAAGTATAAGTTCTTCAGGCATAGATGATTTGGAGATATATCTTCTTGGAAACCGGTTATTTATGATTATGGAGGTTAATGAAAGCTTCTCTTTTGAAGAAAAGGCAAAAGCCGATCTGGCCAATCCAAAAGTGCAGGAATGGGAAACTTTAATGTGGAAATTCCAGCAGGCATTGCCTGGTGCCAAACCGGGTGAAAAATGGATTTTAATGGACCAGATATTTAAACTTTAACCATTTTTATGATTGATACCCACGTACATTTTTGGAATTTCGATCCGGTTAGGGATAGCTGGATCAATGAAGATATGAAGGTTATCCGGCAGGATTTCCACCCCGAAAATCTGTCAGGGGCTTATCAGGATCTCCAGATTACCGGATGTATTGCCGTACAGGCCTGTCAATCAGAAGAAGAAAACCATTTTCTGTTAAGTCTGGCTGAAAAAAATGAAATCATTAAAGGCATTGTTGGCTGGGTTGATCTGCTTGACCCAAATCTCGGTGATCGCTTAAACTACTGGAGCAATTTTAAAACCATTAAAGGCTGGCGTCATATTTTACAGGCCGAAAACAGTGCGTTTATCCTTAATTCAAATTTTATTGAAGGCATTAAGCTTCTAAAAACATACAGTTATACCTACGATTTATTGTGCTACCACAATCAGTTACCGGATATTATTAAAATGGTTGATCAGCTTCCTGATCAGCCATTTGTACTCGATCATTGTGGCAAACCGGATGTTAAAAAACAGGATTTGAAAGCGTGGGCTGAAAATATCAAAATATTGGCTTCAAACTCAAATGTAAGTTGCAAAGTATCGGGCTTGCTGGCAGAAGCCGACTGGAAAAACTGGACAGAAAAAGAAATTTTTAATTGCTTTGATGTGGTATTTGAACATTTCGGCACAAAGAGGATTATGTACGGCAGCGATTGGCCTGTAATGCTGATCAGCAGGCCTTATGAAGATTGGTTTAATTTAGTTCATCAATATACAGCGCAATTTTCTCCGGAAGAACGTCAACTAATTTTCAGCGATAATGCGAAAGCGTTTTATGGAGTTTGAAGACACATTTTGCCGCGTTTGTCATCCTGAATGTGATGAAGGATCTTTTTGATAGTGCATTATTTTCAAGGAGTTCTTTGTATTCAGCATGACAGATCAACCCTAAAAAAAATATTCTTCTATGTTCTCCGCAACTAAAACTTAAAACAGCAGATAGAGCAGGATGGAAAATATAATATAAAATATTAGTTTTCGCTTTTTAAAATAGAATCTGACCAATACAACATTTAAATATGAGTAAAAAAATTACATTCCCTTACAATCCTCAATACCCTTCTGTAGCAGACTTAAGAAAAAGGGCAAAATCCAGGATTCCTAAATTTGCTTTCGACTATCTGGAGGGTGGTTGTAATGAGGGACTTAATTTATCGCGTAACGAGAACGATTTCGATAATATTTATCTTAAACCGAATTACCTGCGTGTTGGCGGAGATATCGACATGTCGGTTGAATTATTTGGTCGTCGTTACAGTGCTCCATTTGGGATATCTCCGATTGGCCTGCAAGGTTTAATGTGGCCTAATGCACCCGAAATTTTAGCCAAAGCTGCTGCTAAAGCGGATATTCCTTATACCTTAAGCACCGTATCTACCAGTAGCATTGAACGAATTGCCGAAGTATCTGATGGAAAAGCATGGTTTCAATTGTACCATCCTACAGAAAATAGTTTGAGAGATGATATCTTAAATCGCTTAAAAGCTGTTGAATGTCCGGTATTGGTTGTACTGGTAGATGTACCTGCATTTGGTTTACGCTACAAAGAGATTAAGAGTGGCTTATCTATTCCGCCAAAAATGTCAATCAATAATATTTTGCAGGCTTGTGCCCGTCCGCTATGGGGAATAAAAACCTTACAGCACGGAATTCCGTCATTTGCTACTTTAAAGCCCTATATGGAAAAGGGAATGGACATGTCGCAACTGGGACAATTCATGAACAAAACATTTACCGGTAAAGTTGATATTGAAAAGGTTGCTGCCATTCGTGATCTCTGGAAAGGACCTTTGGTACTGAAGGGAATCGCGACGGATGAAGATATGCAGGCAGCCATCCAAATCGGTGTGGATGGTGTGATTGTTTCCAATCACGGTGGCAGACAAATTGACGCAGGCGAATCATCCATCAATTCTTTAATTAAACTAGCGGGAAATGATGCTTACAAATCAAAATTGAAGATCATGTTAGATGGAGGTATCCGTTCGGGTGTTGATTTAGCAAGGGCACATGCCGTTGGATCTGAATTTAACTTTATGGGCCGGCCTTTCATGTATGGCGTTGGCGCTTTGGGCAATGAAGGAGGCGATCATACCATCAATATGTTTAAAACTCACCTGTATCAGATTATGCAACAGCTTACCATCGAGGATATTACACAATTTCCTGACCGGTTATTAAATCCTTAAGCCGGTTTGAAAATCAGGGTAAACAAAAAAAGCAAGATCAGAAGTCTTGCTTTTTTTGTTAAAATGTGATTGATGATCTGGAGTATTATTTACAAAAACTTATAAGTGGTACTCGTTTTATACGTTTCGCCTGGTTTAAGCACGGTTGAAGCAAAGTTTGCATGGTTTGGCGCATCAGGAAAATGCTGTGTTTCCAGGCAAAAAGCAGAACGGTGAGGATAAGATTTCCCTCCTTTACCATCTTTATCTACACCCGTTAAAAAATTACCGCTATAAAACTGTAATCCAGGCTCTGTAGTGTAAACTTCCAAAGTAATTCCGGTAACCGGGCTTTTAACAACCGCTACTGGCGTTTTACCATCGTGATGCGTTAAAACAAAATTATGATCGTAACCTTTCCCGAATTTCAACTGCTGGTCATTTTCTTCAATTGCTTTACCAATGGTTTTTGCTTTGTTAAAATCAAAAGCAGTACCGGCTACAGGCTGCAGTTTACCAGTTGGAATCAAGGTCGAATCTACAGGGGTATAAGCATTTGCATCGATCGTTAGTTCGTGATCAAGAATGGTATTGTTTCCTGCTCCGTTCAGGTTAAAATAAGCGTGATTGGTCAGATTCACCACTGTAGCTTTATCGGTTGTGGCTAAATAATCGATCTGTAAAGCATTATCATCTGTGAGCGTATAGGTTACTTTTACATCTAGCTTTCCCGGATAACCCGCTTCCCCATCATTAGAAACGTAACTTAATTCTAATTTTTGTCCGTCCTGTTTCGCATCCCAAACTTTGGAGAAAAAACCATCATTGCCGCCATGCAAAGTATTTACGCCATCATTAAGCTGTAAATGATATTCTTTTCCATCCAAAGTAAATTTACCTTTACCTATGCGGTTACCATACCTGCCAATCAGTGCGCCAAAAAAGGGCTCGCCTTTTTTACGGTAAGCACCAAGGCTGTCATAACCCAATACTACATCGGTTAATTTGTTGTTTTTATCAGGTACCAGTAGCGAAACTATCCTTCCGCCATAATTTGTGATAGAAACTGAAGCCCCTTTTTTATTTTTCAGCGTGTAAAGTTTAACGCTTTTCCCATCAATGGTGCTTGCGTATTTTGAAGAATCGCTTTGTTCGGTGGCCGCTGTGCCTTTATCCGATCCGGAATGACAGGAGGTAAAAGTAACTGCTAAACATAATGCGGCAAAGGGCAAAGCCTTAAAGAATATTTTTTTCATCTGGTTAAAATTTAAGAGCATAACAGATTTCGCAATGCCTGCAAAGCTGTGTTTACTCCACGTAGATTTATTTTTGGTTAAAGCTAAAGTAACAAAAATAATTAACGTTATTGTAACGATTATAATTATTGTTAAGCTAATATTAATGATGATGATTAACAGTAAAAAAAATCACATAATTTAGCAACCTTATGTACGAGTTGAATTTCAGGCCGAAAGCCTTTCTTTTTGATTTAAATGGCACCATGATCAATGATATGGAATACCACACGCTAGCCTGGTATGCTATTATGACAGAAGATTTAGGTGCTAAACTAGATTATGAAAGTGTAAAAAAAGAGATGTACGGTAAAAATCATGAGGTATTGGCCCGTGTTTTTGGCGAAAACAGGTTTACTGCTGAAGAAGTTGAACGGCTTTCGGGTGATAAGGAAAAGCGCTACCAGCAAGGCTATATGCCACATCTGGCTTTAATTGATGGATTAAGTCGGTTTTTAGAACGCTCTAAAGCAGCCAATATCCGAATGGCCATTGGCTCTGCAGCAATACCTTTTAATATCGATTTTGTGGTTGATGGGCTTAACATCCGTCATTATATGAATGCCATAGTAAGTGCCGATGATGTAGCGCTCAGCAAACCTGATCCTGAAACTTTTTTAAAGGCAGCCTCAGCTTTAGGGATTGCACCTGCAGATTGCCTTGTTTTTGAAGATGCACCAAAAGGTGTAGAATCAGCACTGAATGCAGGAATTTCCTGTATTGTACTTACTACAACACATACAATTGAAGAATTTGAAGGTTATCCGAATATCTTAGGTTATATTAAAGATTACAACGATACCAAACTAAATACGCTATTTTAAAATGGGAAAATATTTAAATCAAAAACCTGTTCTTGTTGCAGTAGACTGCATTATTTTTGGCTATGACGGCGATCAGCTAAAACTTTTGGTAATTAAAAGGGCAATAGAACCTGTTAAGGATAAGTGGAGTTTAATGGGCGGTTTTATTGGCGAAGAGGAAGATCTTGATGAGGCAGCCAAACGGATCTTACTGGAATTGACGGGTTTGCATGATGTGTACCTGGAGCAGTTGCATGCTTACGGCCGTCCAGACCGTGACCCGATTGAGCGTACGGTTTCTGTGGTTTATTTTGCGTTAATCGATATTAATAAATACAGCAAACAGATCAATGATCAGTACCATGCAGAATGGTTTAAGCTGAAAGAAGTACCCGAATTAATTTTCGACCATAATGTAATGGTGAAGGCTGCAATGGATAAAATCCGTTATCAGGCCGCCCTCCATCCTGTTTTATTCGAACTTTTACCTAAGAGGTTTACGATCCCACAATTGCAGGCTTTATACGAACAGGTGTACGATTCGCCGATTGATAACCGGAATTTCATCCGCAAAATTACTGCCAGTGGTTTATTGATCAAACAAACGGATAAGGATAAATCGAGTTCGAGAAGAGGTGCTTTTTATTTTAAACTCGACAGGAACAAACATAAGGCACAATTCCAGTCTTTCTTAAACTTTATTCCAAAATCAAGTAAATAAGGGCTGGTTTTTGAAATTATTATGAAATTTAAAATAAAATTTAAAATTATTTTCAGTCTTACAAAATTTAAAATCAGTTAGTTATCAATACTAATTTTAACAAGCATAAAAAACATCAAAAACATTTTCTAAAAATGTTTGCAGGAAAAGGATAAATCTCTATATTTGCACCTCCTTAAACAAAAGGAATGATTCCGTAGCTCAGCTGGTAGAGCATTACACTTTTAATGTAGTGGTCCTGGGTTCGAATCCCAGCGGGATCACAGAAAGACGCAAGAAATTGCGTCTTTTTTGGTTTAATAGCATTTTAGCCTGGAAAAAAAATTCTAAGATTAATCAATCAAATACAACCTCATTCAATCTGCTTCACAATACTTCTATTTCAAAATCATCACTGAATGCAGCGTTATAAACTTTGAAAGTGACAGCCCATTCTTCTTTAACAAGTTCGGGGATAAATGAGCAAAACATCAGCCTAAAGCGGTCAAATTCTATGCCTGCCCTACAAACTACCATGTAACTGCTATCATTGTTCATGATCACCTCTTGAACAGAATCTTCCCAGTGAGCCTTAATCTTATCGGGCAGCAGGTTAAAATGTTGACTATCTATAAACTTACCGATTGAAAGAATTCTTTCTTCTCTTAAACTTCCGTTATTTACCTCTACCCATGCTCCGTTCGCTTTACTTAAGCGGCCCAGAAGATAGCCATTGCATAATACATTCCAGGGTTCACTTTCTGCAAACCGTACCAGTTGATAGGCATTTATGTCGTCTCCTTCACCGAAAAGGTAATCAAGAACTACCGTTTTTGAGCCAGCCATCAGGTTTTCCTTAAATACGTTCGAATATTGTCCCATATGGTCTGATATAATTGACCTTAACCTTTTACTTAATAATTTCAAAATCTCCATTGATCCCTTAATTTCTTTAAATCTTTGCGTAGTACCACCAAAATGTTGATTTCGCTTTTAACTGCTTTTTTGCATCGATAGTGCGGTGGCAGAATAAGCAATCGGCTGCATCACCTCAGCGATTATTTTTACATATATTCTTTCAAGATCCTCCTGTAAATGAGCAGGAATAACAATTGATACATTTAATCCTAAAAATCATTTTTTATCGGTTTTGCGGATGGCAACAACCCCGGTCAATCCTAATAAAACCATAAAAAATGCCGTCCCGTGGTCAATCGAACAATTGTAAACCTCTGCAATGGTAACATTCGATCCATTTGTTACGCCGGTAACACTGCAGCCGCCCGAATATGGGGTGGAAAATTCGACCCTTACCTCACAGTTGCCGGTTCCCTGTTTATAACTTGTTGCCAATGAATAAGTTCTGGCACCCCCTACCGGATCAATCCCCTGAAAATCAGTAAAAACGCGTTCCGCACCATCATAAAAAACAATACATCCATAAGGAAAATTATCTGCTGCAGAAGCACTGAATAAAGATAAAAGCGATATGGCAGCACATAGGAAAACCCTGGCCAAGGCATTTGGGATTAAAAATTTCATAATTGAGCGGGTATAGACGGCACTATTTAATTACGATAACAATATCCTTTTAAGAAGGTTTTAAATTATTATGTATAATTTTCATTTAAGTTAAATCAAACTTCCCGTGATGGAAATGCTGGTATGCCATTCTCCGCTAAATCCATTTTATGAGCCCTAAAATCTGTGCAGTTTAAAGCCTGAATGATACGCCCAAGAAGTAACTTTTCTTGGCCTCTTCCTGTAATCCATAATTTAAACCACCATCAATTTTAACATCTTTTGCCAGCTCAAACTGAAGGGCCGCGTTCAGGTAATTGTTCCACTGTTTTTCTTTAAGATCATAAGTGTAATAAGTTTCTCCTATCGCATCCAGATGCCTGGCAAGGGCATGCGAGAGCGTGAGTGTCTGTAAGAATTCGGTGTGGTGTGCAATGCCCTGTTCGTCCTGAAGCCGGTCGGCTTCCAACTGCATCCCGATTGTCCAACCGTGTTTCAGCTTAAGGTTCATGGGGATGATAAGACCTCCTTCGTAACGGCTTTCCTTATCTGCCGCGGATGTAGGAAACTTTAGATACGGAAGCAGTGCTATTGCAAAATCTCCCTTGTCGTTGCCAAGCATATTTTGCTTGATACGCAAGGTAATATCACCAAAGCCATGTTTCAAATGCTTCTCACCATCTTCAGAAACTTCCCGGTCAACCTGATAACTTTGAACAATAAACTGCAATGCGGTAGATTTTAACAGTCCAAACTTTAAGTTGGCCTGATTGAAAAAATAACTTTCCTTAATACCTTCTTCGCCATGCTGCCTTTCCAACCGGAAAAGATCGCTTTCATATTGAAAATGACCAGCATCTATGGTCCTTGCCGATTCAGTTACATCTGGCCTGTCTGTCTCCATATCCCTCAGCATTGCACGTGGAACCGGATTAAAAATGGAATATTTTGGTATCTCCTGTCCGAAGGAGCAAAAGATTGATAATAATAAAAATGCGGACAGCATTAAGGATTTTTTCATTTGGTTATTTTCCAGGACAACATTAAATACCCGGAATAGTTTAGAATCTGACAAATTTTACCTGAAACATAGCACGGAAAGCAAGTGTTGTGCAGCCGGTAGTCTGAAAATAAAAATCCTAGCAGAGCTAAACAAATGGTTGGCAAAACGCTTTAAAACTGGGTCAAAAAAAAAGCTCCTTCTGCCCGAAGAAGCTTTTTTTAAGCATTTAATATGATTAAGGATGGCCACTGCCACCTGCCGAACCATATATTTGTCCGGTTGCGTAACTCGCATTATTATCTGCAAGCTGAACATAAATTGATGCAAGTTCTGCGGGCTGACCTGGACGACCCAAAGGCGTTACTTCGCCAAACTTTACAATAGCTTCCTGTGGCTGCCCGCCGCTGGTTTGTAAGGGCGTCCAAATCGGGCCGGGGGCTACTCCATTTACCCTGATTCCTTTAGGTCCGAGTTGCTTGGCTAAAGATTTTACAAAGGCTACGTTTGCCGCTTTTGTTTGTGAATAATCAAACAGGTTTTCAGAAGGATCATAAGCCTGTACAGAGCTGGTAGCAATAATCACAGCACCTGCAGGCAGTATGGGCAGGGCGGCTTTGGTAATCCAGAATGGCGCATATATATTGGTTTTCATCGTTGTATCAAAGTCTGCCGTGCTGATATCCAGAAGCGAATCTACTGCCTGCTGGTGACCGGCATTGTTTACCAGAATATCAATGCCGCCAAGTTTTTCTTCAGCCTGTTTAACCAGTGATTCGCAAAAAGATTCAATGGTAATATCGCCGGGGATACCGAACCCTTTTCTTCCTGCTGCAGCAATTAATGCAATCACCTCATCAGCATCCGATTGTTCCTGAGGAAGGTAATTAATCACTACATCGGCACCTTCCCTTGCATAAGCAATTGCGGCAGCACGGCCAATACCAGAATCGCCGCCGGTAATTAGTGCTTTACGCCCCAAAAGCCTTCCACTCCCCTTGTAACTTTCTTCACCATGGTCGGGAACAGGATCCATTTTTGAAGCCAGTCCGGGTACTTCCTGTGGCTGCTTAGCAAATGGTGGTCCCGGATATTTGTTTGCCGGATTTTCTAAAGGTTTTTGATTTTGTTCAAGCATATGTTTTTCATTTTCAGGCCGGTTCAATCCAGATCATAGCGTGGCCCATGACATTGATCTGCGGGACAAAGATTACCCTTGTCCCGTTATTTGAACATCGAAAACAGAAGATTTGTTCAGTAAAATTAACAACCGGTGTGTTTTATTAAGGCGCTGGCAAAATCTGCCGGTTTTGCATATTCAGTTCTAAAGGTGCAAACAATAGGCCTGCTGACAGGGTTTAATAAATAAAACCTTGAACATGAAAAACAACTTCTTAAAAATTTGCCTGATGATGGTAACCGGTCTGTCGGCCCTTGAAATATCTGGTCAGGAATATGTTTCTCCAACCAAAGCGGTTGAACCGGGAAAGGCTCCTAAAATGAAAGTTAAACTCCTGAATACTAACGGAAAGAGCATCACCTATGTGATTGTTTTTTCTAAAGGGGATGAAGTGGTATCGGGCCTGACCGATTTTGCGAAACAATATAAAGTTACCTCTGCCCATTATACGGCTATTGGGGATGCGGTTTCTGCAAAAGCAGGATGGTATGATTATAAAAGAAAAGAATTTAAGGTGATCCCGATTGACACTGCAGAAGTAACTTCTTTTATCGGAGATATTGCCATGTACAATGGAAAACCGGTTGCCCATACTCATTTTAGTGCCGCCACCAGCGATGGCATTGTACATGGCGGCCATTTGCTCGAGCTTATTATTGGCCCGACGCTGGAACTGATAGTAACTACAGAACCCGGTACACTATACAAAAAGCTTGACCCGGAATTTAATGCTGCTTTTATAGATCCGGCGCAAAAATAAATATGGAAAACCATCATAAAATTAACCTGCGTCCCTTTAGCATGCAGGTACAACAGGGCAATTTAACTGAAACTATCAGTATCCAGTTCGAAAACGGTGTTTTTGAGATTGTTCATGAAGGACGTGTGCTGGGAGCATTGAGGCCCCCGGGCGAAGATTGGCAACTATTGCCTTATGAGCAGCTCTCTGAAGAAATAGCACTTTTTGAAATTGATCTTCAGCCACAACAGGGCGGCCCTGAACTTCATGCTGCACTGATCAATGAAATTATCGGGGAGATAGAAAACCGGCTAAAATAAGCTGTTGCCGGTATTAATTCATAAATAATTGATTACCGGCTGTTTACAATCCCGTAATGTGATCTATAATTTATTAACAAACAGGAAAAGCGAAAGAAAAAGATGATCCTTCATTCGGTACACTCTCGACCCAGATTCGTCCGCCATGATCGGATATAATCTTTGAAGTAATATAAAGGCCCATACCCAGGCCCGGATGAGAATTGCTCACTTCTTCCAAACGGTAAAACTTATCAAATATACGTTCTATACCCTCTTTTGACATGCCAAGCCCACTGTCTGTAACTGTAACCGTTATATTTTTCCCGTCAGGAGAAAGTTTGGTTAACACCTCAATGGCAGAATTTTTTGGTGAATATTTTACGGCGTTTCCCAGCAGATTGGTGAGCACCTGCTCTAAGCGCAGCGGATCTGCCTTTATCCGGCAGTTTTCGCCAAGTGTTAACTTAATTTTGTTCCCAATATGAACATTCGACAGGATTTCAAGTGCCTCTTTTATAAAAGAATTTAGGTCGACTTCTACCAGGTCATACTGCAGACTGCCATTCTCAATTTTTGACACATCCATTAACTGCTGGGCAAGAAGCGACAGTTTACTTGTCTGCAGGTCAAGCTTATCCAGTACTCCTGACACTCTTTCGGAATATTCGCCCTTCAGGTTTTTTAGCATCTGGGTATATGCCTTTACCACGGTGATTGGAGTTTTTAGTTCATGACTGGCAATGGAAATAAATTCTTTCTTCTTTTCATCAAGTTCACGGCGCATGCGGATTTCTTCTTCCTGCTCACCGGTAAGCCTGTTAAGGTGGCTATTTTTGTTTTTAATCTCCTCGTATGCATTTAAAGGCTCTGCGTTTTCGAAATAAGCCTTCAAAAGAACGAGTTTTGGTTCGTCGAGTTTAAGTGAACGGGGAAGCCCGAGGCCCATTTCGATTACATAAGCATTTCCCGATGAATTAAAGGTAAAATCAGGAAGCAGTTTTTTGGCATAAAAAAAGCCTTCGTCGCTGGCCCTGAAAACCTGATCCGAATCGAAAACAATATGTGCATATAATGAATAACGCGGAAATTTTCCGGAAATAATGATGTTTACCCTTCCGTTATCGGTGTATTCGATAGCTGTTCTGGCCACCTCCGATACCGCAGTAGCAAATGTTGTACGCGTAGCAACGGTTAATCCAAGCTGTTCGCCTACCTGCATAGAACGGCGGTGCGCCAATACCAGGTCCATTTCATTTTCAAGGGAAATATCGAGGATTTCTTTCATATTAACGAACTTTAATGATTATAACTGACATATCATCGGTCCTGCGCGCATGGTCTTTATAAATACATGCGGCTAAAATGGATGGATCATGTTTTAAAATTCCGGGATATTTGGTGATTTCCCACCTTGTTTTTATCCCATCTGAACATAAAACCAGC
The DNA here is from genome assembly GCF_039538295.1 of Pedobacter jeongneungensis. Taxonomy (NCBI): domain Bacteria; kingdom Pseudomonadati; phylum Bacteroidota; class Sphingobacteriia; order Sphingobacteriales; family Sphingobacteriaceae; genus Pedobacter; species Pedobacter jeongneungensis. The sequence continues at coordinate 273,133 of NZ_BAABBY010000006.1, read as the reverse complement.
TGGTTATACTCGGCCGTGCTATAAATTTGATCATTCATCGTTGTTGGGATATTGTGCCCGACAATTCCGTTATATGACATGTGGTTTTTGGATGCCGATGGCCCGATCCACTTTGCTGCAATATTTCCGATCCCTGAGGAAGACCATTCCCGTTTTTCGCTGTTGTAATGGGTGACATTTGCAACCATACCCCGGGTTTTGCGGATGGAGGAATGGATAAAGCGAAGGGTTTCAACCGGACTGCTGTCGGGAAATACCCTGAACGCTGCAGCCGCTTCATTTACCGCCTTATTGGCTTCAGGACCATGGCCTAAACCGTCTCCAAGCATAAGCTTAAGGTCCAGACCATTGGTTTTCAACAGAAATCCGTCGCCGCTAACTTTTTCGCCGGGTTTGCTAACCACTATCGGTCTAACGGTTAAACCAGTTCTGGCGGGAAGTTCGCCTATGTAAATCCGGCTTAGCAAAATGGTGCCCCAGCCGGCAAGCGAATAAATATCGAAAGTGTCCGAAAGCCTCTTAATGCTTCCCAAACCAGCACCAAGGGTATTGCTGGTCGAAATACCATCCATCATCATTCTTGACGGATTCTGCATCCCCGGTCCGCTGTCTATACTGATAAGTTCGACATATGGCACTCCGTTTTCGCTAAAATTACCAAAGAGGATTTCTCCTTCATCTGCATATTTAAACAGGTTGCTGGTCATTTCTGCAACGATAATATCTACCTCTGCAATCCTGCCCGCTTCCATTCCGGCATCCATCAAGCGCTGATGGATTTCCTTTTTTAGCAGTGAAAAATAACTTCTGTCGTTAGCCTGAAGGCTTACATGTGTAGCATCAACCATTTGCCCATTTTAATATCATCACAACTGTCCCCTCACCGGGCTTGCTCTTTAAATCAAATTCGTTACATAATCTCTTTGCGCCGGGGAGTCCGAGCCCGAGGCTCTTTCCTGTAGAAAAACCATCCCGCATGGCTGCAGCAATATCTTCAATACCAGGTCCTTTGTCCGAAAAGGTAAGTCTTACGCCATTGTCGCGTCCGCGTGTTACCACTTCGATCAGGCAGTTGCCACCACCGCCGTAACGCAGCATATTCCTGAGCAGCTCACTTGCAGCGGTAATAAGCTTGGTCTGGTTAACCAAACCCATCTTAATTTTTACGGCAGCCTCGCGGATCCTGTTGCGCAAAAGAACCACATCCTGTTCCCTTTGCACCTGAACGGTATCTTTACTCAGTGAAAGTATCATCATCATCGGTTTCGTCTTCGTCCCCGTGATCATCCCCTATCATAGACTTTAGCAGGTTCATCCCTCTTTCAACATCAAGCGCGGTATGCACACCTTTTAGTGGCAGTCCTAACTCAATCAGCGTTATGGCTACAGCAGGCTGCATTCCCACCACCACAGTTTCAGCATCCAGGATTTTGGACATGCTTGCAATGTTGCCGATAATACGCCCCATAAAGGAATCGACTATGGACACTGCCGAAATATCAATCAGTACACCTTTCGAACTGGTTTTATTCACCATTTGAACCAGGTCAGCCTCAAGATCAAGCGCAAGCCTGTCATAAAGGTCAACCTGAATGGTTACCAGCAGAAAGTTTCCCATCCTAAGAATAGGAATTTTATCCATTTTTTATAAATTATTAGATTTTTGAACAGAACTGCTTTTACGAACCTCCAGCCTTAACACTTTAAATGCATAAGATAATGCACTTGCCAGGGTTGCTTTGGTTATAATATTGGATAAATCTATACCAAGGTGAACAACGGTTTGTGCGATTTCCGGTCTGATACCACTAATTATACATTCTGCACCCATTAAACGGGTTGCGCTAACGGTTTTAATCAGGTGCTGGGCCACAAGCGAATCTACAGCCGGTACGCCTGAAATATCAAGGATGGCAATGCTCGAGCCTGTCTCCACAATTTCCTGAAGCAGGTTTTCCATAACTACCTGGGTACGTGAACTGTCAAGGGTGCCGATTATCGGAAGTGCTAAAATGCCATCCCATACGCGGATTACAGGAGTTGAAATTTCTGCAATCTCGTCGGTTTGACGGAGGATTACTTCTTCCCTGCCTTTGATAAATGTTTCGAAGGTAACAATACTGAGGTTATCCATAACCCTGTTTATTTTAAGGCTTTCCTCAAATAATTGCTTTGGATCCTCAACTTCGTGCTGCAATACCTCAAGTAAAGCTTCTTTTAGGGTATGTACAAACCTGCCTGTTTCGCGTGGGGAAAATCCCTGGCGGGCACGTGTAATGGCTATACCGCCTAATATTTCTATAACCGGGTTCCAGCTGTCCCCTTCAAGGTCAACCAGGTCCTCTCCTGAAAGATTAGCAACCAAAGCAGAAATCAGTTCTTCTGACTGAGTTCTAAGATCTTCATTGCTGATCAGGTCTTCTCTCAGCCCCTCATCTGAGAGTTGGTTTTTCATCCAGGTTTCAAGGATGTTCTTTTTTTGTTTTTGTAGCAATTTCAGCGTATTAAATGACATATTAGATGAACGGTTAAGGTTTTAGACTTGACTTTCCATACGGGATTTTTAGTTGCGAAAGGTAAGCAATGTCTTTTGTAATATAAAATTAATAATTAGCCTTTATTGACCACTCTGGTAGAGAAAATATCATCTTTTGTTTCAATAACATCCAAACTGTTTCTTTCTCAACCAGACTTTTACCCAATACACTAATGTAAATATTACACTACATATCATAATTTAGTGATTTTTACTGCTTACCAAAATTTAAACAATACCATCAAAGGTGAAATTTGAAGTAGTTACTCACCTGTAAAATCCATTTTAGTAAAACCTAGTCAGCCACCTGGGTGTTGCATAAAATAAAATGATTGAAATATGGCAGGGAAAGAAAATGGGAATATGATCAGGGTGCGCGGTGCAAGAGAACATAACCTTAAAGATATCAGTCTCGATATCCCAAGAGATCAGCTTGTGGTTTTTACCGGAGTATCAGGATCGGGGAAATCTTCACTTGCGTTTGGAACGCTGTATGCAGAGGCACAGCGCCGGTATCTTGAATCGGTATCACCATATGCCCGCAGGCTGTTCAATCAGATGAGCGTACCAGAGGTCGACTCAATTGACGGGCTTCCGCCCGCTGTAGCTCTTCAGCAGCAGCGCGGTGGCACAAGTACGCGCTCCTCTGTGGGAAGCGTAACTACCTTATCCAACCTCTTGCGCATGTTATATTCAAGGGCCGGCGATTATCCGAAAGGCCAGTCCATCATTTATGCAGAGGGATTCTCTGCGAATACGCCAGAAGGCGCATGTCCTGAATGTCACGGACTGGGCAGTGTTTTTGAAGTAACTGAAAAAACCATGGTTCCTGATCCCGGCCTCACGATTCGAGAACGGGCGGTTGCCTCATGGCCGCTTGCCTGGCAGGGCCAAAACCAGCGGGATATACTGGTATCGATGGGGTACAATGTCGATATTCCATGGAAAGATCTTCCGGCAAAAGACCGTGAATGGATACTTTTTACGGAGGAAACCCCAACAGTGCCTGTTTATCCGGGTTTAACTCCGCAGGAGACTGCAAATGCCATAAAAAACAAAAGGACTCCGGACTACATGGGTACTTTCATCGGTGCGAAGCCCTATGTGCTCAAAACATTTTCTTCGAGCCAGTCAGAACTGATGAAGAAAAGGGTAAGCCAGTACATGATCAGCGCTTCCTGCCCTTTATGCCATGGCAAGAAACTAAGAAAAGAATCACTTTCGGTGGGTTTTGACGGAAAAGATATTGCGGTACTTTCAGGATTATCCCTATCCGAGCTTTCGGTCATTTTTAAAAAATATGCGGTTCTTCAAAAAGGCCCGCAGCCGGAGAAACAGATTGTAACGCAACGGATCTGCGCAGACATACTTTCCCGGATCGAAGTGATGCTGGAGCTCGGGCTTGGCTACCTGAGCCTGGAACGTACCACGCCAACTTTATCTCCGGGAGAACTTCAGCGGTTAAGGCTCGCTACCCAGGTCCATTCAAATCTTTTTGGCGTCATTTATGTTCTGGATGAACCCTCGGCCGGCCTCCATCCCTCAGATACAATGGCACTTTTAGGCATTCTGGACAAACTGAAAAATGCAGGAAACAGTATTTTTGTGGTAGAACATGAGATCGAGGTGATTAAACATGCCGACTGGATTGTTGATGTGGGACCAGGTGCCGGCGGAAACGGAGGGCAGATTCTTTACAGCGGCCCGCCGGACGGTTTAAAAAGCATAACCAATTCAACCACAGCTTCATTTTTATTTGATGATCAAACTCCCGACATCCGTACCCCAAGAAAAGCCACAAGCCAATTGAGCATTTCAGGGGCATGCCGTCATAACCTGAAAAATGTGGATGTTGATTTCCCGCTGGGCGTGCTCACCTGCGTTACCGGAATATCCGGATCCGGGAAAAGCAGCCTGGTTAGCCAGGTTCTTGTTGAGTTGGTTGCAGATGGCCTGGGACAGAAAACAGATAGTGGAGAAGAACGTGTTGAAGGACCGGAATCAACAGCCATTGCACCGGTTGAGGGGAAGATATCAGGCGGCCTGACAGAAATCACCCGTTTGGTTGTGGTTGACCAACGACCTATAGGGCGTACGCCACGATCAAACCTCGCAACCTATACAGGTTTGTTCGATCAGGTACGAAAGCGATTTGCCGAAACCGCGCTCGCCAGAAAACGCAGGTATGATGCCGGTCGTTTTTCTTTCAACGTAGCTAAAGGAAGGTGCCCGCACTGCCTTGGTGAAGGTTTTGTAATGGTAGAACTCCTGTTTTTGCCCAGTGTATATACTCCTTGCCCTACCTGCAATGGATCACGATATAATCCTGCAACTCTTGAGGTTACCTATAAGGATAAAAACATTGCCCAGATCCTGGAAATGACCGTAGATCAGGCCTGTGATTTTTTTGATGAGGATCCTGCGGTTTACCGGGCGCTCGATATTGTGCGGGAGGTAGGACTTGGTTACCTCAGGCTTGGACAGGCGGCAACGGAACTCTCAGGTGGCGAGGCACAGCGCATTAAACTGGCCACCGAACTACAAAAAAGCCAGAAAGGCTCATCGCTGTATGTCCTCGATGAGCCCACCACAGGGCTTCACCCCTCCGATGTTGAACGGTTGTTAGTGCAGCTCAACAAACTGGCTGATGCCGGAAATACCGTTGTGGTGGTTGAACATGATATGCAGGTTATTGCGCAAAGCGACTGGGTTATTGATATTGGTCCGGGAGCAGGTGAAAATGGAGGGAAAATTTTATATAGCGGTCCGGTTGAAGGACTAATCAAATGCAAAGAGAGCAAAACAGCACCTTTTCTTTCAGCATACCTCAGAAGAGATCATAAATAGGAACATTGCCGCAGCCAGGTCTAGAAATTCTGCTCAATTAACCAATCTCATGCACTTGTTTCTATCCGGGTTTATGCGCTGATTTTTCTCAGTTATTTTTTTAACCGTCCGTTTCGTCAATATGATATTTTTCATATTTTAGGCTCCCAATAGGCAAGAGCCCTTGGGTAACGCTCAATCCCTTCCGGTATTAACGATATCCAGGATTACTCCTGACCTGAATTGATACAAAACTTTAATTATTTATAGCTATGTCCACAACGCTCAAACCCGTCCCTACCGATTATGAACGCCTGATTTTATCCGGCAAAGATTTTTTTCCCTTTCCCCCGCCTTCGCCCAAATCAAGCTGGGAATCCAAAGCAAGAACAGTCGTCATTTCCCTGGCAGCCAAAGCACCCTATATCGGAAGTGCCATCAGTTACGTAATCAAAAGTTTCTGGCAGGAAGCGAAAGCTGATATCTGGGCGCAGGTTAGTGAAAATGTTTCAAGAATGGTTGAACTTGCTATACTGGAATTTGAAATCACCCGAGACGGAAGCGAACTCATGGCGATTAAAAGCGACATGGTTTCCTACGTGGTGGCCAAAAACAAATCAGAGCAGGCCATGCAGCTCAATACACTCATCAGCAAGTGCACCGAAATGTATTTCAAGCTGATTAAATCAAAAAATAAACATAAACTTATCCCCTTTACCGTTGCATTTTCGCTGGTGCACCTGGCCATACTTAAAGAAAGGGTTGATTCAGGAGAAGCACTTTACGGAGAGTTTGACGATGCCTGGGTAATTGACCTGCAGCGGCAGATAGAAAACTACCAGTCGTTTTTTAACGAACAGATTCCTGCGCTGATAGAATGGCGTGCTTCTCAGATTGTTTACGAAAGTATTACCACAGGCAAACTGATTAAAGACACCGATATCGAAATAAACGACACCTTCGGGAAAAGGTCATTTAAAAAGAGTTACAGGTTCGTTGATGGTAAAGATTACAGGAAGGAAGAACTGCTAAAAATTAAAGAAGGCTGGATGTCTTTCTGGATGGCCGATTTTGCGCAGTCATACGCCTCCTTTTTTTATACCAACCGCCTGATGCCCGGTTCAGAATCAGTACCTCCGGCCATTGATCCGGCTTTTAATAGAATTACCATAGGCCCCTTTTCACCAGGCAACGAAAACGAACTACGCCCATTGCGCCCGGCAAATGAGAGCCAGAAATCTGGAAAAATTAAGGAAATTATCTACAATTTCGGTGATAGCATGGACAGTTTCCAGGTGAACTTTGAAAGTCACGACGGGCAGCGGGCAACCAAAATTGGTGGCGATAAAACAAAAACCATCAAGGTTGATCCTGATAAAGAACTTGTTGCGTTACGGTTTTATTATTTGCAGCCTTATATCGGCCTTGCCCCTTTAAAGTCCATCAACTTTGTTTATAGCGACGGGACGGAAAGTGAAACTGCAATGTTAAAAGAAAAACAGGTATTAAAATACCAGGAAATTAAGATACCGGCAAATTATGAGATCACTAATTTACGATCTGCCCGGGATGCTACCGAACGCTTCTCCTACTGGTTCTGGCTGGAATTAACTTTCAAGCCGTATTACCCATAATATCCTTAAGCTGAATAAGTTGCATATTGAAGTGGCTAAAGCGAAGTACTAAAATGGATGATCCTGATTTCACTTCGGATCATCCATTTAAATATTGTTTAAGAGACTTGCAATTGGACCGGTTTCATACAAAACAGTCCTCCTCAAATCCCGGTTAATGATGCTGTTTTTAAACCAATGGCAATAAACCTTCTATCTCCACCCCAATTCTGGTGCAACATGTTCTAAAATAGCCGATAGCACATGGATATTGTAATCTACTCCTAAAGTATTCGGTATAGTAAGCAACAGCGTATCTGCTTCCTGTATAGCTTCATCGTTTTTCAGTTCTTTAATAAGCTGATCAGGTTCAGCTGCATAACTCTTGCCAAAAACAGCACGTTTATCGGCTTCGATGTAGCCAAAGCTATCGGCGCCTTTTCCCTGCTGTCCGAAGTAGTACCTGTCCTGATCATTAACCAGTGCAAAAATCGACCGGCTTACCGAAACCCTTGGTTCGCGCTGGTGACCGGCGTTTTTCCATGCTTCCTTGTACAACCTAATCTGTTCGGCCTGCTGGATATGAAAAGGTTTACCACTTTCATCAAACTTTAAAGTAGAACTTTGCAGGTGCATGGCATTTTCTGCCGCCCATATTGCAGTTGCATTAGAGGCAGCACCCCACCAGATGCGTTCACGCAGTCCATCCGAATAGGGTTCCAGGCGTAGCAGGCCGGGTGGGTTCGGGAACATCGGATAAGGATTTGGCTCGGCAAACCCATCGCCTTTTAATTTATCCAAAAATACCAGGGCTTTCTTACGGCCCATATCTGCATCGGTTTCACCATCTTCAGGCGCATAACCGAAGTAACGCCAGCCTTCGATTACCTGTTCGGGCGATCCGCGGCTAATACCAAGTTGCAGGCGACCTTCTGAAATCAGGTCAGCAGCGCCCGCATCTTCTGCCATATAAAGTGGGTTTTCATAGCGCATATCGATAACACCTGTTCCGATCTCTATTTTAGTTGTTTTTGCCCCTATTGCAGCAAGAAGGGGAAATGGCGATGCCAGCTGACGTGCAAAATGATGCACACGGAAATACGCGCCATCCAAACCTATTTCTTCTGCTGCCACAGATAAATCAATGGATTGCAGTAAGGTATCGCCTCCGGTACGCGTTTGGTAGGTGGGATGGTCAGACCAATGCCCGAATGATAAAAAACCTATTTTCTTCATCGATTTGCTTATTTAATATGAGTAGTATCCCGGCAGGTTCTCAAAAACCGGCGCCGGGCAGAAGTTTTCAGATATGTTATTTTAAAGAAGTAAGGCATGCTTTTATTTTAGTAACGGCATCATCCGGATCACCCTGTGAAGCAAATATCTCTGCCGGGCCCATCCCCTTTCCATAAAAAAGTGCATCTGCAGCCGTATCGAACTCAAGCGAAGCTCCATTTAATGATATCCCGGCAAAAAGCCCCTTGCTGCGCGAATAGGAATATACTTCGGCATCTAGTTTATAATCGGTATTGGCGGTAGAATTACGTCCAATCGGACCGGCTGCAATAGAAAGATCACCACCTAGCGTAAAACTGCTTTTCTTAATCGCGGTAATACTGCTGCTGTGCTTAAAAACCAATACCAGCTCAACAGATTGTATTCCAGCCTGTAAACCAACGCTTCCGCCGGTTAGGGTTACAAATACCGGATTGCTCCAGCTGCCGTCTTCCCTTTTCACCATTGCTATTCCCCTGCCACGTTTACCGCCAACTACAAAGCCGGCATTGATTAGTTTGGGCACAATAATGATCCCTTCGGTAACTTTAAGAAGCGAAGACGGGATAGACTCCTTCATTTTTCCAAAATCATCCAGCACAATACCCGCTGCCTGTAACCTTTTTTTCTCTTTATCCTGCGCATTGGCCAGAGATGGAGCTAAAAGAACCGTAATGCAGAGCGAGGCCAGGCTTATTCTGACCAATTTGTTGAAATTCATATTTTGAGGTTTAAAATTAAATGGCTGCCGGTAATTTCCACAGACAGGATGATCCTATAACGGGATGGGCAGCCAAATTTATATAACGGTTGCAAGCTTTGTAGAAAAATCTCCTACAAATTACTTTCCAGTGAAAAAACCCGCATGGCAACAAGGGGTTTAACGTAATATTTAACAGATCAGGAGCAATCTGTATTCACCATTTTTTTCGGCAGGTGCCCGGTGTACGCAAGGTAAAGTCTGTTTTTCAGGATGATCTACCGCTAATCTCCACAAATGGCCCAATCCAAGAGTAACATGCCTGGCACCAGGTTTTGGCTGATAATGCAAATCAAAATAATGTTCGTTTAAAAAGCTTTTAAAATCTGTTTCACTACCGTTATGCAGTTCTTTAAGTTTTTGCCGGATTTCCGGAATCAGAATTTTTTGTTCAACCTCATTGTTAGCTATAATTTCACTGGCGGCACCGTAATAAGTACATAAAAAAGTATCAGAACCAATCGGCGAACGGTCTACATGATAAGAATACACATCTGTTGAGATGAAATTCAGTTCCTCATCACGCTGGTAACTTTTAATTAAATTTAGTGTTGGTGATGCCCCGAAATCTGCCAGCAATTTAAAATCATTTAATATAATTTCCCTGGCCATTTTACCTTTTTCGGATAGTTGCAGCGCATGGAGATCTTCTATAGAAATTTCGGTCAGTTCTTCTTTCAATTGAAGTTTAGAAACAATTTCCTTAAAATCTCCGGCCAGGTTTCTGTACCAGCAAATTGCATTCGTATCGCCCTGAAAATTTGTATCTACAAGCTTAGAAAAAGTAGAAACCACCTTAACCTGATCATTATCAGAAAATATATTATCCATGTATTAGCATAAATTAGCCATTTAATTTCATGCAAAAATAAGGATTAGGTTAAACTTAACAACAACTAACGGACAGCCCTAACCGCTTTATCAAAAGAGAAGACCAGGTTTTTCTGGTCTACCGCAGTTAATGGAATTTCGTGGCTATCTTTCCCCTCACCTGTGGTAAAATAAACGGTCGATTGCGCTGTCTGTCCCTTTTCAAGCCCATCTTCAAAAAGTGCAATTCCGAATAAACTTGCATCTGTTTTGGAAGAAGCAATGATGCTAACCGTACCAAGATCGTAATTTCCGTTATTTTTTAAGGTAACAACTCCATTTTTATAAGTATAAGAAAGCCCCTTAACTGTGGCCAGGTAAGTTTTGTTTTTACTGGTAACCGCCTGATAAGTCTGTGCTCGTACCGCAAAAACGCTGATCAATAGAAATGAGGCCAGTATTATTTTTTTCATGGGTGATTTTTTTTATAAAAATACGCTAAAAGAAAAATATTCCAATATATTTTCAGCGTTTAATGGCAATATCCGGTTATCTCCACATTAGTCAAAAATTGCCTGCAGCAAAATAAATACCGAAAAAATTTATAAAAAACCATTACAACAGATCTTACAAAAACAAATTTACACCACGGGCTGTTTGAGATTAAATCTGATTACTCACTCATATGGAAGAAAAATACATTCCCGCAGGTCATGCCTCTGGCCCCGGCATCCTGACTACTATAGCCATCGGCATTATTGCCTCAGTTTTGCTGCCGCTTTTTTATATTATTCTTTCTCAGTTAATCCCTAACATATGGTTCATTGCCATTTGCGCATTTTTACTCGGCATGCTTCTGGGCCTGGCAATCGATCAGGGCATCAGGATTGGTAAAATCAGAAACCTTAAGGTTGCTCTGGCCATTGCAGCGGGATGCAGTTTACTCGCATTTTACATTCAGTGGGTTTTCTTTGATGCAGTAATGTATAGCCGCAAGGGTTTTACCTTTAACCAGAGTACGGCGGATCTCAAACAACTCGTATTGGATATGGGGTTCCTATTTGTTCACCCCGGGATATTATTTAAGGAAATCGTAGCCCTGAATGAAGTCGGCACCTTCCGGATTCAGGGAAGCGATAATATTTCAGGACTTCTGCTTTGGGTAATCTGGGCAGGTGAATTCCTGGTAATTACGGGAGGTACCCTTGTGGTTGCCTGGAACGGCCAGGTTAAAATTCCCTATTCAGAGCTGAACGATCAGTGGATGCAGCGCCGTTCGCCAAATCTCCTTATTCCCTTTGTACATGACAAAGAATACCTGTTGAATCAGTTGAGAAACAAGAACTTTGATGTATTGAAAAGCAGTTCGGAAGCAATTATGGAGCCTAATTATGCTGAAGTGGTGGTGTACGAATCAACCGGCGACCCTACAAAATTTATTACCGTACTAAACGTTACCGCTCCTACGGGAAGAAATAAGCAGGCGAAAAAGAAAATTGTGTTTTCCCATTATCCACTTCCAAACCATGCAGCAATTTAGCGGAATTTTCAAATAATCTGATGGGCAACATTCTGCTGTTCCCTGTAAAAATTTTAATGCGCCATTAAGAAAAACAGAATTAGTGGCTATATATTTCAACCCCTTAAACATTTACCACAGCAGGAAACTGTTTTTGCCACATACCTGTGTACATCCCTTTTAACTTTACAAGTTGTTGATGCGTTCCTTCTTCTATTAATTTTCCTTCTTTTAATACAACAATTTTATCCGCATTTATTACAGTACTTAAGCGATGGGCGATTAAAATAATGGTTTTTCCATTTTCCCTGAGTAAAGAAATGGCATGATGGATATGCTCTTCAGAAGAAGAATCAAGTGAAGAAGTAGCCTCATCGAGAATCAGAATTTCGGGATCGCGGTATAAGGCCCTTGCAATGGCTAAACGCTGCCGCTGTCCGCCTGATAAATTAGTGGCATTTTCGCCCAGATAAGTATCAAATCCATTAGGGAGCCGTTCGATAAAATCCATAATATGCAGTTGCGCACAGATGCGGATAATTTTTTTCATGTCGGGTTCCATTTCTCCTACAGCAATGTTATCGATTACATTGCCCGCAAAAAGATGCACGTCCTGCGGAACAACCGCTACCAGTTTCCTCAAACTTTCGTTGGTGAGGTAATTAATATCGAACTCCCCGATCATAATGTTGCCGGATTGTAGCGGATAAATATTTTGAAGCAGCGACAATAATGTCGTTTTTCCCGATCCGCTTTCCCCTACCACAGCCGTAATTTTCCCTTTGGGCACATGCAGGTTAAATCCATCGAACACGGTTACGCGTGTGCCATACCTGAAATTTACATCCCTGAATTCAATATCTCCGATCATATCTGGCGTTAAATCAGTTCTGTTTTCTGTTTTTTCGCGCTCAAGGTCCATAATTTCGAACAACCTGTCGGCAGCGATGCGCGCATCCTGAAAAACCTTGTTCATCCCGATCAAACTAATTACCGGACCAGTAAAATAACCAATTATGGCGTAAAATGATAATAGTTCGCCAGGTGTAATCATGTTCTGAAGCACAAAACTTGCACCGGCCCATAACAATATCACCGAAAAAATACTCGAGATAAAACCACTCGCATTGCCTACCAAAAGTGAATTGGTACCTGAAGTGTAAACTGTTTTTAAAAGGTTAATAAACCTGATTTCCGTTTTAAGGTTCGAAAAATTTTCCAGCCCGAAACGTTTGATCGTACTGACCGAGTTTACCGATTCTACCAGTTGGTTTTCCAGTTCTGCACTTTTCTCCATTAACTGGCGCTGCGTGGTTTTATTCAGCCGGTTAGATACATAATACACCAGCGCATACAAAGGCACCACGGTAAGCATAATCAACGCCAGTTTCCAATAATAGGTAAACATTAAAGCGAAAGAGAAAATCAGGATAAAAACATTTACCGCGAAACCAACGAGCACATCATTTATAAATGCCCTGATTTTAACTGCATCGTTCATCCGCGAAATAATCTCCCCAACACGCATGGTATCAAAGAAAGACTGCGGCAGTTTTAACAGATGTTTGTAATAGCCCAAAATCAACCGGGCATCAATCTGTTGTCCGGTTTTAATGGTTAAAAGGGTTTTCGCGTAATTGATAAAAATCTGCAGTAAAATGATGATAATCATCACCGTACCCATTAAATTAAGGAGATTGGTATTTCCCTCAGGCAATACGTTATCTACAATTTTCTGGAGAAATATAGAGGTTGATAAACCGAGTATGGTATAAAAAATAGCGCCGACCAACACCTGGATTAAAACCGATTTATGGGGCATCAGCAAATAAATGAATCGTTTTTCAAGCGAAATTCTTTCCGTACCTGCCGTAAAATCATCTCCGGGCAAAAGCATAATTAAAACACCCGTCCATTTTTGCCTGAACTCATCGGGCGTTAATTTTTGCATTTCGCCATAGGCGGGATCCATTACTTCTACATATGCTTCAGTAATCTTATAAAGTACAATGTAATGTGCAATGTTATTGTGGTTTACATGCGCAATAACGGGCAGCGGAATGGTAAAAAGATTATCGTAACTGGCTTTTACTCCTTTAGCCGAAAAGCCCAAACGGGCCGATGCCTCAATCAGTCCTAATACATTGGTGCCTTTTTTATCGGTAGAGGCATACTGACGGATACGTGCAATGGGCATATCCAGACCATAATGAATGGCAATTGAAGCCAGACATGCTGCACCACAGTCGGTAACATCATGCTGCCTTATAATGGTTTTCTTCGCTTTTTTATCCGATCTTAAAGCCTGAAAAAATTGTTTAATGGTTTTCATAGGTTGGTTACCTGGTTTTCTTTACTTTGAGGAATTACATTTGGGTTTAACCAATCGTCTGCTTTATCGTAAAGCAACTGGAAAAGTGTTCTCCGGGTAACAAAAAAACGGGCCTGTAAAGTCATGCCCTTTTTAATTTTACCGATATAACCATTGCGGAGCTTTAAACTGTTTTTATCCAGCAGGCACCTCACTTTAAAAAAAGGTTGCGCGCCATTCTGCATAAAAACATCGCTCGAAATGGATACCACTTTTCCGGTGGCCATGCCCCATTCGTTGTAGTTATAGGCATCAATCTGAAACCTGGCTTTTGTACCTACGCGTAATAATCCAATATCTTTCGGCTGCACATAGGTTTCGGCGATGAGGCCTGAATCAGGAGAAATTTCTCCCAAAATTTCGTTTGCCGAAATGGAACTTCCCGGCTGGATGCCTTTTAATTGCTGCACGGTTCCGGTAAGCGGAGCTTTAATGGTATAAAATTCCTTTTCTTCCTCATACTGTCGGTCGCGGGAGCCCAGTTGCTGGCGCTGGATGTTTAGCTGATTAAGTTCGGTTTGCCATTTGCTGCCCTGCTCCTCCCCAATTAAAGAAAGTTCGTTAAATACATTATCTTTTTTAAGCTTAACTTCATCATATTCTAATGCAGAAACCGCCCTTCTCTTATATAAATATGCATAACGGTCGTAATTTTTATAAGCCAGCTGATAACGGGCTTTAGCCTCGGTAACCCGCTGCATAAATAAGCTATACTGCTGACCATAAATGCCTGATTTTAAAGGGAGTTTTTTCGACCAGTCGTTTCGTTTATAGGCGTTGATCAGTAAGCCAAGATCATGTAATTGATCCTCAACATCCGTTTGCTGAAACTGGTTCAGGGCATCCTGGCTTTCGATATTTTCTTTTTTGATGGTCAGTAAAACCTGGCCGGCTTTAACATGCATGTTTTCTTTAATGAACAGCGAATCTATACGACCGGCAATTAAGGGTTTTATTTCATTCCGTTCTGCAGTTGGCCTGAAAAGTCCTGTGCTTTTAACATTAACATCAACCTTAATCAGGAACATGGCCAGAAAAGCAGCAATTAATACCACAAGTATAACCTGATATATAACTTTAGTGTACGAGTTATGGGTGTGAAAATGGTATTCAGCCGTATTTTCAATCACTTCCTTCGGAAATATATATTTATCGCTATCCATATCTAAAATTATATACGCATTTGAGCCGGTTTAGTTCTCTACATAGCAGAAAAGCTTTTACAATGCACAACAATTATTTCATTTGACCTAACAACCCCAGGTTTAAACCAATATTGTTTCCTGCAGAAAGTGTGGTTGTGCTTTTATAATCACCATCAACTCTTGTAAAGGAAATGCTCAGCAAACTATCGGTTGTAGCTGTAAGTGATATGGCCATTGTACCTGTATTTCCATCAAATAATCCACCGCCATTAATGGTGATCAACTCTTTTTCTGATAAATTTTCCATGATTCTGATTTAAATTCAACAGAAAAAGGAGAATAAATAATTATCCTCCTTTTCAACGCTTATAATATATTATTTACTTAAACTATCGAATAAGCCACTTAAGTTCCCACCGATATTGTTACCGATTGACAACGAACTTGCACTGGCTTCATCACCATCTTTACTGGCGGTTTGGAATGATAATAAGTTACCGATTCCGATTGATCCTAACAAGCCGCCGGTATTCGACGAATCGTTGCTTCCAAATAAACCACCACCATTAATCTCTTTCATTTCTGTTAAATTCAATTCCTGCATTTTCATAATAAATAGATTTAATTAGCTTACTCTGTTATAGGTTTTCAGCATCCCCTGATTTCGGCTTTCATAGCCGTTTAATTAATAAACGCATTAGTTTAACAATCAGATTTTCTAAAACAGCTGTTTTAAACAACACAAACGAATACAATAAACTATTTGGTTGTCAATTAATTAAAACAATTACCTTATCTAAAACGTTAATGTTGACGCATAAAAAAAGGACTCCCGGAGAAGTCCCTTTTTTATAAAAGAATTGTCAATTCAAATTAGCTGGTTAAGCTTTTAAATAAACCTTCCAGGCTTCCGCCAATGTTATTCCCTAAAGAGAACGAGGTTTTACTCGATTCATCTCCGTCCTGGGTTTCGTTTGAAAATGATAACAGGTTACCAATTCCGATCGATCCTAACAAACCGCCTGAATTTGACGAATCATTACCATCAAATAAACCACCACCGTTGATTTCTTTCATTTCGTTTAAATTTAACTC
Source organism: Pedobacter jeongneungensis (assembly GCF_039538295.1). Classification (NCBI taxonomy): domain Bacteria; kingdom Pseudomonadati; phylum Bacteroidota; class Sphingobacteriia; order Sphingobacteriales; family Sphingobacteriaceae; genus Pedobacter; species Pedobacter jeongneungensis. The sequence continues at coordinate 257,183 of NZ_BAABBY010000006.1, read as the reverse complement.
TTGAAGTTTCATAACGTTTCTAATTTTAATAATGCCTACTCTATTTGAGGTTTTCGGCTACTCCTTTTATAAACCGGCTTTTAATCGCCGTGGTTATTTAAGAAACGAAGCTAAAGGCGTTAAAGTTTTTGTAAGGCCCTGATTAGCAACTCACAATTAGAATACATTAAACCGTTGAGTTGTTATTTTCGGTATAAGATTTTTAACGCTACAGCGTTTCGCGCGTATATATATGGCTGTAACTAAAAATCTTTTTAAATTATTGAAGTTCCATTTTAAAATTAATTTTCTGCACTAAATTGCTTAAAATGGTTGTGACAGATTTTGCAGGGACCAGCAATTTAAAATTTTCAAGATAACGTTTTTTGTGTAACCACGGCCATTTTCCTTTGTTTTTATAAACAGATTAAACAATCTTCAAACCTTAAGCGGTAGTTACTGTTGTATCCCCATAAACTTATTATAATATATGGAAAACTATACCATGCTACAATACTTTCAGTGGTACTATCCTTCTGATGGTTCGCTCTGGAAAAAATTAAAGGACGAAGCAACAGAACTCAAATCTTTCGGAATTGATACATTATGGCTTCCTCCTGCACACAAAGGCATGGATGGCGAAAAATCAACAGGTTATGATTCTTACGACCTTTATGACCTGGGTGAATTTGATCAGAAAGGAAGTGTGAGAACCAAATATGGCACCAAGGCTGAATTGCTGGAGGGTGTACGTATGGCACAGGAAGCAGGATTACAGGTATATATGGACATTGTGCTAAACCACCTTGGTGGTGCCGATGAAACAGAAACGGTAACCGTAAGAAAAGTTGATCCAGAAAACAGGAACAATTTCATTTCTGAACCTTATGAAATTGAGGCCTACACCAGGTTTACCTATCCGGGAAGGGCTAAAAAATATTCGGCTTTTGAGTGGGATTTTCAGTGTTTTGCAGGTGTAGATTTTGATAATAAAACCGGTGAAACAGCTATTTTCAGTATTCAAAACCAATATGGCGAAGGCTGGCAGGAAGTTTTAGACAAAGAAAACGGTAATTATGATTACCTGATGCTTACCGATATCGATTACCGGAACCCTCATGTACGCGAGGAAGTTAAAAAATGGGGAGAGTGGCTTCACGAAACGATTAAATTCGATGGTTTCAGGCTGGATGCGATTAAACACATGGATCCTTTATTCTATAACGAATGGCTGGATAATATGCGTGAAAAAACAGGTAAAGAACTGTTTACTGTAGGTGAATATTGGTCGCCGGGTGATTTGGGTTCATTGCTTGAATACATCGATATCACCGAAGGCCGCATGTCGCTTTTTGATGCGCCTTTACAAGGCAATTTTTCGCGTGCATCAAAAGAAGGCAATGCCTTTAACATGAGCGAAATCTTTCAGAATACTTTGGTAGAAACCAGACCCGACCTTGCAGTTACCCTGGTTGAAAACCATGATACACAGCCTTTACAATCGTTAGAGCAAACGGTAGACCATTGGTTCCGCCCGCTGGCTTATGCACTGATCTTGTTGCGCAACACCGGATATCCATGCATTTTTTATCCTGATCTTTATGGCGCCAAATATTGCGATAAAGGAAATGATGGCAATGAACACGAAATTGTGCTCGAACCGGTAAAAGAAATACAGAGCATGCTCGGGCTAAGAAAAAACGTAGTGCATGGTACCCAGCGCGATTATTTCGATCACCCCAACTGCATCGGCTGGACTTTATCGGGTGATGAAGAACATGAAAATTCGGGTATAGCAGTGTTAATTTCTAACGGTGATGAAGGATATAAAGCTATGGAAATGGGCCAGCATTTTGCAGGAAGGGTTTTCCGCGACAGGTTAAACAATATTGAAGCTGAAGTAATTATTGATGAAAATGGTTGGGGAGAATTTTTGGTTGCTGCCGGATCGGTTTCGGCCTGGACAGCAGATTAACCCGATCGGAAATCTCAGTACATCAGTTTAATATATAAATCGAATTAATATGAAAAAGGAACTATTATCAGAGAACGTAAAAATTTTTATGGATTATGCCATAGATACAGTTAAAGCGATGGATGGCGCCCCTGAACATACCGCGGAGGAAAAAGTCGGAGTTATAGCAAGAATTACCCAACTGAAAGCATATCTTAATGATGTGGAGCAGTCTTATCTGGAAAACACACCCGGGGATGATTCTACACCGGTTGATCCCGAATATATTGCTGAAGCCGGGCATAGTTAATAGCGCTATGCATTAAGGATTGAAAAGAAGTATCGTCATTCCCAACTTGAGTGGAAATCTTAAAGCTTAGGGAATTAAGATTGCAGACTGCGCGGGAATGACGATAAATCAAATGAAATTTGCATTACCAGAATACATATTATATGTTATTCACCTCGAATCCACGATAACTTAACATTTCTGCATTGTGGGCTACAATTAAATTAAGTTGTAGCCTTGTAATGAGGTCTTTTGCCCCGGCGATGGCACGGTGAATGTCGTTTACTCCCCTAACTTCGATCCCGTTCGACATCAGTTTAAATTTGTTGGGTTCAAATTTGTCAATGAATTTCTGGAGATCCAAGCTGATCTTTGTCTGTATTTTTTCCATTTAAATCTAATCTTGCTAATGAGCGCAAAGCAAGACAACCTGTTTTAACTTACCGCTTAGTTTATGTTATCAAATGCGCATAATCCGGTACAAATCATTGTCAGTTTTCAGGAAATGTACAGCCAGAAATCCAAAGATTTTAGCCAACCCTTTTATGAATTCATGACCATATAACAATGGCTTAACACTGGCCTCCTATATTTGCGGTATCATATATTTGGTTAGCAATTGAGTTAAAATAAAAGGTCCGGAGTGGTTTCCGGACTTTGTTATTTCCAGGGAAGATTATAATACAATATTTACATCCCGATTGGATTTTCAGGATGAATATGCTTACTTTCGCCCGAAAATAAATTTGACGGTGTTAAACGCGTTGAATTTGCTTAAAATTAAAGGAATAACATCGAATGGAAGAAAACGATTTTGTATCCATCTGGCTGGAAGAAACCGGAAATCCGGCCATTGAGGAACTTGCACGGACGAATGTTGAAATTGCAGATAAAACGGCAAAAACACTGGCAGACAAAGGACTTACCAAAAATGACCTCTCTGTTTTGGTAGATATTAATCCGTTAGAAATTGAGCGCTGGCTTGAAGGCAGACATACTTTTAGTATAAATGTTCTGAAAGAAATTTCTGCAAAACTTAATGATTAATACTAAGATATAGCATTATGATCCTGCTATAGGAATCAGTTTAATTGGTTTCCGGCCAGGCCCAAACACTGTTTCTTTGTTTAGTTTTTAAGCCGGCATGGTCAATTTTTTGGAATGCAATGCCTGTGCCTTTCCGCAACCTTTAATAAAAAAATTGCGAGCCGGTAGGTTCTAAAGAAAGCGCTATTCGGCTGCGTTAAGCAGGATAAGCCACCCGCGTTGGGCAAAAAAGGCCGAAGTTAACTCAGGAGAAAATCTTAAGCGATGTTAAAAGATTTCTCCACTACGGTTTAAATGACAATTTTACTTCAGGCATTAGCCTCTAATCCCAAATGCCGTTTTCTGCTGTAAATATTATGGGCTCGCCTCCTGTTACCATAATGGTATGTTCATGTTGCGCAACAAAGCCTCCTTTATTACCGCATAGGGTCCAGCCGTCAGCCTGTGTATCTGCAATGGTTGATTGGGTGGAAATAAATGTCTCTATCGCAACCACCGAATTCTTTTTAAAACGGGTAATGTTAAACCGGTCGCAGTAGTTGGCAATCTCATGAGGTGCTTCGTGCAGGTTGCGGCCAATTCCATGGCCTGTGAGGTTTTTGATTACGGTGTAACCTGCCTTTTTGGCTTCAGTCTCGATCAACCTCCCGATTTCAGATATCCGCACGCCGCCTTTAATGTTACTGATCGCTTTTTTCAATATCTCTTTTGAGGTTTCTACCAACCGGCCATGACCATAAATATCTTCGCCAATAATAAAAGAACCGCCATTATCAGCCCAAAAGCCATTTAATTCTGCAGATACATCAATATTGATCAGATCGCCGTTTTTAAGAATTTTATCTGCTGAAGGAACACCGTGTGCGGCTTCTTCATTAATGCTGATACAGGTATATCCGGGGAAACCATAAGTTAAAAAGGGTGCAGAGCGTGCGCCCATCTCTGCCAGTAATTTGCCGCCATACTCATCCAGTTCTTTTGTCGAAATGCCGGGTTTGGCAAATTCACGCATCTTTTTAAGGGTAATGGCCACAGCAGCACTTGCCTGTTCCATTCCTGTTTTTTCGCTTTCAGTAGTGATAGACATATTTATATTTTTAGCCGGTCAAATTTAATGGCTTAATGTATTTTGATTAGCCCTAAGAATAAGCCCAGTCGATAATCTGTTTAAGTGATCTTTTTATTTCCTCCTGCCCTTGTTCCGCCTTCACATCAATGCCGCAGAAAGTTCCGTTGGTTTGAGCATATAGCGAAAGGTAATATATTCCGCTAATCAGGATAGCCTCAATGGCCCTTATATTTTTATCGCTGTCTTTAAAATGACTATCATACACAGCCGCAAAGAGCTTTTCGCCTACTTCTTCGCGTTCACGGTTGAGTTCTTTTAATGGCTCAAAATCTTCAGAAAGTCCCCAGGTAACAATTTTCCTCATCTCTTCATTAGCCATTAAAGCATTTAACTGATCTTCAAGCAATTGATACGCCATTTTCTTTCCGGCATCAGCCTTAGTTAATTCAATTACCTGCGCAGTCTGTTCATCACTAAACCTCCAGTAATCTTTTGTGAAAAGATACTCTCTTACCAATCCTTCCAGCCCTCCGAAATATTTGTAAACCAGTTTTCTGTCTACATTGGCCTTAGCCGCCACCTGCATTACATTTAAACCCTTAAAACCATTTTCGATGAGGATGACACCAAGCGAATCTATCAGTTTTTGTTTTGTTCTTTCTTTATTTCTTAAAGGTCCGTCGGTTATTTTTCTGCCCATCGAATGATTTTTAAGCGCAATTTGCAATTTTCTATGTGATATTTCAAATTGTTATGGTGGTATTGTCAACTTTTGTATAAATATTAAGCAATAACATTATTTTTAAGAAAAACAGAATCAAAATCTCAAGGTATTTCCCTTTATAAAACCTAAAATTAGGTTTAACTCAATTTAATGGAGATGATAGACGCTGAATTCGTTTTTATAATCATTTTGAGCGTAATCCCGGAAAGTTCGCAATTGGTCAATTAATTTATTTGTCACTAAAACTCCTCTTGCATTTTATCAGATAAAAAGGCTGATTTTCTTCAACCTCAGTGATTTCAAACAATCCATATTCACCAAATTCGGTTTTTATGGATTCCGTATCATAAAAATATAACTGAGCCCCTTCAAATATTTCGTAGCGGTCTTTGCTAATCAATCTCCCCTTTCCATAAGTATTGGCTGTTTTGGAAATGACGGTAAAAACCATGTAACCGCCATTTGATAGCTGGTTGTAGCAATCATTAATCAGTTTTTTTCTTTCCCCGCTATCTAACAGATGGATTAAGGCATAACAAAATATCCCATCATATTGCCTATCATCAAATGGCATTTCCGTTACCGAACCGTGATAAATTAGCATAGCATCTCCATAGTGTTTTCTGGCCATTTCGATAGCCGTTTTAGAAATCTCGATGCCTGTAACTTCGATTCCATTCTCCCTGAAAATTTGTGCATTACGTCCATAACCAAAACCGGGTATGAGGATATTTTTCACAGCTTCACGAACGAAAAAATCTTTAGTCAATATTGCCGATTTGGCCGGCTCAAGGCCCCACATTTCTTTTTTTTCATCAAAAGCTTTCTCCCAAAATTCTGGTTTTCCGGTTTCTTTTGCCATGGTATTTTTGATGTTTTGAAATGCAATTTAGCAAGAAAGATCAGGATTTTACAAGGAAGGATAGCAAAATGGCACGAGCATTAGGATTCCCGCCTGTGCGGGAATGACGCCGTGTTAGAATTATTTTATACACCAAGCTATGTGCTCCCTGTTACCGGCCTCGCAGATTTTCGCCGGAATAAGCATTGAAATTCTTGCACCCACTCTCAATATCTCACTGCCCAGGGTAATATACAGTTTCGTTTTTTCATCAGGGGCCTCCATATTGCCGCAATGGGAATTTCGATGGCTTAGTACAAGAATTGCGCAGCAATCTTTTATACCTATAAAAATAAAATAATCATATAAAAAACGGTGCAAGCCTTTTAGTTATGCCTTTGTGTTGGTTGTTTTTAATGGTAGGCATGCTTTCGCTGCGCTCAGGTTTGTTTCTTTTGGGTCAAGCCAAAAGAAAGAGCCTCTCGGCGGCGGTGAGCCGATAGAAAATTTTAATCTGTAGAGTTAAATTAATAGATTTCTCCATTACGCTGCGCTCCAGTCGAAATGACGGATTGTTCGCGGTAGAAATTACGCGTGATATTTCTCTGCTCCCTGCTACTCTCCTCGCAGATTTTCGCAGGAATAAGCATTGAAATTCTTGCACCCACCCTCAATACCTCACTGCCCAGGGTAATATACAGTCCCGATTTTTCATCGGGGCCTCCATATTGCCGCAATCAGAATTTCGAGGGCTTAGTTCAAGAATTGCGCAGCAATCTTTTATACCTATAAAAATAAAATAATCATATAAAAAACGATGCAAGCCTTTTAGTTATGCCTTTGTGTTGGTTGTTTTTAATGGTAGGCATGCTTTCGCTGCGCTCAGGTTTGTTTCTTTTGGGCCAAGCCAAAAGAAAGAGCCCCTCGGCGGTGGTGAGCCGAGACAAGACCGTGCGATGGGTAATAAAAAAAGTGCTAAACACTTAAAGATCCTTCGTACCTCAGGATGACATCATGGAAGAAAACGCAATAGAATAACCTACCTACTTCGTCTCAACCACAACCTTACCTCCATTCTTAAACAAATCATGAGAAATAAAATACCCCTGATTTATTTTTCCGTTTACTTTAATTTCAGTAATGCCCCTGCCCTTGCCAGGTTTGCTAATCGTTAATAATTTACCGGTATTCGTTTTCCATATCACCTCATCAAAAAGCGGTGCGGTAACAATATAATTTGGATCAGTTGCAGAAAAGGGATATAATCCCAGCGAACTAAATACATACCAGGCTGACATCTCCCCCGCATCATCCATTCCTGAAAGTGCCAAACCATCACTGCCTATCCCGTAAAGTTCGTTTAAGATTTTATCAATTATCTTTTGCGATTTTTCTGGCTTACCGATAAACGTATAAGCAAAGGGCGCTTCGTGATCAGGTTGATTACCCTGGCAATATTGCCCGATCATGGTTTCCACATTGCGTGCAATGTATTTAGGGTTCCATGGCAAGGTAAATAACGAATCCAATTTCGATTCAAAGCCAGCTGCACCGCCATACAGTTCAATCAGTCCTTTCATATCATGTGGCGCGTAAAACGATACCTGCCAGGCATTCGCTTCCCTGTACATGTACTCATAATATGGGTATTGCGGATTAAAGGGCTTGATCCAGTCGCCATTATCTAACCTACCCCTCATAAAACGGGTTCCGGGATCGAACATATTTTTATAATTCTTTGATCTCGCCATTAAAATGCGATAATTGGTACTGTCGCCCAGTTTTTTAGCGATCTGTGCCAGTGAATAATCATCATAAGAATATTCCAAAGTTTTAGAAACGCCCGCTTTTGCTTTCGTTTCAACATGTGGATTTTTCACATCAGGATCTGAGATATAACCTTTCTCAATATATTCTTCAATAAATGGTCGGGCACCACCCTCTACATTCGCATTGCGCAATAAAATCTCATAAGTTCCCCTCACATCAAAAGCATCAATTCCCCGTAAATAAGCTCCTGCAATAGAGGAAGCGCCGTGATCACCATGAAAAAAAGTTGGAATAAAGCCAGTTTTATCGCCTACATCTTTCATCGATTTGATCACATCTAAAGTAACCTTTGGTGTAACGAGACCTAAAAGCACATCTTTATTGCGGTAAGTATCCCAAAGCGAAGGTTCCGTATAATAATTAAAATTGCCTTTAATGATGTTGCGTTTTGCATCTTTAAACTCACCATTTACATCGCTGCGCAAGGCCGGCCATAAAAAAGACCGGTACAAACAAGAATACAGCATCTGTTTCTGTTTCTCTGTGCCGCCTTTAACCTGGATGTTCGATAAAAGGGATTCCCATTTTTCTGTAGCTTCATTACGGATCTGCGCAAAAGTTTTATTGCCAATTTCCTTTTCTAAATTTTCTTTAGCGTTGGCTGTGCTTACAAACGACAGCCCGATTTTTAATTCTACAGGCCCCTTGTTTCCATCCGCAAGGTGGACAACGGCGTAACCCGAACGTTTGCCTGCATCTTTTTGATCAATCTTATCTATTTTACCATTAACAGTGGCATAAAAATAAATGTTCTCTCCGCCCTGAAAACCCTGAATAGCCGATGTACCCACCTGTTCGATGTTCCAGGTAGAAACGCCGCTGTTTGCTTTCCCCATTAAAAAAAGCACCTGCCTGTCGTGCTTATTTTTGTATTCATATTGGTGATATCCTGTCCTCAAAGTTGAGGTGAGCTTTACATTTACCTTATAATCATCAAGATAAACCTGATAATAACCCGGTGCCGAACTTTCATTTTTATGCGAAAACTTTGAGCCAAATTTATCTCCAGGATTGGAAAGCGGTAAAATGGGAATATTGCAAAGGTTCCAGTGACCTTTATTAGTGTGTGCAAAACCATAAATGGTATCATCCTCATATTCATAACCTGCACCAGAACCAAACTCGGTAATCGGACTTAACTGCACCATGGCATTCGGTAATGAACTGCCCGGAAAAGTTAAACCAGCCCACGAGCGCCAGCCTTGAGGAAGCCCGTACCCCAATATTTTAGGATCAGTTAGCGGTGCCGTTCCGATAAAGGTATTCACGTATTTAGTGAAAGACGTTTTGCTTTGGCTTTGTGCCTGGTAACTGCCCAGTACATTTATAAACAAAATAAAGAAGAGAAATTTGGTTAGCGATTTCATTTTCATAAAACGATTTAGTGTGCAATACCAAATATATAAATTCTATTAAATTCAGCTGCTAAATATCATAATAGTTACCATTCACAAAACGCGTTATCCCGACTGAAACGTCCAGAATATTCAGGAAAGAGATCTATCCGGATAGATTCCCCGATTACGTTGCACTCCGCTCGAAAGGACGGTAACTTATTTAACCGGGTATAAGTATTAACTCTTAATCTGTTATAAACCAATGCTTAAATAATTGAATAAAATGCCAATAATCGAGATGCAATCGCACTCTGATTATCTATATCTTTGAAAACATACTAATCAAATATCCCATGCTTTTTAAACTTAGGCAAGTTATATACTTGATGCTAATTTCAAGTTTAGCGTTTAGTTTTTCGAATACCGTTTTCGCACAGAATAAACAAACTAACCAATTATTGCTCTGGGACAATAAACCGGCTAAAGACTGGATGACAGAAGCCTACCCCATTGGTAACGGACGCATTGGCGGGATGATTTTTGGCGGGGTAAACAATGAGCATGTTCAATTTAACGATAATACCCTTTGGACGGGCGATGAAAACGACCGCGGCATGTACCAGGCTTTTGGCGATCTCTTTATCGATTTCGATCAGAAAGACCAGAATTTTACCGGTTATAAACGTGAGCTAAATATTACTAATGCGGTACATTCTGTTAGCTATACCCAAAATGGAACGCATTATAACCGCGAATATTTTTGCAGTTTTCCGGATAAAGTAATGGTTTTAAGGTTTACTTCAGATCATAAAAGCAGTTATTCGGCTGCAATAAGATTGAAAAATGCGCATCAAGGTAAAGTTACAGTGGATGGCAACAAGATTCAGTTTACAGGAAAATTATCAAACAATATGCCTTATCAGGCCACTGCGCTGGTTAAAATTGAAAATGGCAAAAGTTATCCCGTAAAAGATGACAATGGTGAAAAATTGAAGATAGATCAGGCCGACGCAATCACCATTATTTTTACTGCAGCAACCAATTATAGCAATAAACGCGAACAGCAATGGAAAGGTGAAGAACCTGCTCCAAAAATTGATCGCATCCTTAAAAACGCAACATCAAAAAGTTATGCTTCCTTACTAAAAAACCACATTCAGGATTACCAGCAATTATTCAGCCGTTTAAGCCTTTATTTAGGTGGCGTTAAGAATAACAGTTTGCCAACCTACCAGAGACTGATCAATTATAAAAAAACGCCTGATCTCGACCTGGAAGCATTAATTTACCAATATGGAAGGTATTTATTGATCAGCTCTTCGAGAGAAGGCGGTTTGCCGGCCAATTTACAGGGGCTTTGGAACGAAAGCAATACCCCGCCCTGGGGAAGCGATTATCACTCCAACATTAACATCCAGATGAATTACTGGCTGGCTGAACCGACTAACCTTTCTGAATGCCATATTCCATACCTCGATTACATCAACAGCATGCGTGAGGTAAGTGCGGTTGCCACACGTAAACAATACCCAAACACACGTGGCTGGACGGTTAGAACGGAAAATAATATTTTCGGGGGCATGAGTTATTTATGGAATACGCCCGGAAGTGCATGGTACGCACAAGCGCTTTGGGAACACTATGCTTTTACGAAAGACAAAGATTATCTGAAAAATTTCGCTTATCCGATCATTAAAGAAATTTCTGAATTTTGGGATGATCATTTAAAACGGAGGCCTGATGGCACTTTAGTATCGCCATTGGGCTGGTCGCCGGAGCATGGCCCTACAGAAGACGGCGTAACCCACGACCAGCAGATTGTATTCGATTTGTTTACAAACTATATAGAAGCTGCCGAAATTTTAGGTATTGATCAGGATTATAAAAACCACATCGCCGATCTTAAAGCACATTTGTTAAAGCCGAAAATCGGTAAATGGGGGCAATTGCAGGAATGGGAAACCGACCGCGATGATCCAAAAGATCAGCACAGACATATTTCGCATCTTTTTGGTTTACATCCCGGCAGGGAAATCAGCACCATTACAACCCCGGAGTTGGCAAAAGCTGCAAGGGTAACTTTAACTGCCCGTGGTGATGAATCAACAGGATGGTCTATGGCCTGGAAAATGAACTTTTGGGCACGATTACAGGATGGGAACCATGCGTACAAAATCCTGCAGAATTTTATTACTCCCGTTGGTGGTTCAGGTACCGATTACAATAAAGGAGGCGGAATTTATGCGAACCTTTTTTGTGCGCATCCACCCTTTCAGATTGACGGAAATTTCGGTTATACCGCCGGAATTTCAGAAATGTTATTGCAAAGCCAGACAGGAGAATTACAGTTCTTGCCCGCCCTGCCCGATCAGTGGTCAACAGGAAACATTCAGGGTTTAAAAGCAAGGGGGAATTTCGAAATCACCAATTTACAATGGAAAGAAGGCAAGATCAGCAAACTATCAATCAAGTCCTTATCTGGTGAAGATTGTGTGGTAAGAAGTCCGAATGCATTAAAAGCAAAAGGAATTAAAGAAGAAAAATCAGGAAAGGATTTTAAATACAACTTTAAAACGCAGGCGGGGAAAGTGTATAGCTTTGAAGGATAAAATTAGTGAATGAGAGAATGATTGAATGAGAGAATGATTGAATGACAGAATAAGGGAATGATTGAATGAGAGAATGACAGAATTAAAGAACGAACATTACATATTTTCAACATTCAATCATTCAAAACTCATTCATTCCATATTAATTCTTCAAACATTTTCTTTTAGATTTCCGTTTTTATTAAAAAGGAATGCAATGAGTACTTCAAATAAAATACTGACTGAACATAATGCAAAAGTGGTAGTGCTAGATTTTATCAATGCATTAAATGCAGAAGATTTTGAACTGGCCAGGCAGCAACTGCAGGATGATATGACCTTTAAAGGCGTAATGGGCGAAAGAAACGGCGCCGATGTTTACATTGAAGACATGAAAAAGATGAAATTCAAGTACGATGTTAAAAAAGTATTTGCAGATCTGGATGAGGTTTGCCTTTGGTACGATATTAACATAGGTGCAAAAACCATCTTTTCATGCGGCTGGTATAAATTAGTGGATGAAAAAATACAATCTTTTCAGGTATTGTTCGATCCGAGACCAATTTTAGGGGATTAAATAACATAGCTCTATATGCAATGTTTATCCTTAAAGATTACGTCGTTTCGACCTCAGTGGAGAAATCTATATCAAGAATTTAAATGTAAATTTCTCCATTGCATTTCGGTAAAAATGAAGAACGAAAATAACTAACACACCTGCTTTAGTTTTCTCACCATAATGTGGTTACTTTCCAATTGAAACAGAAACATTAAAAATTCATCTGTTTCACTGATTTCCACCTTTTGAATAATGCCAGATTGATTTCCACTGGTAATTGCATCGCCAACCTTCAATTCCAATAGTGTAGAAGTAGGCAACTGATCGTTTACAGCTATCATTTTTTATATGGGATGTGCAGGGTAAAACAGGTTTTTTCAGGAGTAGAAGATACATCCAAAGTGCCATCATGCGCATTGGCTATTTCAGAAGCAATGTACAAACCCAAACCCAGTCCTTTTTGACTCGGTTCTACTTCCCCTCTCGAAAAAGGCTGAAACAAACGCTCCATGGCAGCAGCAGGAATCTGTTTTCCTTTATTGGCCACACAAAGATTAAACTCTTCGCCTGTACTAAAAGCTGTGATTTCTACAGTAGAATCGGCCGGAGAATAATTTAAGGCATTGGCCAGGAGGTTAGAAAAAAGTTGGGCCAAACGTTTTCCATCAGCATTAACCGGGTGATCAAAATTAAATTTCACTTCAATATTCCGGCTTGGCCAGATGGTTTTCAGCTCATCCACCACCTGGATCAGTAATTTCTCCAGATCTTCATCAGGCGTTCTGCTAATGGTAATTCCTTCACCTAAACGCCCGCTGGCAAAATCGAGCATATTTTCAATCAGTCCGTTCATCCTGAATGAAGAATCTTTAACAATTTTGGCAATCCGGATACCACGTTCATCTAAATTTAAACGCGATAACAGCTGCGCACTGCTTGATATTGCATTTAAAGGATTTCGTAAATCGTGACCTAAAATAGCAATAAACTGTTCCCTTAAAACGGCAACTTCCTGCTGCTTCTTTAGTTCCAGTTCTGTAATGGCAATTTGCTCCAATGCATCTAAATGAAAAGCAATTAAATCGGCAAACATGGTAAAGGTACCAATTACGGTGGTATTTTTTAGTTGTGCCGGCTTAGGATCAATCGCGCATAATGTTCCAAAAAAATTGCCGTTCTTTAAAGTAATGGGTACCGAAATATAACTTTGAAAACCATAAAGCAAGGGCGTATGGTGATTTGCAAATTCAGGATCTTCGGCAACATGATCAATTACCACAGGCTTTTTATGCTGTCTGATTTCGTTACAAATGGTCGTTTCCAGATTGAGTTCTCCACCAACAGCTAAGCCAAAATTAATCTCATCATGTATGGCGCAGGCAATCCATTTATCTTCTGTTACCCTGGCCACTGCAGCAAAACCCATTCCTGTAGTTCTGCAAACAATTTCCAGAATTTGGACAACAACAGGGATTTTGTTTATTGCTTCTATGTCAGTAAGGATGATTTTATTAGGATGTTGCAAGATTGGATGATTTTTTCAGCAAATTACAAAATATTTTGCCTGATAAAAAACTTAGCCCAATGTTCTAACATATGTTTTACATAAACGGGCTTAGTGGCAACAAATTGGGTATTAGTACAGGTAAAAATCTCGGAAGATGAAGTAAAGTGAAAAACCATATTGATCAGTTGTGGTGCGTAGCATCCGTGTAAATACTGATCAATATGGCTGTTGCTGATTATGCTTTTAATAAAGCAGGTTTTTCATGGTAGGTACGCCAAAGCAACTCACCAAATAAAGTGTTTGACCAGGCAAACCAGGCCCTTGTAAAATTGGCGGGATTATCTTTATTAAAAGATTCGTGCATAAAACCTTTGCCGGCATGTGTTTTACGCAAGGTATCGATACAATATTTAATCTCTGCATCATCTTTAGAAGTCAAAGCACGCATGGTTATGCTCATTGGCCAGATCATATCCTGTCCGGCATGCGGTCCGCCGATTCCTTCTGCTGCAGTACCTTTAAAGAAATAAGGATTATCTTTAGAAAGCGCAAATTTCCTCGTATTCTGATAAATAGGATCGTCAACTTTCATGGCGCCCAAATAAGGTAATCCCAGTAAACTTGGCACGTTTGAATCGTCCATCAGGTACGAACTTCCAAAACCATCAACCTCAAAAGCGTAAATTTTACCATATTTTGGGTGGTTAACAATAGCATGTTTCTGTAAAGCAGCATTTACCTCGTCAGCTAGATTTAACAGGTTACTTTCTAAAGTTTTATCACTTTGCAAAGCCTTGATCATTTCTGCCGCCTGCTTTAAACTTGACACTGCAAAAAAGTTAGATGGTACCAGGAAAGGGAAAATGGTGGCATCATCACTCGGACGGAAAGCCGAACAGATCAATCCAACCGGGTTTACCGGAAAACCATAGCCGGCCATTGGCAACGAATCGGTAGGTTGTGTGGTTTCCCTCTGGAAATGATACGGACCTTTATCGGCCTTGCGCTGCTGCTCTTTAAATGTTTTTAAAGTCGCTTCAATTCCTTTTTTCCAATCGGCATCAAAAGGTGTTTTATCGCCTGTTTTTTTCCAGTAGTGGTAAGCCAAACGGATGGGATAACATAAAGAATCAATTTCCCATTTACGCTCGTGTACGCCCGGTTGCATGGCCGTTTTATCGGTTTTCCACTCGCCTACCTTTGTGGCATCTCCATAAAAAGCATTGGCATAAGGGTCCTTTAACACACATTTTGTTTGGTGGATAATTACACCCGCAATTAATTTTTTTAGCGGTTCATCTTCATTTACAAACTGAAGGTAAGGCCAAACCTGTGCCGAACTGTCGCGCAACCACATGGCATCAATATCACCGGTAATCACATAAGTATCTGGCCGGCCATTTTTTTCTGCATAATAAACCGTAGTATCTAAAGTATTGGGGAAACAATTTTCGAACAACCAGGCCAGTTCGGGGTTTTTAACGTTCGCCTGGAAAGTTTTAATGGCGGCATCAACCGCTTTGCTCTGGAAATGTCTTTTTGCTGCAGCCACACGTACCACAGGAAATTCTGGTGCGAGATTAGCCGCAAAAGAAAATTTGGATGCGACAACCCCTGCCCCTAAAAGGCCTGTGTTTTGTATAAATGTTCTTCTTTTCATTATGATGTGTTATGATAATTTGGTTCTTTTTAATAACCGAAACCTGTCTGTATTGATTGCTCTCAATAATATAGAGAAGATTTTATTCGGTTAGCGCTTAACAAATATTATTATAATTTTTGGAACATCAAAATCATTAAGGTCAATTAGGTTATTCCTAAATCGATTTTCCTGACTATCAAACCTGAACACGTTTAATTATTACCTTAACTCATTTGAAGCCTATAAAGTAGCTAAAAATTATTATGAATACCTATCTTTAAGAAACCAAACCGATTACCATGAATGCTGAAATCCCTAACCGCTCGAAACGCATTTTATCTATAGATATATTACGCGGGCTCGTAATGATCATTATGGCACTGGACCATACGCGTGATTTTTTCCATATTGATGCGATGACGGGAGATCCGCTAAATCCTGATACCGCAACCGGAATATTATTCTTTACCCGCTGGATTACACATTTTTGTGCGCCTACTTTTGTTTTTCTCTCCGGCTTATCTGCTTATTTGTCTGCTCAGAATAAAACCCGGGCACAAGCAAGCTCGTTTTTATTAAAGCGGGGATTATGGTTGGTTTTTATAGAAATTGCGGTTGTATCACTCGGTTTAACTTTTAACCTGCAGTACAACTTCATCATTCTACAGGTAATTTGGGCTATTGGCTGGAGTATGGTCTTTTTGGCGCTTATAAGCCGCATTTCTTATCAAATTGTGCTGATTTCAGGTTTTGCTTTGGTATTTGGACACAATATTTTCAACTTGTTCCCTGCGCTAGAAAACCAAACGACCGGGTTAATTTTAAAAATATTCTTCACTGCAGCCGGAACGGTTGTGCCATTATCCGCCACTCATTTGGTGGGTGTTTTTTATGCCATCCTCCCATGGACGGGCATTATGTTTTTGGGCTATGGAATTGGTGTCTGGTTTAACAAAAACTATAATGTAGAACGCAGACAACGAAATTTGCTGATTACCGGCTCATTAACCGTATTACTTTTTATCGCTTTAAGGTTAATTAATAGCTACGGCGATCCCGCACCGCGAAAAGAATATCATGAATTGTTTAAAAATGTACTGTCCTTTTTTAATGTAAGTAAATATCCACCGTCATTGCAATATGCATGTATGACTTTAGGTCCGGCGATATTAATTTTAGCTTTTACTGAAAAACTGAATAATCGGTTTACTAAAATAGCTTCTGTTTATGGTGCAGTACCCTTTTTCTACTACATTATCCATTTTTATCTTTTGCATACCATCCTTGTAATTGCATTTTTTGCTACGGGGCATAGCACCAAAGAAATTGTACAGGTGCCGTTTTTATTCAGGCCTGTAGCCTTTGGTTTTAGTTTGCCAATTGTTTATTTAATATGGTTTGGTGTGGTGGCTTCGCTATATTTGCCATGCCGTTGGTTTAAAAAATATAAGGAAACGCACCTGCAGTGGTGGTTAAGCTATGTTTAGCCCTTTTTCCATTTGATATTGCAGCCAACAGCCTTGGTAGATGCAATTGCAGGCTTTTTACCCACCGACAATTCGTTTACTGCATTTTTAACATAGTCGATTTTGGTACTATTGGCCTCTTCCGGATCATTATCAATGGCACCGATGTATTCTACCACATTTCCTTTACTGGTTTTGTTGAGCACAAAAACATGCGGTGTTCTGTTGGCACCAAATTGTTTGGTTACCACATGATCAGGATCTGACAGATACGGAAAGCTGAACTTCTTTTCGAAAGCCAAAGCCTGCATTTTTTCGAAACTTTCATCCGGAACGGCACCTGCATCATTAGGATTGATGGCCACAACCGGATAACCTTTGGCTGCATAAGTGGTGTTTAATGCCGCTACACGGGCTTGGTAAGCTTTGGCAACCGGACAAGTGTTACAGGTGAAAACCACGATATATCCTTTGGCATCTTTATAATCGGCGAGCGAAACGTTTTTGTTATTTACATTCTTTAAGGAGAAATCCTTAACCACATCACCAACTTTATAACCTTCGGTTTGGGCCAGTGCAACTTCTGAAATGAGCACAAAAGCCATTAAAATCAATCTTTTCATCGTGATCTATTTTAAGTTTAACAAAGTATTTTTCAGTTCCGTTTCAGTAAATTCCTTTTCGTAAAATCGTCTGGTATTTTTGTTTACAAACAGCGTAGCCGGTATAGCTCCAGACCATTTTTTATCGATCCTTTCTATATATAGCTGCTGATCGGGTTCGTTTAAAAGAAATACCTCTGCATTAATTTTATGCTGTTCTACAAATGGAATTACTTCCTTTTGCAGTTTGGATTTAAAATCTAAACTCACTAAAAGCACCTTAACAGGCTTTTTTAAATTGGCTAAATGTAATTTCTCGAAATTTGGCAACTCTGCCACGCATGGCGAACACCAGGTAGCCCAAAAGTTGATCACATAAGTGGTATCTTTTCCATTGGCAATGCGCTTGTCTAAATCATCAAATTTGAGCAGTTTCACCTGTGCATTAACAGAATAAGTAATTAAAGATAAGCAAATTATGAAAAGTGTACGCATAAATGGATAACGAAAAATGATAAACTTTGTTTTTATTAACAAGTTCGTCATTTCGACTGTAGCTCCGCGATTTTTCATCGGGAGCGGAATGGAGAAATCTATATTATAGATTTCTCCATTCCGTTGCACTCCAGCCGAAATGACGACAAGAATTAATTCACTGATCCCGATTTTACCAAAACCTTTTGGTAAGCAGGTAATGTCAAATCATCAACAATTACACCCCGTGTGGTACTGGCATGAACGAAAAAACCATTATTGAGGTACACGCCTACATGATCTACATCATTGCCGCCAAAGGAGAAAAACACAAGATCGCCTTCTTTTAAATTATCAATATCTTTTCTTCTTACTGCATTAGCCTGATCGCGTGAAATTCTGGGTAATGTAATGCCATAAATTTCTTTCTCCAATAAAAAAGCAAAACCGGAACAATCGATCCCGCTTTTATCCAACCCGCCAAAACGGTACCTCACTCCTGTCCAGTCGGTTATGAAACGATAAAGCTGCTTACTTTTTAAATTGGCCATGGCATCAGCCGCTTTAGCAGCTTTGGTGTCGCTTTTAACGGTATATTTACGCGTACCGCAGGAAGAGAGGAAGGCAACCAGCGCTATTAAATAAAGAATGTTTTTGTGGCGAAAGGTATAGGGCGTAAAGTTTAAGGTTATATCCATAGTGTTGCCATTCTTATATTAACTTTTTGGGCTTAGGGTATAAGGTAATTGCTATCGCATTACATTCATAATCCTGTATTATCTTAAATTTTCAGGTTTAAGGTAATTTCTATTGTGTTATTTCTTTTAGCTTTACGGTTCTTCACCTTTCGCCTTAAACCTTATACCCTATACCGTTCTTAATTCTTAATCAATCTTTGTATTTCGTCCAATTTTAGCAAAGCCTCTACCGGAGTCAAGGCATTTACATCGAGGTTATTCAGGGTATCGCGGATTTTAACCAAAACAGGATCATCTATGGCAAACATCTGCAACTGATAAGCTTGGTTCTGCACTTTTTTAATGCTG
This sequence comes from Pedobacter jeongneungensis, assembly GCF_039538295.1. Classification (NCBI taxonomy): domain Bacteria; kingdom Pseudomonadati; phylum Bacteroidota; class Sphingobacteriia; order Sphingobacteriales; family Sphingobacteriaceae; genus Pedobacter; species Pedobacter jeongneungensis. The sequence goes on along the minus strand of NZ_BAABBY010000006.1, from coordinate 238,229 downwards.
TCTTTAATGCTCTGTCCTTCAGTACGGTCAATTTCCAGCTTTTTTAATATTTCATTTGCCCGCCCAATTAGTTTTGGAGGCATACCGGCCATTTTTGCCACGTGGATACCGAAACTGTGCTCGCTTCCACCCGGAACCAGTTTACGTAAAAAGATCACTTTATTGGTCATCTCTTTTACCGAAACATTAAAGTTTTTAATGCGCGGCATGGTATTCGCCAGTTCATTTAATTCGTGGTAGTGGGTGGCAAAAAGCGTTTTAGGCCTTGATGTTGGGTGTTGATGCAAAAACTCTGCAATGGCCCAGGCAATCGAAATACCATCGTAGGTACTTGTCCCGCGGCCAATCTCATCCAGTAAAATCAAGCTGTTATCCGAAATGTTATTCAAAATGCTGGCCGTTTCATTCATTTCGACCATGAATGTACTTTCTCCCGAAGAAATATTATCAGAAGCCCCCACACGGGTGAAAATTTTATCTACCAAACCTACTTCAGCGTCTTTTGCAGGCACGAAGGAACCCATTTGCGCCATCAGCACAATTAAGGCCGTTTGCCTTAAAATGGCCGATTTACCCGCCATGTTGGGCCCGGTAATCATAATAATCTGCTGACTATCAGTATCCAGATAAACATCATTGGTGATATATTCCTGTCCTACAGGCAATTGCTTCTCAATTACCGGGTGTCGGCCACCTTTAATATCAAGCACCTTATTTTCGGTAACTTTTGGCTTATTATAATGATTTTTAGCGGCCAGTTGCGCAAAACATAACAAACAATCCAATTGGGCAATTAAAAACGAATCAAGCTGGATCGGTTTGATGTAACTGGCGGTTTCGTACATCAGTTCGTTATACAAACGGATTTCAATTGCCTGGATTTTTTCTTCAGCACCCAAAATCTGGTCTTCGTATTCTTTAAGCTCAGGCGTAATGTAGCGCTCGGCATTTACCAGCGTTTGTTTACGGATCCAGCCTTCGGGCACCTTATCCTTATGGGTATGGGTAACTTCTAAATAATAACCAAAAACGTTATTGAACGCTATTTTTAACGATGGAATGCCGGTTGCTTCTGCCTCACGTTTCTGGATCTGCACCAGGTAATCTTTACCGCCAAAAGCAATTTTACGGAGGCGGTCTAAATCTTCGTCAATGCCATCTGCAATTACATTTCCTTTAATCAGTAATGCCGGTGGTTCGGGCTGCAGCTCTCTTTCAATTCTATCCCTGATGGCTAAACACGGATTCAACTGATCCGCTATTTTAATCAGGAAAGGATTTTTAGAATCAGCAGCCAGTTTTTTAACCGCTTCGATGTGGTATAAAGCCCTTTTCAAAGCCACCAATTCCCGCGGACCAACGCGTTGTAAACCTACTTTGGAGATCAAGCGTTCTAAATCGCCGATCTGTTTAATATTATTTAAAAACTCACCCTGTAACTCCTCATGCCCAACAAAATACTCCACCATTCCAAGTCGTTCCTGGATTGGTTTGAGCTCTTTTAGAGGCATAATAATCCACTTTTGCAGCAAACGTGCACCCATTGGCGTACAGGTATGATCCAGAATATCGAAAAGTGTTACCGCATTATCATTCGGCGAATTCACCAATTCCAGGTTGCGGATCGTGAAACGATCTAACCACATGTAACGGTCTTCTTCAATGCGACCTATTGAGCTGATGTGCTGCAAGTTACGATGCTCAGTTTCACCTAAATAATGTAAAATCACACCAGCAGCTACAATCCCGCTTTGCAGGCGCTCCACACCAAAACCTTTAAGCGAAGAAACTTCAAAGTGTTTCATCAGGGTTTCATTACCGAAATCGGTAGTGAAAGGCCATTCATCCAAACCAAAAGTATAAAAGCGATCGCCGAAGTTCTCAGTAAAGGCTTGTCGCTTTGATTTTTGAAAAATTACTTCCGTAGGTTTAAAGCCCTGCAAAAGTTTATCTATATAGTCGCTATTTCCCTGCGCAATTAAAAATTCCCCGGTAGAAATATCTAAAAATGAAATCCCAAGTTGTGCTTTATCAAAGTAAACACAGGCCAGGAAATTGTTCGATTTTTGATTTACAATATTATCGCCATAAGCTACACCAGGCGTAACCAACTCTGTTACTCCACGTTTAACAATGGTTTTTGTGGTTTTAGGATCTTCAAGCTGATCGCAGATGGCCACACGCTGCCCTGCCCTAACCAGTTTAGAAAGATAATTATCCAGCGAGTGGTGCGGAAAGCCTGCCAGTTCTAAAGCACCACCATTTGGGCCTGTACCCCTCCTGGTAAGTACAATACCTAAAATCTGAGCCGTTTTAATGGCATCTTCGCCAAAGGTTTCATAAAAATCGCCAACCCTAAATAGTAAAAGTGCGCCCGGATACTTCGCTTTAATCGCGTTGTATTGCTGCATCAAAGGGGTTTCTTTATTCGTGTCTTTAGCCAAAACTGAAATTAATTTACAAAAGCCATAAAGATAACACGAATATGCATTTTACAACCGTTTTGTTGAAAAGTTAAGAAAAATGGGTTGTTTAATCGGTTAATTGTAGGATATCACAGTTAACCAATTTATACAGTTAAACAAGTAACCTAAGAATTAATAATTAATGATCAATCTTTAAATAAACATTAACAATAGTTTTATATCCAATTAACCGATTTATGCAGTTAACCACGATTAGAAAATGAGGGGTTCTGTTCATTTCGGAGGCTGCAGCCCTGCTTTTCATTACAAGTCCGCGTTCGTTCCTCACTTACGGGCTTTTCATTGCAATCAGGTTTATAAACAAGGGGCAGTTTAAACCCAGTTGTATAAATTATATTTGGTTCAACAATTAACCAGTTTATACGATTTACCAGTTAACCCATACCAACATTTAAACAATTCACCTGATTGTATGTTAATCTTAATATAAATTTAACCTAATATTTTAATTATGACGATCCAACTTAACACCGACAAAAACTTAACGATACACCAGGAATACGACGAAAAAATCCAAAGCCAGTTAACAGAAGGTTTGAGCAGGTATAGCGATTTAATTACCCGCTTAGAAGTTCATTTATCTGATGAAAATGGCAGTAAAGAAGGTTTAGACGATAAAAGATGTTTGTTAGAAGCAAGAATCACCGGTAAAGAACCAATAGCAGTTTCGAACCTGGGTAATACTTACGATTTAGCCATTACAGGTGCGCTCAGCAAACTAAAAAGTACGCTCGAAAAAATTGCCGGGAAGATGAAAAGCCATTAGTTTATTCTATATTCATTGCAGCCAGGCTTACCAAGATGACTACCTAATCAAAACCGTCATTTCGAGCGAAGTGCAGCGAAGTCGGGAAATCTAATGTAACAAATCCCTCCTTTCGAAAATCTCAATTAAATAAAAATTAAAACAAAAAAGCAATCTGATTAGATTGCTTTTTTGTTTTAAAACGATATCGACATTTCTTCCTATTAATTTACTTAAGCATAAACAATTATAATGCTTTAGGCAGCATTAATAAAAATGGCAATGCCCCCGAATAATCTAATTCTTCATATTCTAAACCTAAAACCCTTAAATTTTGATAGTAGGTTTGATGATTTTCATAATACATTTTCTCTGATTGAACAAACCAGGCTTTTTCACCGAGTTTTTGCGAAAGAAACCATTTTTCCAACAATCTACCTGTACGACCATTCCCATCGTTAAACGGATGGATTTTCACAAATACCAAATGAATTAAGGAGGCAAAAAAGAAGATTTCTTTAATGTTTAATCTTACCGCTAACAACAAAGTTAAGTCGTGATATAGCTTTTCCATTTCTTCGGCAAGTTTTATTGGACCTACAGCTACATATTCTATGCGTCCATCTGGAGTAGAAACATACATATTGTGGTTTCTTAGCATACCCTGATAATTTTTGGCCACAATATGCTCACTCAATAACTGATGAGCCTTAACAATATTATTAACGTTTATCTGATTATCTTTAGCAAAATCGTAGGCAAAATATAAGTCATCTATCTTCTTTGTATAATCCGGTAAAAATTCAATACCAAACCTTTTATGTTTGATATAAGAATCAAGTTCTATATTCTCCCCTTCTATTTTGCTCGAATATACCGACGATACTGATGTGTAAAAGCTAAATTCACTTGTCGATATTTCTGCATCCTTTAACTGATCGAATTTTTCCTGCAGATCATCGTCAATCTGTAAAGAATAGGCCTCTAACAAATCAACAGGAATAATCTCTAACTCATCAAACATTACAAAGTGGATTTTAGGCTAATTTAGGATTTGATTCTGTAAAAAGCGATTCTATTTTATAACTGCTCAATATACCCCAAAAACAAATTCAATGCTTTTCTGCGGTCCTCTGTTACATCAAACTGAAGCCTGTGGTACAGATAATCTTCCAGATCGAAGTTTGGTGATGCTGGTAATTCCTGCAAAACTTCCTTTCTATGATCTAAACCAAATTTTAAAGCGGCATTAAACTCATCTTTAAATTCCTGTGAAATTTCTTTATTGGCCACCCATGCAGCATACATAAAAGGTAATTCCGTAAAGTTTTTCCACTCCTCGCCCATATCGTAAGCGTAGGCGAAATCATCTTTTTTACCAAAAGTTCTGTCGCCAATTAAAACAAAAGCATCTGTTTTTGCATTAGGATCAGTTGTAAACTCAACATCTTTTTTCCAGTGAAACTTAAGCAATACTTTAGCTAAATTGTTTGATGTGCGCGAATGGGCGTCCAGTCTTACTGTTTTAATTTCCTCTGCAGGCACATCGCTAAAAATAAATACTGAATTAACAGCTCCATCGCTACCAATGCAGTAATCGGCTACAATATTTGCATTCGGGACCAACGGAATGGCTGCAACTGGCATTAAACCGATATCTGCCTGACTGTTAATAACTTTGGCTGCGCAATCTGAAGGGATATCTAAACTTAAATCAATTTTATTTATAATGTCCGAATGTGTTAATCCGTATATAAAAGCTTTGGTGTTGGTGTAAGCAACAGCCGATATTTTAATCTTATTCAAGGTGTTATGTTTTATTGTCATTCTGACGGCAGGAAGAATCTGCAGCTTTGTTGCGATATACCTGTCGACTATTACTGCTCCTTACAGGTATCTCCCATCAACAAACAGATGCTTCGTTCCTCAGCATGACAGCATAAATTTATTCAATTACTAAGCCGTCTAAATGCACGGCACTGTTAAATTCAAGCACGGTAAATTTTCCATCTTCAAAACCCATTTTATACAGCACCGTATTTTGATGTGGAAATTCGGTCATCTGGCTTAATGGCCTGTCTAATAATAAACAAAGGAAAACACGCATTGCCCTGCCATGCATACATAGGAGCACTGTTTTTTCCTCTGGTCTGGTCATTAACACTTCCATAGGCTGTTTTAAACGCTCGTACACATCCTGAACACTTTCGCCACCTTCAAAATGTGCAGTATAATCGCCATTTTCCCAGCTTTGTAACATCTCACGAAAGGCATCGCGGGCGTGTTCAGTATTGGGTTTTCCTTCCCAAACACCCCAGGCCAGTTCATCCAGTCCCGAAAGTTTTTCCCATGGTAATTCCGAATCAATAAACTTTTGTACGGTTTGCCAGGTACGTTTTAAATCGGAAGTATAAATTTTATCAAAGGGAATGTCTTTATAAGTTTGGTAGAAAGCTTCGGCCTGTGCCCTGCCCAAATCATTTAAGTTAGAATTTATACCTCTGCCCTGTACTATGCCTTGTCTGTTAAGTTCCGTTTCGCCGTGGCGTATGATGTATATTTCCTTCATCTAATTAATTATTGAATGAGGGATTTTTGAGTGATTGAATGTTAAATTTAACGCTCAATATCCTCATTCTCATTCAGTCATTCTCTAATTCAATCACTAATTCAATCACTAATTCACTACTGGCAGCTTATAATATTGAGGCTTTTTCTCTTCTTCGAAAACAATGTTTTCAAAATCGGTCACCACATTATATAAAGTATCGCGTTCTATTGCTTTTCTGCCTACCTGTTTAATCAGATTAACCAGTTCTTTAGTACTCATTGCAGGTGTTTGCTCTTCTGCGCCAGCCATAGAGTATATTTTGGTGGTATCGTCTAAAGTACCGTCGATATCATCAACACCATAATTTAAAGATAACTGTGCTGTTTCTCGACTAATCATTGCCCAATAAGCTTTAATGTGATCAAAGTTATCCATGTAGATACGTGCAATGGCGTAATTCCTCAAATCTTCAATTACTGATGATTCTGGCACATTACTCATTTGGTTATGTTGATTTCTGAATTTTAAAGGAATAAACGTCTGGAAACCACCAGTGCGATCTTGCAGTTCGCGCAGTTTTTCCATGTGATCTACACGGTGCCAAAATTTTTCAATATGTCCGTAAAGCATGGTTGCATTACTTCTCATACCCAGTTTGTGCCACTCTTCATGTATATCCAGCCATTGCTGACCGGTACATTTATCTTTGGCTATCTGCTCTCTGATTTCCGGATGGAAAATTTCTGCACCACCACCTGGTATCGATTCCAGTCCGGCTTCTTTCATCAAACGCATACCTGTTGCGTAATCGATTTTAGCCTTCTTAAAGATATAATGATACTCTACAGGTGTTAATGCTTTTACATGCAAATCAGGACGATGTTGTTTAATCGCTGTGAACAAAGCGGAATAAAAAGCTACATCATACTGCGGAAGCACGCCCCCAACAATATGCACTTCGGTTACGGGCTCACCATCGTATTTTTTAACAATATCGAGCATTTGCTCCATCGTTAATGCCCAGCCCTCTTCTTTTTGTTTGATTAAACGCGAATAAGAGCAGAATTTGCAGTCGTAAACACAAAGATTAGTCGGCTCTAAATGGAAGTTTCGATTGAAATAAGCTTTATCGCCATGTTTTTTCTCCCGGATAAAATTTGCCAGGATACCAAGGTAACCCAGTTCGGCATGTTCGTAAAGATATACGCCTTCGTCAAATGTAATCCGCTCTCCGTGAAGAACTTTGTGTGCTATGTTTTGTAATTCAGTTGATAAATTGGTATCAGCTAATATTTTTTCAACTTGCTCAGTTGTATTCATTCCTGATTTATTTTGAACAAAAATACAATAATGAGGCGATTTGAAAATCATTTTCTTGTAACAAACCGCGATTTTTGAATAGTGGCAATATTAATTAACCACAAATGAACACGGATAAACACAGATGTTGAGTTTTTTATAAAGTACCTTACTTTGGCCACGGAGACACGGAAAAGCACGGATTTTATTTTTGTGTATGTATAATAGAAACTAAACCTTCGAAAAAAAATAACTCAGTGTAAATCTGTGCATCCGTGGCAAACGCCGTTGCATAACAAAAAAGCACCTCTTTTCAGAAGTGCTCAATTTATGTTTTTCACAGGTAAATTAAATTATTTTGCTTCCGGCACAAATGTTAAAATGATGTTTGCAGTTCTGCCGCCAAATTCGATTGGTGATTTTAAGATCATCTGTGTGCTCGAAAGATCGGTTAAAACTAAACGGTAACCTTCGGCAACGTTTTTAGCTTTATCGCCTTCAAATATTTTTTTGAACTGGAAAGTCTGATCTTTAGGCGCTGCGGACCAAAAAATAGTTTGCATTACCGAACCACAGGCGCTAGATGCCGGTAAAGTATAAGAGCCATTACCGCTGTTGGTTAAATGCCATGTACTGCCCTGAAAGCATTTATAAGATTTTTCGCCAAATAAGCCTTGTACAGCGCCATCAGGCAAACCTTCTAAAGCTACATTACTAACTACCCAGTCGCGAACAACTGTACCTCTGCTACCCGTAACACCAGCAGTTACCCTTTTTGCGGTATTACAACTTTGTAACATTACTAAAGTAGAACATGCTATTGCGATAGCTATAAATAATCTTTTCATTTTTTGTTTAATTAAATTTCGACAAACTTGTTACATAAATCTTGCCAAAACCATTACGAACCTTAAATTAGCGGCAAATTATTAAATTGTATCCCAATATTATTCATACCACGATAAATTATCATGAAACCTGAAACCCTTGCTATTCACGCCTCTAATCTTGTAAAAACTGCTACAGGTGATGTTACCCCACCCATTAATCTAACCACAACTTTTTTTCGTGGAGAAGATGGTGGCTATCCGGGCGGACACATGTATAGCAGGGTAAGTAATCCAAACCGGTCTGCTTTAGAAAACACTGTAGCCAAATTAGAATATGGCGAAGATGCAGCAGCCTTTTCTTCCGGCAATACCTGCGGACTGGCCATGTTTCAGGCTTTAAAACCCGGCAGCCACATTATTGCGCCCGATGACATGTACTGGGGGATAAAAAAACAGTTGCTCACTATTTTTAACGAGAGCCTGGAATTTGATTTTGTAGATCAAACTGATCTAAACCTCATACAAGCGAGCATTAAGCCCAATACGCAGTTAATCTGGATCGAAACGCCATCAAATCCCTTATTAAAAGTTACGGATATAGAAGCAATTGCCAAAATAGCTAAAGCTAAGAATATTCCTTTGGTTTGCGATAGTACTTTTGCCTCTCCTATTTTACAGAACCCGATTTTATTAGGCGCCGATATTGTAATGCACAGCAGTACCAAATATTTAGGCGGACATAGTGATGTACTTGGCGGAATTTTAGTAACCGCAAAAAAAGATGAGTTGTGGGAACGAATCAAAAACATTCAGCAAACCGGTGGTGCAGTACCCGCTCCTTTCGATTGCTTTTTATTAACGAGAAGTATTAAAACTCTGGCCTACCGCATGAAAGGCCATTGTGAAAACGGAAAAAAGGTTGCCGAATATTTAAACCAGCATCCAAATGTAGAAGCTGTTTTTTATCCCGGGTTGGAAAGTCACCCTCAGCACGAAATTGCAAAAAAACAAATGAAAGACTTTAGCGGTATGATGTCATTCCTGGTTAAAGGTGATGTTGAAGCCGCACACAAAGTGGTGAACAGAGTTCAGTTATTTGCGCAGGCCACCAGCTTAGGTGGTGTAGAAAGTTTAATCGAACACCGTTATTCGGTAGAAGGACCTGATAGTACAACACCTAAAAACCTGCTCCGTATTTCAGTAGGATTAGAGCATGTTGATGATATTATTGCGGATTTAGCACAGGCGCTGGGGTAAAAAGGAAAATTTTTCGTCATTGCGGGAAGGCTTTTTCAGCCAACGAAGCAATCTTAATGCACCCGCAACTAGCGATCGTTGTAAGATTGCTTCGTGCCTCACAATGACGATATATTTTATCTTACTTAGGATTGCAAACTGTAGTCAGTTTAAGCGAATAATTTGCCTCCAGCGGCTCATTGGTTTGCGCTAAACGTTGTGAACCTGTATTCGCCGGGCAGGCAATATCTCCTGCAGCATCATAAATCAGTTTTGTTCCATTAGCCAGTAATTCTTTTGGCACATAAACCTGAACTTTTGTAATCGAATATCCTGAAGGGAAATAACGCACATAATAGCCGTCAGGGTGTTTCGTCCAGATGCCACTTGGCACATCGCTTCTTGGCGGCGCCATGCCTGCAACAATAGCATATTTCTCCAGATCAGCATAAGTATAATTGCCCGAAGCTACCAATTGGCGGATATTGTTTTCTGCCTCAAAAACAGCCCTCACACCCGATGGCAACTGATCTTTTGCTTTTTCCATTACATCAAAAGGCAGAACACCTAAAGCACCTCCTTCTAACTGGGTAAGCTGTTTGGTTGTTAATAGTTTGATGGCGGTTACTTTAACCTGCCCGTTATAATCAGCAAATTTTGTTTTGGCAATAATCGTCCAGAGTAACGCTTGTATATCGTGCTGTTCTACTTCGGGATGCTTTTCTGCACTTTTTAATATGGAAACCACAATTTCCTCTTTCGGGCCCAAAACCGGGGCAAACATGTAACCATCACCCTTTGATGGCGCAAAGGTCCCGGCCTTTAAACAATAACTTTTATTGGTCATTTCGTACAAACCATCGCAAAGCACGAAACCACCTTCAGGGTTTTTAGGCAATAAATATAAAGGCTGGGCTTTTAATTTTAAAGCAGTAATAAAATCCGGCATTCTCTCGCCTTCCCTGCTTACATCTTCAAAACTGGTGGTAATGGCGGCAGGCTGCTTTAAGAACCTGTCGACACCTAAAGCTTTAGCGCCCTGGGCTGTACCTACTTTTAATAATTTATCTTTCAGGCCGCCAAATTGAGCGCTGGCATTGCTTAAACCTGTTACAATAAATAACAGTCCTAAACATAGGGATTTTGTGTTTTTCATGAAGTTACAATTTAGATAGGATGCACAAACTTAGAATATTAAGCGTTAATTTTATATTAAAAGTTTAAACCGCAAACACAACATAAAAATAATTAGTTCATTATTAGATTGTTAATGTAAAATCAAAATTTTATTTTGTGGATTAAAATTAAATTCAGACATTTGAAATATTATTTGGCGGAAAGCTGAATAAAAGTCAATCTTCACGGGTTGATTTATAAAGAAGTGGCGAGAGACTGGCTCGATGACCCACTGGCAACCCTCAGAAAGAGAAGGTGCCAATTCCTGACCGGATAACACGGTGTTGTTCGGAGATATAAATTAGAACTGATGAAAACATTAAATCTTCAATCGCTAAGCGAGCCCAGTGCAAAACCAGAAAAAGTAGTACAATCTTCTGTTTCTTTTATTTGTTGCGATATGCGTATGGCTACCTGTATGTGCTGTTGCATACAGTAATATAAAAATCTTCCTTTTTTGTTTTTTTCAAACTGGAAGGTCCCGGGAAATCGGGATACGCCCTGCCAGGTTTTAGGATCAGCCTAAACCGCCATATCTAATCGTTCAACAAATAAAACAGCAATCATGTCAACATCATATAAATTTGAAACTTTACAATTACACGCAGGTCAGGAAATAGATCCAACAACAGGCTCCAGAGCTGTACCAATTTACCAAACAACTTCTTATGGATTTAATAACGCTGAGCACGGCGCCAATTTATTTGCCTTAAAAGAGTTTGGAAATATCTACACCAGGATTATGAATCCGACCAATGATGTTTTCGAAAAACGAATTGCCGCTTTAGAAGGTGGTGTAGCGGCTTTAGCGGTTGCATCAGGTCAGGCCGCTCAGTTTATTGCCTTAAATAATATCTTAGAAGCTGGCGACAGTATTGTTTCTTCTTCTCACATTTACGGTGGAACTTACAACCAGTTTAAAGTAGCTTTTAAACGCCTGGGCATCCATGTTGATTTCGCAAATCCGGATGTGCCAGATGAATTTGAAAGTAAAATCACCGATAAAACAAAAGCCATTTATCTCGAAACCATTGGTAACCCAGCTTTCAGTGTGCCCGATTTTGAGAAAATTGCAGCAATAGCTAAAAAATATGATCTTCCTTTAGTGGTCGACAATACTTTCGGAGCAGGAGGGTATTTGTTTAAACCATTGGAGCACGGCGCTAATATTGTAGTAGAATCGGCAACCAAATGGATTGGCGGACATGGAACAAGCATCGGCGGTGTTATTGTAGATGGCGGAAATTATAACTGGGGCAATGGAAAATTCCCTCAGTTTTCTGAACCTTCAGAAGGATATCACGGCTTGGTTTTCAGCGATGTGTTCGGCATCGGCGGCCCATTCGGCAACATTCAGTTCATTATCCGTGCCCGTGTAGAAGGCCTGAGGGATTTAGGTCCTGCCCTATCGCCTTTCAATTCATTCCTTTTGTTACAGGGATTAGAAACTTTATCGCTCCGTGTACAACGCCATGTAGATAATGCTTTAGAACTGGCCACCTGGTTAGAAAACCATCCGCTGGTTAAAGAAGTGCAATACCCGGGCTTAGCCAGCAGCAAATACAACAACCTGGCTAAAAAATATTTAAGCAACGGTTTTGGAGCTGTTTTATCTTTTGAATTAGAAGGAAGTAAAGAAAATGCCTCACAGATAATCGATAGTTTGAAACTGGTTTCGCACCTGGCCAATGTAGGTGATGCCAAAACCTTGATTATTCAACCTTCTGCAACCACACACCAGCAATTAAGCGATGCAGAACAATTGGCGGCAGGTGTAAAACCAAATGCATTAAGGGTTTCGGTTGGTATTGAACATATCGACGATATTAAAGCCGATTTCGAACAAGCATTTGCAACCATTAACGCCAAGGTTCCTACAGAAAGTTTATTAGCCTAGATTCTTGCCCTCAAAGCGCTTTTTTAACAACAACATTACAAAATGCATAACAGTAAAAACGATAACGTAAAATCCACTTCGGGGAATTTTGCGTCTACATATCATTATAATAAACAGTTTAAATTAGAAAGTGGAAAAAAAATCCGCAACCTGCAGATTGCCTATCAAACTTATGGTAAGTTAAATGCAAATAAGGATAATGTGATCTGGGTTTGCCATGCACTTACTGCTAACGCGGATGTTTTTGAATGGTGGGACGGATTATTCGGGCAAAATGCCTTGTTTAATCCTGAAGAGCATTATATTGTTTGCGCGAATGTGTTAGGATCACATTACGGCACTACAAGCCCGTTAAATACCAACCCGGTAAATGGTTTGCCTTATTACCTTTCCTTTCCGCAGTTTACCATCCGCGATATGGTTTCGGCACACCAGTTATTGGCTGCGCATTTGGGTATCGGTTACATCAAACTGTTAATCGGTGGTTCTTTGGGCGGACAACAAGCTGTGGAGTGGAGCATTTCGGAGCCGAATAAAATTGAAAACCTGATTTTAATTGCTACCAATGCCGCACATTCTCCATGGGGAATTGCTTTTAACGAAAGTCAGCGTTTAGCCATTACAACCGACAGGACTTTCTATGCCAATCAACCAAATGGCGGTAGCAAAGGTTTAAAAACAGCCCGTAGCATTGCGCTTTTAAGTTACAGAACGTATAACGCCTATGGCAGTACCCAGGTGGAAAGTGTAAATGATAAAACGGACAATTTCAGGTCATCTTCTTACCAGAATTATCAGGGGGAAAAGCTGATCAACCGCTTTAACGCTTACAGCTACTATTATTTAACAAAAGCAATGGATAGCCATAATGTTGGGCGCAACCGCAAAAGCATTGCCGATGCCTTAAAACTGATCACCGCAAATACTTTGGTTATCGGTATAGAAAATGACGTGCTGTTCCCAATTTCTGAGCAAAAATATCTGGCTGATCATATTACCGGAGCAGCATTTACTGCATTACATTCTGACTATGGACATGATGGTTTCCTGATCGAAACAGATGCCCTGACCAACGTAATCGGAAATTTTATCAAGGAAAGTCGGGACAAGAAAATCATCAAATTGCAGCATACCGCTTAAAGGTGGAAGGTGAGTAACCGGATGTTAACACAAAATTTAAAACAAATTACAAAATAAGAACAGCTATATGGGGATAATCCGCCTTATCTGTATAATCACTTTATAACAATGAGTAAGAATTTAAAAATCGGTTTATTTGGTTTCGGGGTTGTGGGACAGGGCTTATTGGACATTATCCAAAGTCAGAACCTGAACCTGGAGATCATTAAAATCGCGATAAAAGATCCAAGGAAGAAACGTACCTTAAATAAAGATCTGTTTACTACTGATCGTAACGAAATATTGAATAATACAGAGATCAATACTATTGTAGAATTGATCAATGATGCTGATGCGGCATACGAAATTGTAACTACTGCTTTAAAAAATGGTAAAAATGTGGTATCAGCAAATAAAAAGATGATCGCTACACATTTAAAAGAACTGGTTGATTTACAGCAGGAATATGGCACCTCCCTGTTATACGAAGGTGCGGTTTGTGGCAGTATTCCGATTATCCGTAATCTGGAGGAATATTACGACAATGAGTTATTCCATGCCTTGAGCGGTATTTTTAACGGATCATCTAATTATATTCTGTCGAAAATATTTAACGAAAACCAAAGTTACGATTCGGCGTTAAAAGAGGCACAGGATTTAGGTTTTGCAGAAACCGACCCGATTTTGGACGTTGGAGGTTACGATCCGAAATATAAACTGGCCATTGCTACTGCACATGCTTACGGTTTGTTTGTAAATCCTGATGCGATATTAAATATCGGTATCCAGAACCTTTCTCAGCACGATATTAAATATGCCCGCGAGAAAAATTTCAAAATTAAGCTGGTTCCAACAGCACGCAAGGTAAATACTAAAGACATTGTGACTTATGTATTGCCAAAACTGGTAGCTAAAGATGATTTTCTTTATAATGTAGAAAACGAATACAATGCAGTTGCCGTACAGGCAGCTTTTGCTGATAAACAGTTTTTCTATGGAAAAGGTGCAGGTGGCCACCCTACTGGTGCAGCAGTATTATCTGATATTGCAGCACTACGTTACGATTATCGTTATGAGTATAAAAAATACCATTCAGAAAATGGGGTAAAACATACTGAAGAAATTCTTTTAGAAGTTTACCTGCGTTACGCAGATGAAGATCTGATTACGTTACTGGAATTTGATAACATCAGCGAGCGTTATTCGGCCAGCAGCTATAAATATGTGGTTGGAACAGTTAAACTGGAAAGTTTGATAAAAAACCGCGATTTGCTTTTAGATCAATCTGTTTTTGTTGCTTATACCGGAAGACAGATTTATAAACAAGAGCAATTGAGTGAAAATGTTTTTGCCGCAGAGCTGGCAAGCCTATAATTTATTTTTAGGGTTAATTTTTTTATTTGTTTTGTTGTTAAGTATAAAGGTCGGAGCGATTCTGACCTTTTGCGTTTTATTTAAAATGTGCTAAAATTCTATCCCTATCTTCATTTGCCTTATCATTTTTATGATAAAGCTCAATAAATATGATTTTCTTTTCATCAGCAAAATAAGCATAGATCAATCTCAATCCTGAGTTTACTCCTTTTCCTTTCAATGATTTACAAGCCATCTTTTTGATTTTAATGACACAAGTTGTTATGCCTAAATTATCGATATTGAAACTGAAAGGTGGTTGTTCATTTGGTCGGGTATTTAAAATCCCCTTTACTATTTCAAGGTCGTCATTTAATGTCCTGTATTTTTTCAAGAGAAATTTTAAATCCCTGTTAAATTCCGTTAACGAATCATAATGCATAGGCTAATTATCATCTTCATCGTAAACTCTAACCGAATAAGGTACTTCTCTGTAAAATGCCAGTTCATAACTGATATCCTTACCAATTTCCGTTACTTCCCAGGGTAAATCTTTGTGTGAATAATCGCTTATGGCATTGGCCGACCAATCGCTCATCTGATCGATTACTTTATCTATCACATCTTTTTCGCTTGCTTTAAGTTTGGTTAAATCTGCTTTCTCTAACGGCACAAAGCGTTTTTGAGGAAAGCCCCTGTAATCGGTTTTGATTATTTCGACCTGTTTCATATCAATCATCTGCTCAATGACAGCATCTAATTTTTGCGGAACAGGCCCATATGGAAGCTTTTTATAATTGGCACCAGTTAAATGCTCCTCGTATAATTCGTAATAATTAAAATCAGAAAAGTATAATAATTTATTCAGCACTGTTTCGCCAACATTGGGTTTGCCAGAACAACGTTCCAAAATATAAAGCAGCACGTTTTTAAACTTATTTATATTTAAGGTAGGTACAGAAATACGTTCTTCAATTATAGCTTCTTCCGGTTGATTGGGTAATTTTAAATGTTGATTATGGTAAAAATTGGCGGATGCAAAATCATCGAGAGAAAAGCCTATAACCATTGATAGTTTATGCATTTCTATAAAACTTATACTTCTGTTACCTAACTCTATCTGGGTTAGTGATGGACGTGAAATGCCAATGCTTTTTGCAAGATCATCCTGAGAGAAGCCATTTTTTAAGCGTAGATTGGCAATACGCTCACCTATTTCCTTTTTAGATAATTCATTTCCCATAACACAAAAATAGGGAATGTTTTAAAAACAAACAACAATATGATTGATTTTAAAACAAAATATCTTAACTTCAGAATTTATAAAAGTTAAGGTTTTACCCTGATATATTTCTCTATAATTACGCGGTCCACCCCTGCTGCTTCAACCTTTTCAATTCCTTTTTGTATCAGGGTATCCTGATGGACGGCTAATTTAAAACCAAATGTTTTTCCCTCCCAGTTTTTGTTTTTATAATATTCCAGGTGCTCGGTGTAATCCTCTCCTTTTAAAATAAACGTTCCTCCACCTGCGTCAAAACTGGTGGTATCTTTGGGATCAAGGCTATGCTTCAGGAAAGCGAAATGGCTATCGTTAAACATCTTAATCATTTTTAGCTTTCCTGAATAGTCAGTGGTTTCACTTTTTCCTTTATCAATAGTGGTGGCCGAAATCAATTGCCAGGTACCCTGAATATCCAGTCCCTTTTTATTTTCGTTTTTATTGGCACAAGACCATAACGAAAGCACAACAAAAAGCATTAAAATGTTTAATCTCATAATTTATCATATTTGGTTAAATTTTTACCCTCTGCCAGCCATTTTAATCAGTTTGTGGGCCAGATCTTTGCCTAAATATCCGTCTATAATGGTATGTACTACATATAAAATCGGCGTCATTAAAATCGCTACTACAAATTTATAGGTATAGTTAACCAGGCCAATTGCAGCAACCATTTTCCAGCTGTAATGATACTGCGGATTTAAATAAAAGGCAATAAAAATTACCACGAAACTGTCAATCAGTTGAGAAACCAGTGTTGATCCGGTAGCACGCAACCATAAGGCGCGTTCGCCGGTGATTTTCTTAATCCGGTGAAAAATTAAAACGTCTGCCAGCTGACCGATGATGAAAGCGGTAATGGAACCTACTATAATCCACATCCCCTGACCGAAAATCCCTGCAAAAGCATTATTCATATTGAGGTCTTCGCCATTGATGTTTTGATGCACCCAAAAATCGGCCGCACTTAAATGCATCGATCCCCAAACCACCAAAAAGGCAAATGCAATTAAAATGGAAGTGAGAATAGATAAAAAACGAACCTGTTTTACACCGAAATATTCATTTATTATATCAGTCATGATAAAAATAATGGGCCAGGTTAATACGCCTGCCGACATTACAAACGACAGATTGGGAACGCCCAACAAGTTGATATCGAACTTTTTAATGCCCAGTGTTTCCTCTACACTAAATAATTTAACACCTATAAATTCGGATAGTATGGCATTTGCCACGAAAAAGCTACCCAGAATGAGTAGTAAACGGCTTTCTTTTGTCTTAAAAGTCATAGAGTATAAATCTATAAATAAATCACAGATTTTAGCGTGATGAGGCTTCTATTTTTAGCTTTGATAACACAAAGATTACGCTTGTGCCCTGCTGCGAAATTAGTTCAACATAAAGTGATGATTTTTACAATCATTCGACGCTAAAAATAGGTTAACAACTTAAATCTCCCAATCTTTGCGCCATCAAATTCTGGTAAACTTCATGGCTAAAAAACAACACTTTTTCCTGATCCTTATTTTGGGTTCGCTGGCTGCACTTGGCCCCTTTTCAATCGACATGTATCTACCTGGTTTTGTGGATATTGCAAAGGATTTAAAGAGCACCGAATCTACTGTAGCACTCTCTCTATCGAGCTTTTTTATCGGGATTTCTGCCGGCCAGTTATTATACGGGCCGCTTCTGGATAAATTTGGCCGAAAAAAACCATTATACTTTGGCCTGGCCCTTTATATTTTCGCCTCATTTTTGTGTCTGGCTGTAACGGATGTAAATCAGTTAATCGTATTGCGTTTTGTACAGGCCATCGGGAGTTGCGCCACGGCCGTAGCATCTGTAGCGATGGTTAGGGATTTGTTCTCTGTTGAAGAAAGTCCGAAAGTATTTGCTTCTTTAATGCTGGTAATTGCCGTTTCACCAATGCTGGCCCCAACAGCTGGCGGATACCTAATTTCTGCATTGGGCTGGAAATATGTATTCGTATTTTTAGGTTTAATGGCTATTTTAATGTTATTGGCCTCTATCTTCAAATTACCGGAAAGTTATAAACCCGATCCGAATTATTCTTTAAAGCCAAAGCCAATTTTAACCAATTTTTATACGGTTTTAAAAGAACCTCAGTTTTATACTTATGCGTTAATCAGCTCGGTTACCTTTTCCGGTTTATTTGCCTATGTATCTTCCTCTCCGCAGGTATTTATGAAGATTTACGAAGTGAGCAAAACAGGTTACGGATGGATCTTCGCCCTGTTATCGGTAGCATTTATTGGTTCCAGTCAGGTAAATAGTCTCATTTTAAAATGGTTTACCAGCAAAAAAATTGTAACCTGGGCGTTAATTGCACAATGTGTTTTCAGTCTGATCTTTTTAATTTTCGGATTAAATAACTGGCTAAACTTATATTCCACCATTGGTTTTATCGCATTATTTCTGGCCTGCTTAGGATTAATTAATCCAAACGCTGCTGCTTTATCACTTGCGCCTTTCACCAAAAATGCAGGTAGCGCATCTGCATTAATGGGTGCCCTGCAAATGGGATTGGGTGCATTGGCCTCAGTAATGGTTAGTTTATTTAGTGAACATTCAGTGGTACCTATGCCTTTGGTTATGACAGCCGCTGCATTTATCGCTTTATTTTGTTTATTAATCGGTAGAAGGTTTATCACTACTGAAATCGAAGCTTCAGCTGATTCGGCTGTTGCAGCACATTAGTAATAAACGTCAGTTATTTTCTCAAGGGAGCCTAGGTGACTAAGTTGGTTCAAACAACCGCCCAATAATTATAAGCCTATATTTTTCACTACCTAGTCACCTGAGAACATGTAAGGCAGGTGTATTATTTTTTATCCAAAAACACGAAATGTCTAACTTCCTGGTAAAAGCCTGTTTTCAACTCATCTCAAAGTTTTAACCTTTCGTCGCAGCATTTTTCGCATTGGTCTCAATTATTAAAATGAGCCCTTAACCGGATATATTTTTGTGTTCAATAGTTATATAGACACAAAATTTATTCGCCATGCGCAAATACATCAAATATATTGTCGTACTCATTTTGCTTGTAGCGCCCTATGCAATCAGCGCACAGGAGATTCCGCAAGTTTGGGATTTAAAAACGGCTATCGAGTATGCTAAAGAGAAAAACATCAGTATTAATACCTTAAAGCTGAGTTCGCAAACAGCTGAACAGAATTTAATCGCTTCAAAAGCAGCCGTACTTCCAAATTTATCCGGAAATGTTTCGCAAGCGATTACCAATTATAAATCCGGTTTGCAAAATACCAGCGGTTTTGGTTTAAGTTCGGATATGACTCTTTACAATGGCAGCTATTTAAAAAACGACATTAAAGCTAAAGAACTCAGCTTGCAGACCGCTAATCTATCAGTAGAAGCCGCCAAAAACGACATTACCATCTCCATCACCCAGGCTTATCTCAATATTTTATTGGCCAGGGAGAACATTACCTATTTAAAAGATTTATTAATTACCAGCGAAGCCCAGGTTAAACAATCAGAACAGCAATATAAGTTTGGTACCATCGCCAAAAAAGATCTTTTGCAGCTACAGGCTACTTATGCCAATGATAAATATACTTTAGTTACCGCACAAAACACCTTACAGCAGAATATTTTAACCTTAAAACAATTATTGCAATTACCAACAACTACTCCTTTCGAAGTAAGCGCAACCGATACCGTTGCCGTTGCTCCGGCTTTGGATAATCTGGCTTCGGCACAAGATCTGGCATTGCGTACCCGTCCGGAAATTAAAAGTGGAGAATTAAATATTCAGCTGCAAACAACCGAATTGGCCAAGGCGAAATCAACCTTACGTCCAACGCTGAGTTTAGGTGGATCGCTTAATACAGGTTACAGCAATAATAATCTTGGAAGTTATGGTTATCAGCTGAATAACAGCTTTTATCAAAACCTGGGTTTAACACTATCTATTCCGATTTTTGATAGAAAAGTGACCAAAACAAATGTAGCAAAGGCAAATATTGGCATTGAGCAGGCACGTTTATCGCTTTTAGATGCTAAAACCACGTTGACTCAAAATGTAGAACGCGCTTACATTAACGTTCAGAATGCAAACAGCCAGTATGCGGCCGCAAAGGAACAATTTAATTATACAAGTGAGGCATTGAGGATTTCGAACGCGGCTTTAAAAGAAGGCACCAACAATATTGTAGAAAATCTTCAACAGAAAAACCTATATGTGCAGGCTTTACAGGCATTTGTTCAGGCTAAATATACCGCGAGCCTTTATACCAAAATCTATAATTTTTACACCGGAGTTAGTATTAGCAATTAAAATACATGATGATGGCTACCGCCTAGTCTATTTAATATTTGAATCATGAAAAAGAAAACAATATTTATTATCATCGGTATCGCAGTTGCATTATTTGCGGTTTGGTACTTCGCACTACGCAAAAAAGAACAGGTGGTTGTTCTCGAAACCGAAAAGCCAAAAATGGGTTATATTTCTGAAAATGTTACCGCCACAGGTAAAGTACAACCGGTAGATACCGTTGCTGTGGGTACACAGGTTTCGGGAACCATTAAAACGCTTTATGCTGATTTTAACTCAAAGGTTAAAAAAGGACAGCTGCTGGCCGAACTGGATAAAACTTTGTTTGAAGCCACAGTAAACCAATATCAGGCCAATTTAGTGAGTGCACAAAGTGCATTGGTTTATCAGCAGGGTAATTTTAGCCGCCAGAGCAATCTGTATAAAGTTGGTGCGGTTAGCAAAGCCGATTATGATAATGCACTGTACACTTATAATGCTTCAAAAGCTTCGGTAAACAGCATCAAAGCACAATTGGCCTCGGCGCAAAAGAACTTGTCATTGGCCAGTATTTATTCTCCGATTGATGGAACCGTGCTTTCGAGAAGTGTGAGTGAAGGAACAACCGTTGCAGCGAGTTTTAGTACACCAACCATATTCAGTATTGCAAAAGATTTAACCAAGATGCAGGTAGAAGCCTCTGTAGATGAGGCCGATGTAGGCGATATCTCAAAAGGTGAAAGGGCAACATTCACCGTTGATGCCTTTTTAAACGACACTTTTAAAGGAACCATCCAGGAGATCAGGTTAAGTCCGTCCATTTCATCAAACGTGGTTACTTATAAAACCATTATCAATACTTCAAATGATGCAAACAAGCTAAAACCGGGCATGACGGCTAACATCACCATCTTTACCAAAGAGGTGAACAATGCTTTGCTTATCCCAACCAAGGCCATAAAATTTGCACCAGACTCAACTTTGGCGGGTAAATATAAAATGACCTGGGTTAATCCAGATAGAAAGCCAGCCGGAGCTGACGAAGCTTACGTTTGGGTACAAAAAAGTCAGAAAGAACTGGTACAGAAAAAAATTAAAACCGGTATAAATGACAATACCCACGTAGAAGTTTTATCAGGATTAGCAGTAGCAGATGTCGTAATTACAGGTTCACAAAGTATGGGTAAAAATGCAGCAGCAACTCAGGGGCAATCAAGTCCTTTTATGCCTAAACGTCCAAATAGAAGCGGGAGGAAATAATGGAACAGAAAATATTGGACATCCACGACCTCAAACGTGAATTCGTAATGGGCGATCAAACCGTTAGGGTCTTGAAAGGGATTACTTTTGATATCAAGGCTGGTGAATTTGTTACCATTATGGGCAGCAGCGGCTCGGGTAAAACCACGCTTTTAAACATATTGGGTTGCTTAGATAAACCCACAGAGGGCAGTTATTTGCTTGATGGTGTTGATGTTAAAAGCTTGAACCGGGATGAACTGGCAGGTTTGCGGAACACCAAAATTGGATTTGTTTTTCAGGCTTATAACCTGTTGCCAAGAACATCGGCCCTGGAAAACGTAGAGCTACCTTTATTCTATAACAAAACCATCACTGCTGAAGAACGTAAAGAAAGGGCTATTAAATCGCTTGAATCTGTTAAACTGGCCGAGCGTTTCGATCATACCCCGAGCCAGCTTTCAGGCGGTCAGCAGCAGCGTGTAGCCATTGCACGGGCATTGGTTAATCACCCGGTAATGATTTTGGCAGATGAGGCAACGGGAAATTTAGACACCCGTACCTCTTACGAGATTATGGCATTAATGCAGGAACTGAATGCAGAAGGAAAAACCATAGTTTTTGTAACGCATGAACCGGATATCGCCGCTTTTAGCACCAGAACCATCATGCTCCGCGACGGAAAAATCCAAAAGGACAGCATTAACCAAAATCAACGTTCGGCCAAAGAGGCACTTGCCAGTTTGCCAGAATCTGATGATTATTAATTTAAAAAGATCATGAGCATTATAAATTTATTAAAAATTGCCTTTAGGGCATTAAAAAGGAATAAGCTACGTGCTTTTTTAACCATGCTGGGTATTATCATCGGTGTGGCAGCAGTAATTGCCATGATGGCCATCGGCGAAGGCTCCAAACAAAGCATCAGGTCGTCATTATCAGGCATGGGTTCGAACATGATTACCATTATGCCTCAAAGTAA
Source organism: Pedobacter jeongneungensis (assembly GCF_039538295.1). Classification (NCBI taxonomy): domain Bacteria; kingdom Pseudomonadati; phylum Bacteroidota; class Sphingobacteriia; order Sphingobacteriales; family Sphingobacteriaceae; genus Pedobacter; species Pedobacter jeongneungensis. The sequence continues at coordinate 215,734 of NZ_BAABBY010000006.1, read as the reverse complement.
TGAGCCCGGGGGGGTGCGTTTGCAGGGAAGCAGTATCCAAACATTGAAACTGGAAGACATTACCGTGATTAAAAAGCTGCAATCCAAAAATATCAATGGTTTATCGCCAGTGGTTTCCACCAGCGGACAGGCCATTAAAGGAGGTTATAACTGGCCAACCACCATTACCGGAGTTAGTCCCGATTATTTAAATATCCGCCAGTTAAAGCTTCAGGATGGCATTCTTTTTTCCGAAAATGATGTAAAAAGTTTTGCCAAGGTTTGCCTTTTGGGTAAAACTGTTATTGATAATTTATTTCCCGACGGGAGCAATCCGATTGGTCAAATTATCAGGTTTAAAAATATTCCATTTCAGGTCATTGGTGTTTTAGAACCTAAAGGACAAAGTAATTTTGGTCAGGATCAGGATGATATTATCCTCGCGCCTTTCACCACTGTACAAAAAAGGATTACCGCAACCAATTACCTGCAAAGTATTTATGCCTCGGCAACAACTGAAGCTTCGAGTGCAGCTGCAACTACCGAAATTTCGGATGCCATAAGAGAAAGCCACAGGTTAACTGCCGCCGAAACAGACGATTTCCAGGTGCGTACACAAGCCGAGTTAATCAGTACCATTAGTTCTACCAGTAGTATGCTTACTGTTCTTTTAACCGCTATTGCAGGCATTTCGCTGTTTATTGGTGGCATTGGCATTATGAATATTATGTATGTATCAGTTACTGAACGTACCCGCGAAATCGGTTTGCGTATGTCAATCGGTGCCCGCGGACAAGATGTTTTAATGCAATTTTTAATAGAAGCCATTTTAATCAGCATTACCGGTGGAATTATCGGGGTTATTTTAGGTGTAAGTTCTGCTTACCTTATCTCCTACTTCTTAAACTGGCCAATTTTGATAGCCGAATCATCAATCATTATTTCCTTTGTTGTATGTGCCATTACAGGTGTTTTCTTTGGCTATTACCCGGCAAAAAAAGCATCTAACCTTGATCCGATTGATGCATTAAGGTACGAGTAACAATAGCACCTCATCCCAGCCTGCCGTCATCCCGGCGCAGGCCGGGATCTTCAGGCAATTAATACATGTCTTTGATAAATTCAGAGCGATGAAAACACCTTAAAAAATAATAACTTAGCGATGCAAAGCGCGACACAAAAAATAATGACAATTAATTTCTCCAAAAAATGGATAAAAATTACCCTGCACATCCTGGTATGGGTGGTTTTGATCACTTTGCCCTATATTATTAATGCCAACAGGAGCCGTCCGCCACACCACCTCAGCAATTACGAAGAAAATCAGTTCCTCAGGTTAAATTTTATCAGTTATTTTTATTGGATTGCCATATTTTACCTCAATAACAAAGTTTTAATTCCATCCTTTTTCTATCAGAAAAAATATCCAGGATATGGATTATCACTTTTAGGTTGCTTACTTCTGGCCATTTCGATTCATTCTACCCTATTTAAAATCCTGTTACCCGATTTCGATTTCAATCTTGGACGGACACTTTGGTTTAATACCCCCACGTTTTTATTAACGATTGCTGCGAGTACTGCCTTTACTATGATCTCCGACCGGATCAGGGAAGAAAAAAGATCTTTACAACGCGAACAGGAAAACATGAAAACCGAACTTTCATTTTTACGTTCTCAGATCAGTCCACATTTTATTTTCAATGTGCTGAACAACATTGTGGCTCTGGTGAGGCTAAAAAGTAATGAACTGGAACCTACAGTAATGAAATTATCTGGTTTGATGCAATATATGCTGTACGAAACCGACGAGGAAAAAGTATCTATCAAAACTGAAACCGAATACCTGCAGGCCTACATCGATTTGCAAAAACAACGTTTTGGAAGAAAAGTAACAATAGAAACAAACATTAATATTGAAAGTGAGTTTGATGAAATAGAACCGATGTTATTGATTCCTTTTATTGAAAATGCCTTTAAACATGGTGTCGGGATGATTGAAAACCCACAGATATTTATTGATCTAAAAACAGAAAATGAATTTTTAACGTTTACTATTCGAAATAAGTTTAACGAAGATGAGAATGAAATAAAAGATGAGGCATCGGGTATTGGTCTTGCAAATGTAAGCAGGCGCTTAAACCTGCTGTATGGTAAAGAACACCAATTAAAAATAGATAAAAAGGACGGTTGGTTTAATGTAAACCTCACTTTAAAATTAACGGTATGATAAAATGTTTAGCCATTGACGACGAGCCTTTAGCCCTGCAATTACTGGCTGATAACATTAGCCGCATTCCATTTTTAGAGTTAGTGGCCAGTTGTGATGATGCCTTTGCAGCTAATAAAATGATGCAGGAACAATCAATAGACCTTATTTTTATTGATATCCAGATGCCTGGCATTACCGGATTGCAATTTATACAGAGTTTGGTTAAAAAACCAATGGTGATTATCGTAACCGCCTATAAACAATATGCTTTGGATGGTTTTGCACTTGATGTGGTGGATTATTTAATGAAACCGGTATCGCTCGATCGTTTTATGAAAGCCTGCAACAAAGCCAAAGATCTTTACGAACTTAAACAATCTGCAGAACACACTAACCTGCCCAAACAGGATTATATGTTCGTAAATGTGGGCTATAGCTTGATGAAGATTAATTTTAGTGAAATTACTTATGTAGAAGGACTTAAGGATTATATCCAGATCCATACTTCGTCCAGCCCAAAAGCTGCAGTAGTGCGCATGAGCATGAAAAATGTGGAAGATCAGTTACCCATATATTTTGAACGGGTCCACAAATCCTTTATCATAAATATCAACAAAGTAACTGCTATCCGGAAAAATGCATTATTTATAGCAGATAAGGAATTGCCGGTAAGCGAAAGCTACAAACAAGTAATTGAAAAGTTGATTAAATAATTTCGTATTTTTGATTATACAACAATTGCTATGACTATAATCGCACATCCTAAAAATAAAAAGCAAGAAGCTGCAATTGAAGCGGTTTTAAAAGCTTTAGATATTTCTTTTCAGAAAGAAGAAGAAAGTCCTTACAATCCTGAATTTGTGGCAAAAATAAAAAAGAGCCTGTCTGATGTTAAGAAAGGGAATTACATCACTTTAGATCCTAATAAATCAATATGGGAAAATTTAAAGTAGTTGTATCAGAAAAAGCTCAAAAGAATTTACTTGCCATTAAGAAATCAGGAGATAAAGGTTCTATCAAAAAGGTCAATCAAATTATTGAAGAGCTTTATGAACATCCTGAAACAGGAATAGGAAATCCAGAAAAACTCAAATATGATTTATCCGGATTTTGGTCCAGGCAGATTAACAGAAAAGATAGGCTTATTTATCTAATTGAAGACGAAATCGTCACCGTTACCATAATTTCTGCTCTTGGACATTACGGTGATAAATAATCTAAAAAAAAACGTCATCTCGACTGAAGCGCAGCGGAATACCCGCCTGCATCGGGCAGGGAGAGATCTAAATCAAAAGTACGCTCGAGATAGATTTAGCTCTGCTGAGCACTTACGTGGTTCTCGACTTCGTTTCACTTCGCTCGAATGAAGTCATTGTGAAAGTAATTGTTTCTTAAACTTTTGCACTCCTCTTAAACCGTTTTCACCTCATCATCACTATAATCCTTAATATCAGTGATATATCCGTTTATCAAAAGAAAATCGAACAAAGGTTTTGCCTCTGGTGTAACAGGCATATTAGCAGTAGTAATCACCTGATTGGTTTGTTTATCCAGGAAAGGATACGCAAATAACCGCACATTGGTATTAAACATATCGTTCACATAGCTCAATAACTGACCTGAATAGTTTTCGCCGGTAAAGTTTTTAGAATTGAATACGAATTTCAAATTGTTAATGTTGGTGGCCAAACCAACACTTTTCGGCTTGCACCTGGCCAGATATTTCGCCAAACGGTTATGCCGCGTAAAATTAGAAACAATCACAATATTTCCTGTATCGCACATTTCCTGAGCTCTTTTAGCCACCGTTTCTAGATCAATATCATCAGGAGTTTCTTGTCCGTCGGTTAAAACATTGGTTAACAAAACCTCAATCATTACCGCAAGGTTTCCGTCTTGTACCTTATTAGTACGTTTAAACTGATCAGTAGCTTTATTGAATAAATTAAAGTTAGGCAAAGATTTCTGACCGTATTTGGTCCTTAAAATCATAATATCTTTCTTGTACAAAAGATCTTTAGCCTGACGCGGATGTGCATCTGAATCAAATATTGCCGCTGCAGAAAAATCTTTCATAATCATATAGAGATTAAGCAAGATATTATCCACTTCAGGGAAGGCTGGCCCTTTAACCGAAATCAAATCGATTTCTACTGATCCGATGGTTAAATTATCAGCTAATGATTCGACCATTAGTTTAGGATCCTGATAATGGTAAAAAGCAGCATAAAGTAGGTTTACACCGATTATGCCCAAAACACGCTGTTGCATGTTTACATCTGTATCCAGCAAACGTACGTGAAAAAATATTTCGTTTGGAGAGCCACCCGGTTCGCTCTGGAAACGAAGTCCAACCCAGCCATGAGGCTCATTAGTGCGTTTATAATTTAGGGTGGTAACGGTATCAGCAAAGGCAAAAAAAGTGCGGCTTTCGTATTTTTCGCCTGATAACCGCTCATTAAGTAAACCAAATTCATGATCGAGCATTTGCAAAAGCCTGTTCTGACTTACATAACGGCCGTTGGTTTCCGCTCCGTAAATGGCATCGCTAAAAGTCATATCGTAAGCCGACATGGTTTTGGCCACTGTTCCGGATGCTGCGCCGGCATTAAAAAAGTTCCGTGAAACTTCCTGACCAGCTCCAATCTCGGCAAAAGTGCCATAAATTCGCGGGTCAAGGTTTATTTTAAGTGCTTTACGCTTTGTATCCAGAATTTCTCGCTCCATGCCGCAAAAGTACAAAAAATGAGATTAACGTGATTTTAAGAATGTAACTTAAAATCAATCTAAATACTGTCCCCTCCCTATCCGTCATATCCACTGAGTCGTCCTCTCGACTGGAGCGCAGCGGAATGCCCGCCTGCTTCGGGCAGGGAGAGATCTATGTTTTAATGCTAGTCAGCAGATTTCTCCGCTACGATCAAAATGACGGTTTGGAAGTAAAAAAATAAGGTTAATGCCATCCGGCACTAACCTTATAAAACCTAAACTTAAATGATTATGAAACCTGCATCGGCTTTTCAACAACATCTACCTCAACCCCGGCCTGATGCAAGCTTCACTATCTAAACCAAACTATTATGAAAAATCCTCTTATGAGAATATCTTTGTTAAGATACTATAATCTCTTTGTGTTGCAATTTAGCATCGTCTTTTTTACTAATGTTAATTGATAAAATACCGTCTTTATATTCAGCAGTAATGTTATCACCATCAGCACTATCAGGTAAATTAAATGATCTTGCAAATGAGCTGTAATCAAATTCTTTCCGTGTAAAATCTTTAGCTACCTGGGTTTCGTCTTTTTTAACTTCTGCCCAAACAGAAAGGGTGTCTTTTTTTAAATTGATCTGAAAATCTTCTTTTTTCAACCCTGGAGCGGCCAGTTCGATTACATAAGCAGTTTCATTTTCATAAATGTTTACGTTTGGCGATTTATCAACCATTTTGTTTTTAGTTACTGCATCGCTAAACAATGAATCAAAAACATTGTTAAAGTAAGGAGCTGTGTTACGGGTTCTGTTGTTAAAATTTACTAGTGTCATATCGCTTATTCTTTATTTTTTTAATTTTTAAATTGATAATTCATCATATTCAACTTATATACCAAACCAAATATTTATGATTTTTAAGACATTTTGGCAAAATAAATCAAAATTAAAAGACAAATTGACAGACATTAAGGCTTTCTCAGACAAATTCAACTATAAAACCAATATTCATTTGCGCTTTATTGATTTCGATATGATGGGGCATGTAAACAATTCTATTTACTTTACTTACCTCGAAATTGCCAGAACAAAGTACTGGGAAGAAATTGTAAAATGGGACTGGAAGAAAACAGGAATCGTGATAGCACACGCAGAGCTGGATTATATTTTACCAATTGTAATGAATGATAAAATCGCCATTCACGTAAAAACCTCGAGGATTGGCAATACCAGTTTTGATCTCGACTATCAGATTGTAAAGATAAAGGGTAACGAAGAAGTAATCTGTAGTAAGGGGAAAACAGTTTGTATTGCGGTTGACTATGCCACAGGAAAGCCCACCGCTATCCCGGAAGAAGAGAAACAAAAAATGCTGGGTTTTGAACAGTTAGAAAAATAGCTAAAGTCGTCATGCTGAACTTGTTTCAGCATCTTATATGATAGTTATTATTAAGACCCTGAAACAAGTTCAGGGTGACGAATAAAACTAATCAGGCATAATCTTCCCTGGGTTTAATATCCCATTTGGATCGAAAACGCTTTTAATGCCCCGCATTAAATTAAGGTGAATTTCGGAATATTTAATCGGCATAAATTCCTTTTGCACCAGGCCAATTCCATGTTCGCCGGATAATGTCCCGCCCAGTGCTGTAGTTAATTCGAATATTTCGGCAATACCGAATTTGAGTTTGTTTTTCCAGTCTTCATCACTCATTCCGGCTTTAATAATGTTTACATGCAGGTTTCCATCGCCGGCATGACCATAACAAACACTTTCGAAACCATATTTCGCGCCAATTTCTTTTATGCCATTAATTAGTTTTGGTAAGGCTGCACGCGGCACAACGGTATCTTCTTCTTTATAAACTGAATTAGATTTTACTGATTCAGCCATGGTTCTGCGCATGCGCCAGAGTTCTTCTTTTTGAGAAGCGGTATCTGCAAATAAAACTTCTGTGCAATTGTGTGCTTCTAAAACGAGGTTGGTTTTCTCGCAGTTTTTAAAAATATCATCCAGATCATCACCATCAAACTCAATCATCAATAATGCAGCAACATCATCTTTCAAATCAAATTTAATATCATCGAATTTAATTACCCACTCCACTCCTTTTCGCTCCATAAATTCTAACGCCGATGGTGTAACCCCGGCCCTAAAAATAGCTGAAACGGCTGCGCATGCATCTTCATTGGTACTGAAAGAACCCATCATTAAAACTGATTGGCTTGGCTTGGGCAAAAGTTTGGTCACAATCTTGGTAACAACGCCTAAAGTACCTTCCGAGCCAATCATCAACTGTGTTAAATTATAACCTGAGGCATATTTTAAAGTATTCGCACCTGTCCAGATGATATCACCATTGGGCAATACCACTTCCAGGTTAAGGATATATTCGCGGATGGTTCCGTATTTTACTACCCTTGGTCCACCAGAGCCATGTGCCACGTTACCGCCAATAAAACAAGAGCCTTTACTGCTTGGATCAACCGGATACAAAAGTCCTTTTTCTCCAACAGCGTTTATAAATTCTTCGGTAATCACACCAGGTTCAACAGTTGCCTGTAAATTTTCGGTATCGATATCGATGATGGATTTAAACTTCTCCATCGATAGGGAAACTCCACCATAAACGGGCAAAGCAGCACCACTTAAGCCTGTACCACCACCCCGTGGTGTTACCGGAACATGATTTGCGTTACAGATTTTAAGCAATGCAGAAACTTCCTCAGGAGAAGTTGGTTTCACTACAATTTCGGGCTGGTAACGTAAATCTTCGGTTTCGTCGTGACTATACTGATCTAAACTTTCAGCATCAGTAAAAACTTTATCAGCGCCGATTGCTGCTTTAATTTCTGCTAAAATTTCAGGGTTTATTTTGGTAAAATTCATTTTATTTGGCTGATGTGTAAGATAGTTTAACAAAGGAGTGTCCGATTTGGCCAGGCATAGGTGGATTTAATTTTTTCATGCTCACGTTAACCGTATCAACAAAAGGATATAACTCTATCACTTTCGAAATAATATTTTTCAAAACGGTTTCTAAAAGCTTTTGGGTATGCTTCATTTCCAGGAGAATGATATTATTCAGATCCTCATAGTTGACGGTCTGAGCCAGTTCATCATCAAAGCCCTGTGGTGTAAATTCTGTTTCCAAATCCACAACAAAATGATTTCCAATAAGTTGCTCTTCCTGATAATAACCATGCAGGGCAAAGCATTTTACATCCTTTAAGGCTACGGTTTGTTTGAAATGGCTCATGTATGTTCTGTAAGCTGCAAAATTAAATTTTTATTCACGAATATAATGCCCCTTGCCGTAAATTGTTACCTTTGAAATGAACGCGATTTCTTAACCAGATAATACGAAATTACATGAGTAAATCAGCAAAAAAGGACTTTTACGAGGCACCAGACTATTATTTATTAGACGAACTGTTAACCGATGAGCATAAATTAATCCGCGCAACGGCCAGAGATTGGGTAAAAAAAGAAGTGAGCCCCATAATTGAAGATTATGCTCAAAAAGCAGAATTTCCAAAACATTTAATAAAGGGCCTTGCTGATATCGGTGCTTTCGGACCAACCATTCCGGTTGAATATGGTGGTGCAGGTTTAGATTATACCGCTTATGGAATTTTAATGCAGGAAATTGAGCGGGGTGATTCTGGCATCCGTTCTACCGCTTCTGTGCAAGGCTCACTGGTCATGTACCCGATTTATGCTTATGGCACAGAAGAGCAGCGCAAAAAGTACCTTCCTAAGCTCGCCAGTGGTGAAATGATGGGTTGTTTTGGCTTAACAGAGCCTGATCACGGTTCTAATCCGGGCGGAATGGTCACTAATATTAAAGACGCAGGTAGTCATTATATATTAAATGGTGCCAAAATGTGGATCAGCAATGCGCCATTTGCAGATATTGCTGTGGTTTGGGCGAAAGATGAATCAGGAAAAATCAGGGGGATGGTGGTAGAACGTGGCATGGAAGGATTTTCGACGCCAGAAACACATAATAAATGGAGTTTACGTGCTTCGGCAACAGGCGAGCTGGTTTTTGATAACGTTAAAGTGCCAAAAGAAAATATTTTCCCTGAAATAAGCGGATTAAAAGGCCCGTTGGGTTGTTTAAACCAGGCGCGTTATGGCATTGCCTGGGGCGCTTTGGGCGCCGCAATGGATTGCTACGATACTGCTTTACGCTATTCTAAAGAACGTGTACAATTTGGAAAACCCATTGGCGGATTCCAGTTACAGCAAAAAAAACTTGCAGAAATGGTGACCGAAATTACCAAAGGTCAGCTTTTGGTTTGGCGTTTGGGTGTACTGAAAAGTGAAAACAGGGCTTCGGCCGAGCAGATCTCGATGGCCAAAAGAAACAGTGTAGAAATTGCACTGGATATTGCCCGGAATGCCCGCCAGATGCTTGGTGGAATGGGAATTACCGGCGAATATTCGATTATGCGCCACATGATGAACCTCGAATCGGTAGTAACCTACGAGGGTACACACGACATCCATTTACTAATTACGGGAATGGACGTAACAGGATTAAACGCTTTTAAATAGATATGATCAAAAAAATTACGCTCTCAGTTTGTTTTATTTTAGCAATGGTCAGTCTGGCTATTGCACAAAAAGGAAAGGTTGCCATTAACCCGCAACTGCCCGGCTGGTTACAAAAAGTAAACGTGGTAAACAGCAAACCAGCCTACAAAAATATTCAGGATGGGTATTATCTTTTTCTTTTTGAGAAACAGAATAATATTGAAACCAAAGAACAGTATTCGCATATCATCAGAGAAATCAGTAATGGTACTGGTGTTCAAAATGGTTCTGAAATATCTGTTTCTTATGATCCAAGTTACGAAAAATTAGTATTTCATAAATTGACGATCTGGCGCGATAACAAGCCAATGGATAAACTCAGTTTGCAGAATTTCAAAATTCTGCAAAACGAGAAAGAATTATCACGTTTTATCTACAGCGGCTTATATACGGCTTACCTAATATTGGATGACATTAGAAAGGGCGACCGGATTGAATATGCCTACACAATCAAGGGAAGTAATCCTGTGTTTCCAAAGTACTCGAACACCATTTATTTCGAGGGCAATAGCCAGATTGTTAATGTTTACAACAACCTCATTTTTAAACCTGGCAGAAACATCCAGACAAAGAATTTTAATGATGTGCCTGCCTTAAAAAAATCTGTTGTAAATGGGTTAAATGTTTTTGAGTGGCAAAATTCGATGACAAAAACCTATCCTGCCAATGATTTTGAGCCTTCTGATTATGATCCGTTTGCCAGGGTTCAGGTATCAGAATATAATAACTGGCAGGAAATTGTAGATTGGGGATTAAGTTTACAACAGTATAACTCAAAAAATTCGGCCATTATAAATGAAAAAGTAGCAGAACTAAAACTAAAAGCCAGGGGAAATAAGGAAAAATACCTCGAATTGGCAACCAGATTTGTTCAGGATGAAATAAGGTATATGGGCATTGAGATTGGTGAGTATTCACACCGTCCAAACAGTCCTGAAAAGATATTAAAGCAACGTTATGGAGATTGCAAAGACAAATCTACCCTATTATGCAATTTATTAAACGCCAATGGCATCAATGCTTATTCGGTATTTCTTAGCACTTACCTTAAAAAAGAAACCGCTTCATTATTGCCAAGTCCGAGTATCTTCAATCATGAAACGGTGGTTGTAGAACTTGATGATCGAAAAATTTACATCGATCCAACGGTTGCCAATCAGCGAGGCTCGGTTTTTAACAACTATTTTCCGTACACGGCAAAAGTTTTGGTGATAAAAAATGGAAATAAAGAATTAACGGAAACTACCCAGCAAAACCTCGGTAAATTAAAATCTTTAGTGGTTTTTAATGTGGGGGATACCGCTAATACAAGCAAATCAACACTTCGCATAACCAGTTATTATTCAAACAATTATGCCGACAATTTCAGAGAGAATTTAAATACCGACGGAGCTGATAATATCGAAAAATCTTATGTAAAGTATTATTCAAATCTTTATCCTGGTTTAACCATAAAAGAACCGATCGAGATTCAGGATAATGAAACTGAAAATATAATTACCGTTACGGAGCATTATGAAATAGACAGTTTGTGGACACGCAGTGAAACTGATCAATCAAAACGTTTGGCTTATTTTTATGGGGATTTAATTAACGACCAGATCATATCGATCAAGAAATTCAGGAATGCCCCGCTCTCCTTAAAATTCCCTTGTACTATTGAGCAGGAAGTAAGGATTATTTTGCCAGAGGTTTGGGATTTCAAGAATGAAAATATAAATATTGACAATGATAATTACCGGTTTTTGTATAGTGCAAAGGCAAAATCCAATACATTAACGCTAACTTATTATTATCAAAATTTCACTTCTGTTTTACAGCCAAATAGCATAAATGATTATATAAAAGACAGTAAAGAAATACTTAATACGTTATCTTATGGCATTTATTGGAATGGAACGGGACCTGTTGAAAATGACGGGTTAAATTTTAAATTGCTTAGCATTGCATTTCTGGTGTTTTTACTCTCTGTATTTATTGCTTTTTACCTTTACACCAGAAAAACTGCTTTTAATCTCGAAGCTGTTAAAAATGCATGGAGATTAGGGGGCTGGCTGGCCCTACCAGGCATTGGGATAACATTAAACCCAGTTATTATTTTGGTTAATGCATTAAAGCAGGGCATATATACCGATAAGGTATGGCAAGGTATCCAGTTAAATACACACTCACTTTTACTTAACCTCAGTGTAATATTTACCGTTGTATTTAATGTAATCTTATTTGTTTTTAGCATTTTTATATTAATATCTTTTTACAAGAGAAGAGATCTTTTTCCGAAATATTACATTGTTTTCCTTATTTTTTCATTTTTGGTTACTTTATTAGATACCGTAGCCAGTATCTATATCAATAAGTTGGTAAATAACGAAGTTTTGGGAGCTTCAGAATTTTATTCTGTATTAAGAATTGGTATTTTTGCGGCCATCTGGATCACCTATCTCTTGAAATCGGAGCGTGTTAAGCAAACCTTTGTGTTTTCTTATCCCGATTCTGAATGGAGAAAAGCCGTGGTTCAAGATTTAAATGAAAACTTCAGGATTAATAATCTCGAACAAAAAGAAAATATTATTAAAGAGCAAGAAACAATAGATACAGAAGAAAATGAAAGACTTTAAAAAATATACCTACATACCTGCCCCTCCTGAAGAAGTTTATTTAGCACTGACCAAAGATATCAGCATAAAACTGTGGACAGGTGCTGAAGTGGAGTTTGAGGAAGTACCCGGAACCGAGTTTTCTTTCTGGGATGGCGATATTACGGGTAAAAACATCGAATTTACTTACGGTAAACAGATTGTGCAGCAATGGTATTTCGGAGATGAAAACGAACCTTCTATCGTAACGATCAAATTGCACGAAGATAAAAAAGGAACATCGCTGGAATTCAGACAAACGAATATCCCGGACGAAGATTATGAAGATTTTACCGAGGGTATCCAGGAATATTTCCTGGGTGGACTTGTTGATTTTTTTGATGAATAAACAAAAACCAAAAAAATGAAAACTAAAATTATCGCTCTTTCTTCTTTACTTTTCCTTGCCACATTTACTTCCTGCACATCTTTACTTACCCCGGCTATACTGGGTAACAACATGGGCTATATGCCAAAAGCAATGGGTGCAGATACCAATAAAACATTAACAACTGTATCGGTCAGTTATGCCGGATCCATTTCACCTAATGCCGGCACCAGCTTCTCATTCGGAATGGCAAACGTAAGCCAATCGCACACTTTCGAAAAAGCAAATATTTCCTATGGAATTTTCGGCTATGCAGGAAAAGCATCGGGTGGAGATAATGATAACAATGCAGAAGATTTAAAAAATTACCTCCCGTCATTTCAAAAATCCATTAGTGGAATTGGTTTAAGGTTATCTGCAGGATTTCACAATACCTCGGCTAACGGCAACACAGATTTCAGGTACATTAATTTTGAAAATGCACTTAGTTTTGAAGGTGGTGCTTATACCAAATTCAGACAAGAGGTTTATAGCAATCCTGTTCCCGATTATGTTGCAGTAACAAACAGAAAGGTTCTTTGGACAACAGGATTATCTACTGAAGTAATCTGGAGAGCCAGAAATGACCATGATATACGGCACGCATTCAGATTTTTTCTGGGAGGTACGCCTAACTTTGCAGACAGTTTCAGATCAGGGGTGAAAGCTTACGACGAAATTAACGGGAAAAATTCATTTGGCTGGGTATTTAACTATTTCTTATACATCAGGCGATTTTCTCTTTCCTATGAACTGGCAGACAACGTTAATTATGCGCAAAAAATAAGTTTCGGCTATTCATTTCGCTAAAACATAATGGATTGGATGCTGTTCTGATATAAATAAAATATCATGAACAGAACTGTGGGAATTATATTAATTGTTGTGGGTATCGCCATGCTCATCTGGACCGGCTTTACTTACACCAGAAAAGAAAAGATTGTTGATGCAGGTCCTATTCAAATATCTGCCGACAGGGAAAAATCTGTAAACTGGCCACCATATGCTGGTGGCATCATTTTAGTTGCCGGAGTAATTGTATTTGTGGCAACTAGAAACAAGAAGTAATTAATCTTATCACTAACAAAAAAGACTCGTTATTTCGAGCGGATTGTAGCGAAGTCGAGAACCACGTAAGTGCTCAGCAGAGCTAAATCTGCCTCGAGATAGATCTCTCCCTGCCCGATGCAGGCGGGCATTCCACTGCGTTCCAGTCGAGATGACGGGATCGTGAGTATTTTTTCACCACCCACTCCTTTTATTGCAGGTATTTCAATGTATTTCCTGAAATACAACGACTACCATAAATAATTAAAATACTGATAATCAATATCTTATTTTCCATTTAAATATTTTACGCAACATAGTTGCAAAAATATTCTTCTTTATTTTGCAACACTGTTGCAATTAACTAACTTCGTACTGTTGCAACCGGGGATAAGCCGAAACCCCGTAACCACCAGTAGGCATCAACATTAATCAATTATTTTATGAAAAATCAATCAGAAAAAATCATGTTAAGTTTAGAAGACCTTCAATTGGAGAGTTTTGTAACCAGTATTGATAGCGAAGTGGCTATGCGGTTATCTGGTGGTTTGGGTAATATATCGGAGCCTACCCACACCGAGCAAACAGATGACCATCACACGCCACCTGTTAAATGTACCACCGTTATTTGTTAGTTAGTAACAGGTGTTTTCATCTCAAGGCGTCTTTATGGCGCCTTGTTTGCTTAAGCGATGGGCGTAATGCGGTTGGCTATTGGCGCTAAGTGATTTGAGCCCGACTAACCGGTTACCCCCCTGAGCATAGTCGAAGGGTTAACAATTAACCACTGAACTAATGACCAATAAACTAATGACTAATGACCAACTAAACCAACTATCTCCACAAACCCTGCCTTAATTAATAACCTGATCTGCTGAATCACTTTATCTTCTAATTCAGGCAAAGGTTTTTCAGCTGAATTCTCTCCAAAAAGAATAGATTGAAGCGATTTTATCAACTCCACTCCTTTCATTTTCTCTTTCTCTATTGCATTTAAAATTATTGCCGCAAATACACCAACCTGTAATTCTTTTATTCCATTACCTTCACTAATCAATACTTTTATAGTTTCATTGCGTTTATAAAGTTCAACGTGTTCGCTTAACGCAAAAAATTTTTCCATTAAAGCCTGATCAGTTATTAAGAGGCTTTCGCTGATCATTTTATGCAAATACTTCTGTTTCTGCTCAAAGCAAAAATAACCTTTATGCTGTTTCCATAAATCAACCAATTTGCTTTCTAAATCGAATATGTTTTGAGTTTCTGCATCATAGGTTTTTAATACCTCCTGTTGGAACCTTATCCTAAAATCATTAATGTCTGCAGCGTCGAAAAATGTAAAATCAACAACATCGGTTTTTTCCAATGTGCTGGTGTAATATTTAGAAAAAACGGCCTTTTTAACTTTATTTTTATTGTATTTATCTTTAAAGCTATGCTTTTCATTATTTTTTGGTAATTCCGGCGCTAATATGTTATCCGTATTTTCATTATCTAAAATTCTCAGGATAATATAGCCAACACCTGATTTTCCTGAGAGTAATCCATAATCATCACACCCGCACGAAACATAGGTATTATAACTTTTCGTTTTCTGATGAAGCGCTTTGGCCCGATTTAATATGAAAAGGACCTGAGGTTCCATATGATGCTTTAATAAGAATGGGATCATGCCACAATAACCGCTAACAAGTGTAAAATCAGTCCGGTTAAAATTTTTAAGATCATTTAAACAGCGATCGAGGATGTTTTTGCAGTCATCTTTATAATTTTTCTTCCCGGTGAGTACAAAAGCCATTTCTCTTGCTATTCCTATTCCTGCAGCGCCATGTGCCCAGGCATTTACATCGGTCATTTCGGGTAAAAAAGTTTCAAGCTTCCATTCATGCACGTTGGGTTTATTTAACCGGTGCGGACCAAGACGTAAATCCAGCCAGTTTTTTGCTGGTGCATGGTAATACTGCATTTCATACTTTAAAGCCTCTTCGGCAAGATAAATCAAACCCGCAGCATTAAAATATTGTCCAACCTGCATCAATACCCAGGCAATACCAGATGCACCATGAGAAAACCCTGTCATGCTATCATAAGCCTTTTTAGAGTTTGAATAATCCCATTTTAAGCCCTGCGCTGATATCCTTGCTTCAGTAGTTAGCCTTTTAATCAGAAAATTGATCCTATTTAATACGTTATCATCATGCGTATGATGATAAAGCAAGGTTAACATCAATAAATTACCGCTGTAACCGCTTAAAAGATCAGCTTTCAATAAATCCTCTGTTAATTCTTCTTGATTAGCCAGAGTAATTTCCAGGGCTTTTTCTTTGTAAAAAACATCACCTGTAGCTTCGAAAACTTTTAAACAGGTATAAATTACACCTCCCAATCCGGTATAAAGCGCAAAGAATTTTGGGTTAAGCACTTCATTGGTATTTAAGATCCGGTGCATTCCCTTATTCACTATTCTTAAATGATCAATATTTCCATCAAATTGATATAGTTTTAAAAAAAACAGGATAATCCCACAGTTACCGTTAAAAAGATCATAACTTTCCCTGAATTCATATTCATCTTCGTTGATGTAAAAGGGTGTTGGCCACCAGATTTCATGATCATTTTCTTTGAGGCTGGAAATTAATTCTCCATGGATTTCATAAAGCTGATCTTTAAGTTTTACGGTATCTTCTTTGCTAAACATACTCAAAATTGCGGGATAAAATTTTCTTGTATAAATTGCAGACATTCTATAATGCTGTACATGAGGTAGGCTTCCTCATAGTTTGAAATACCCAAACGGTTATTGTTCATATGCATAAAGCTTGAGATTATCTGAAACAGCCTATCTTTATCAAAATGAGCATTTTGATAAAGGAAAATAACCTCAGCTGTTTTTGATAAATACTCCGTTAAATTATCATCCGCAATACCTGCGTTAAGCTCCTGCCAAAACTGATTTACCGCCTGAACAGTCTGATTTTTCTTAGCGGCAAAAACCTTTTCAAACTGCTTTAGCCAAAAAATGCACTGTTCTTTTTTGGGGTCGGTTGGATTGTACAACTTTGGCAGCCAGCCTTCTAAAAAGAAGTTGCATAATGCTATCAGTGCTTTTTTTTCCCATTTTAAAGTATGCAATAATGCCATGTGCAATTTTATGGCCTGGATAGCGGCAGATTGATTTTCCTCCCTTTTTATAATCCAGTTTAATACGTAGTTAGAAGAACATTCAAAATAACGTTCTGCCCAGGCCATGCTTTGAATATTTCCATAACGGTCTATTTCTGGCTCATATTCGGCAATCTGAACCGATTTGATCATTTCGTCTTTTAAACTAAGCGATTTTACGATTAAACCATGTTGGCTTACCGCAGCCTTTAACCTCAAACGGATATGGTCTCCGCCTTCCCAATACCTGATAAAAAACCATGGAGCTGTCCATTGCCGGATAAAGGGATGGATTGCCTGTTTTAACAGTTGATCTGCCTCTCCATTATAGAAAATATATACTGACAGCCACTTTTCTTCCAGATTTGCCATAACCACTAATTATTGTACCATTGTATCAAATATTCGCGCACTACATGCTCATCCGGCTTCGGAAATACCTCTTCAAGTGTGATATAATGACCAGCTCTTAATAACAATTTCTTAAACAGGGCAATCAACAAAGGATTATCGAAAGAAAGGTATTGTGGTTTATAATCATCGTGTAAGCCTTCCCTTTTTTCGTCAGATTTAACCTGATAGGCCCGTTTTCGAAGGAAAAGAAATACCTGGCCTGGTATTTTATTATCAATGAGCCAGTTGTTCAATCTGATCAGATATTCAAAATCTGTCTCCAATTGTTCCTTATTCGGAACAGTGGCCGTTTTTATGCGCCATGTTTTACGCCTTACCACAACATTGTCTGCATAAACTATCCTGGGCAGCACAAATAAATCTGGCGCAGGTTCAGGTTGTTTATCGAGGTAAAACTGATCAACCAATTGAATAAAAGGCTGTAAGGATACACGGGCATCAGGATTGAAATGTGCGAGCAATTGATAAAGGTTAGACCGGTTGTAAAAAGATTCTAAACTTAAATCGTAGCTATATAATTCTAAATGCTCTTTATGAAGCGTCAAGATATCTTTTTCACTATCGTATCGAACCGTTAAGCCCCGTATATTAAACTGTTTAGCCGGTGGATAGATGTTATTTCCCCCGGGAAGTTCGAGTTCGTTGGTTAATAATGGTGGGTGGATATTCGCATTGAATGTTGAAGCGTCATTCAATTCAACCTTAATTTTATCAGGATATAGTTTTTCGTTATGTTGAACAAAACTTTCGGTAACTTTTTGATCAAAGAGCGATAAAAAACGGCCACTTACTTTACCCATTCCGGGCAATAAGGCATTTATAACACCAGAAAAACCATTTTCATCGTCGGCAAACTGCACAAACATCCCTGCTGTAGAATTTTTATACAAATCTTGATCATTTGGAAGGTCTGAAAAAAAATGGTTATCGAATCTAATAAAGTTTTTATCAGCATGATTAATTTGCTTTAATTTCACCAAAACAGCCTCTTTCCAATGTTTTAATGTTGAAAAATCAGGTTCCTGAGATAATTCATTCTCTTTTTCAGGCTTTTTAACATAAAAATAGTAGTCTTTATAAAAAGCAGTTAAAGCAACCGATTCATTATTTTGATAATGTTTCAAAAAGAAATCACGCATTTTATTCCTTTCTTTACGCATTACATCAAGCGGAAGCAAGTGATTGATGAGTTGATTTGTTTTAGTGACGAAATCCTTAATCTTTGATTCCGGAAGCATTAAGTTTTCAGTGGTAAAGCAATCCTCATAAAAAATATTCCTGGCCGGAAAATAGTATGGCACAAATTTAATGACTGAAAATGTTGCTGTCTCCTGGCTTTCCTGATCCCCTTTCCTTTCAGAAACACTGGTGTAAAAAGGAAGTCCGGCTTCCTGCTGTAACGTAGCAAAAGTATTGTTCAGTTCTTGCTCTGCCTCTTGCAAAAGCCGATAACGGACAGCAGAATTTGCTAATTGATAGTCAAGCCGATGCTTCTCTAGGTTTTCAAAAAGTGTAATAAGTGGTATTGCCGATGACTCCACTCCTGTTAAAGATTTAAGAAAAAGCAATAGTTTATGGTCCCATTTCTGATCCATGCCCGAAAATCCCAGCTCCATTGCCAGCATTCCTGCTTCAACCAGCTTTAAAAGGTATTTTTTAATGCTTTCGTGATCTGGTTCTTTAAAATGATAAATAAGGTCTGAGATCAGTTTTTTAAGTGAAACGGGATACTGATTTTCATTCAGGTACTGATAAACCATGAGCTGTAGGCCATTGGCGTTGATTTGCTGAAAAGATTCTACATTATTGAAATTGCTTAAAAAGCAGATTTTATCTTCCTTAATCTCTGCGGTTATGTTTAGTTTAAGCAATAAGTGCTCATTTAGCAAAGGATGTTTTTTCAGTATAGCTTTAAGGTACTCGAATATGGCATTGTTTAACTTTAACCGACTACTAACCTGATGCGTGGCCTGCAGCTCTTGCAATGAACATGCTGTATCTAAATTCATTAAACCGGTATAAGTAAAACTGCTAAATGGTGATGTTTTAAAAGCCATCCTGCTGAGGTACCTTGCCAGACTAAACGCAGCCCGATGTTCTTTTTGTTTAAAACTGCTGCTATCTTTTTTAATAAAACTGCTTAATTGTTCGTAAAGCAACGGGCTGGACAATAAAAGGCCATTTTGAAGTTCAGGCAGTTGTGATATTTCTTGCAGCCATTTCCGCTGAAGAATTTGTTCCTGATCAAATTTTAAAGCATGATTATTTAAGAGATCAGTGAGTTCTGATAACTTTTTTAAATAAATACTAAGATCCTTCTGCAGTTCTTCCGGCAATAAATAAACGTGATCGAAATTTATTCTTTTATTATTGAATATATGACGTTTAATATTAATTATCTGCTGTCTTACTTTATCATCTTTTTGTAACTTTATTACCGGATATAATGCATCGCAAAGGCTGTTTTTCAGCTGCTCTTTTTCATTGGTGATTTTATTATAAATTATGAGCAGGCTGGCTAAGTCTTTAAGTTTTAGCTGATCGAAAAGTTGATGGTGCAATCCGGCATAACGCACCAAAGAATAAGGGAAAATTTGTAAGCTCATATTAATAGGTATTTATTTACCAAGTTCGAGTTGATTTTTGATCAGGTTATAATAGCTTCCTTTATTTAATAAAAGCGTTTCATGCGTACCACATTCCTTAATTTTCCCCTGATGTAATACTATAATCTGATCGGCATGTTTAACAGTACTCAGTCTGTGCGCCACTATCAGTACCGTTTTGCCTTTAAAAAAGGTATTCAGGTTATTTACAATTGAGCGTTCATTCTGCGCATCGAGGGAATTGGTGGCTTCATCCAAAAACACATAGTCGGGATTGCGGTAAATCATCCGGGCGATTAAAAGACGCTGTTTTTGTCCTTCACTGAGGCCGTAACCATCTCTTCCTACCACGGTATCGTAACCAAAAGGCATTGACGAGAAAAAATCATGCATGTTCGCCATTTTTGACGCTTCGTAAAGTCGATTGAGATCTTTTACTGTGGCTCCCGCAAAAATATTATTGGCAATAGAGTCCATAAAAACATAACCATCCTGCATCACCACACCACAATGTTTCCTCCACGATTTGGCATTCACCTGACTGATGTTTTGCTCACCAAGAATAATTTCTCCCTCAGTGAGGGCGTAAAATTTCAGCAACAGCTTAATCAGGGTTGTTTTACCACTACCACTCATGCCTACAATTGCGGTAACTTTTCCAGCCGGAATTAGCAGATTAATATCTTTTAAAACATATGGAGCATGCCTGCTTCCATATTTAAAGGAAACTTTATTTAGCATGATATCAACAGGCCTCGTATTTTTCACTTCCTCCTTCACTTCCAGGTCTTCCTCTTCTTCCTGCTGCACCTCATCCATCCGCATTAAACTGAATCTGGTATTTTGCGACACCCTGGAAAACTCGACCAGCTGATTAACCGGTGCATTAAGCTGACCACAAACGTAAGTAACCGCCAGCATGCCACCCAGTGTAATCTGATCGTTAATGACCAGCATGGCCGCAGCATAGGTAATTAATACATTTTTAACCTCATTAATAAAAGAACCGACCCCTTGCATCCGCTGATCAAGCTGAAGTGCTTCCAGTTTAAGGTCGAATGACTGATCCTGCAGACTTTCCCACAGTTCTTTTTTGGCCTCTTCGCTACCCGTGAGTTTGATTTCCTGCATGGCATAAAAAATTTCCAGAAGCAATTGCTGATTTGCGGAAAGGACTTTAAACTTCTTCTGATCGATGATTTTTCGTTTCTGCTGAAAAGAATGAGACCAAAGGATGCTGATTGCCGCACCAATGATAAAAAGGAAAAATATTTGCCAGTTGTAATAGCATAGTACGCCACCAAGTACCACTAAAGTAATGGCCGATAGGATAAAATTGATCAGAAAATTTGTTAAAAATTCTTCAATACGCTGGTTGTCGTTTACCCTTTGCATATTGTCGCCTGCCTGCCGGTTATCGAAAAATGAAAAAGGCAGTTTCATCAATTTTGCAAGAAAATCTTTTAACATGATGATGCTGGTTTTAGCACCAATCCTGAAGAGAATCCTTGCCCGCATAAAATCCATCAGCATCTTTCCCGAAAAAAGCATTAACTGACCAAGACAAATTAGCAGTAGCAGATTGGTGTTTTTTGCATTAATACCTTTATCAACCACCATTTGGGTAAGTAACGGGATAATAAGTGAAAAACCACTGGCTAAAAGTAAACTGACCAATATGGGCAACCAGCCCTTGCGGTGCATTTTGAGGTAAGGCAATAAAGACCACAGTGAGGTTTTATGCTCGGGAATTTCTTTTAAATCAGCAAAAGCCTGATCTGGTTGAAGCAACAAAACCCTGCCCGTTTCCTTTTCTGTATTTATTGCCCAACCGGCTAAAAAATCATTTTTACTGATTTTAACTTTACCATTTAAAGCCGGGTCGGCAAGGTAAACATATTGATCATTAACTTCATAAAGCACGACATAATGTTCTTTCTGCCAATGTAATATACAGGGTAACGGAACGTTTTGCAGTTTGATTAATGGCAACTCTGCGGCGAGTGTTTTAAAGCCAATCTGATTGGCAGCATCAATCAGATCGAGCAAGGTTGTTCCCTGCTTTCCAATCCCACATAACTTTCTTAAATGCTGCATGGAAATATTTTTACCGTGATACGCTGCAACTATTTTTAAACAAACAGGGCCGCAATCCATGGCATCGGGCTGCTTGTAAAACGGATACTTATTTCTACGGATAAAATCTTTAAACATGAAGAAAAGAAAATTAGTAAATGCAATATAGTTGCAAATATGTAAAATATAATGCAACTTTGATGCATTAAATAAAACAAAATTTCAGATGAGAACGGAAGGTTTTGCCACCTGGCAGATGCTGATCAAAAAAGAATTATTACTATGCTACCGGAACAAAACTGTCCTGATTTCAGCAGTCATGATCTGGTTATTGTTTATTGCCGCTACAGTTTGTACACTCTTAAATTACAATACAAGCCATAAACAACGATTGGCTGCCAACACTTTATTCAGGCAACAATGGGAACATCAACAACGCAATCCGCATGATGCAGCCCATTTTGGAACCTACCTCTTTAAGCCTGTAAATATTCTGAATGTATTTGATACGGGAATTAACGATTACACGGGAAATACTTACCGGATAGAAGCCCACATTCAGCACGAAATCAGCAATAGCGAAGCGGAAAACAACGACACAGCTATGCGTTTTGGCAACCTCACTTTCGCACTTATTTTACAGTTGCTAATTCCGTTATTTCTTTTGTTTAACACTTCCACCAGCATTACCAGTGAGAAAGAAAGCGGTACACTTAAAATGCTTTTGGCACAGGGCTTAAGCAGCCTTAAAATTATCTGGGCAAAGGTTTGGGCCAATTACCTGGTTATTGTGGTGATTATATTTCCCCTTTTTTTATTAATGACCATAGCGGTTTTATGCTCGGAAGATTCGGCTTTGCTTTTAACCCGGTTGCTATGGATATTCATTACTTTCTTATTGTACTATTTGCTGATTGCCCTGGCAGGTACTATCATTTCGGCCATAAGCAATCATTCAGGGAAGGCATTGCTGGCTGCCTTATGTTTCTGGATCTTCATGAGCATTATATTTCCGAAAGTAATTACTGGTATGGCCGATCGTAGTTATCCATTAATGTCGCGGGCTGTATTTAGCGATTTGGTTGAGCAAGGTTATAGAAAAGGATTAAATGGAAAAAATCCTTATAATGTTCGTGGTGAGCGCTACATTAACGCTTTGTTAAAGAAATATCAGGTGGATAGTGTTTCCGCGCTGCCATTTAATATTGAAGGCTTAACGCTTCAGTTTAATGAAGATTATCGTACCATGGCTTTTAATCATTATTTCAGGGAAGTTGAACATACTTTTAATCAGCAGCAACGTTTTTTAAGTCTGTGGGGCATTTTTGATCCCTTTCTATCTACAAAACGCCTTTCGATGGCTTTGGCCGGCTCAGATTACCATCACCATGAAAGCTTTTTTAAACAAGCGCAGGTTTACCGCAATAACCTCATCAGGCAGCTGAACATGCAACTTGCCATGCATGGTAAAAATGTTAAAGGTGAATATACGGTTGGACCTAAATATTTCAGTCAGCTTAAAGATTTCAAATATCGTGTACTACCGCTTAATCAGGTATTACAGCTCAGAAAAATAGCCTTACTTTCTTTAACCGGGTGGATTTTAACGCTTGTTCTTTTACTTCAGTTTATTGCCTCACGCGCTTTAGCCTTTAATTATGCATCTGTTTAAAACTATATTTTTATTTGAACTGCGACTGCTCGCCAGACAAAAATTCATGCTTTTTTTAATCAGTTTTTTCTTTGCTGCCGGCATTTACAGCATCTACTGTGGTTATCGTTTTACCCAAAAACAATTAGCAACCATTGACAGCCTTCAGCGCGGATATCAAAAAAAATATGATGAGGTGGTGGCCGGTTTTTCTGCTGATACCACTACCGAAGAAGGTAAAAGCTTATTTAATCAGGCTGGTATTCCGGCTGTAATTGAATATAAAAATCCTTTATATGCCATCCATAAGCCTCATGCAATAAGCATGTTATCTATCGGACAACGTGATTTAGCACCATATTATGATATAATTACACGCAAGCGCAATTTTATGCAGGGTGCAACTGCCGAAATTTCAAATCCCGAGGTGCTTGCGTCCGGTAATTTCGATCTTGCTTATGTAATCATCTACCTGCTCCCCTTGCTTGCCATCGCGTTAACCTATAATACCTTGTCGAAAGAAAAAGAACAGCAAACAGATAAACTGCTTTCTTTACAAGGAGGATATTTTGGCAAAATTATAACTTATAAACTGGCTTTCAGGTTTATGCTGACAGGTATAATGGCCTGGTTGCTCAGTATAATTGGCTTTGCAGTTGCTGCCTTACTGATTTCCTTTGATCCATCAGCCGCAATATTATGGATGCTGGGCATCAGTGCTTATCTTTTCTTTTGGTTTGCCCTTATTTTTTTCATTATCAGACTGAACCAGAGCTCCGTACATAATGCGCTTTATCTGTTTGGTTTATGGAGTTTTTTCTTGCTGCTGTTGCCTGCATTGTGCAATGCCATTGTCAGGTTGTACCATCCAATTCCATTAAAAACCGATGCAGCCCTTGCATTAAGAGAAAATAGCGAGGCCGTTTGGGCATTGCCCCGCAAACTTCTTATCGATACTTTTTACTTAAATAACCCCAAATATCGCCACTTAAGATTACCAACGGATACAAGTGAAAACAGCAACAAACGCTTTGCGGCTTATTATGACCTTTTAGGGCGAAGGATGACACGTAGTATCGAAAACTATAACCAATATCCGGAAAAACAAAACACCGCAGCTATAAGCCTGAGCTGGCTCAACCCAGCGAGCAAAATGCAATATATGCTAAACGGAATTGCAGAAACCGGACTAAAAGATTATCTCTCTTATCAGGATCAGGTAAATGCTTTTCAGAAAAGATGGGTAGATTTTATGAGTGATTATATTATTTCAGATAAAAAACTAAGCTTAAATGATTTAAAAACCTTACCTCAATTTAAACTTAAACCATTAAAAAACAAAAATGAAGACATTTTAGCGGGTATCACATACCTCTTCAGCCTTAGTTTTTGCATCATTTTCCTTTCCGCAAAGTTTCGCATCAAGAATTGACTCCAAACCATATTATACAAGACCAATCACACAAAAATGAAGAAAACACTTTACCTCACCTTACTTTTAATCATTTCCTTACAAGCTTTTGCCCAGCATGATAAACGAAACAAATCTATCCAAGATTCAACGGCGAAAGTGCGCCAGCTCAACGAAGTTAGGATTGATGGTCAAAAAGCAGTAAAACTAAAAAAGGATACCTTATCTAATACCTTAAAAATGCAGGTTCCGTTGTTGCAGATGCCACAGAACATCATCAGCATTTCTTCTGCGCTGATACAACAACAGGGCGGGTTGCAGTTAAAAGATATGGCCAAAAATGCCAGTGGTGTATATTTTGGTTACAACAGTTCGCCATTCGATAATTCAGCATCGATAAAAGTGAGGGGATTTAATGCCGCCACTACCATAAACGGGATGCCTAACCGCCTGGTTTTGGGCGCAACCCTTGATGATGAATCTATTATAGAAAACCTTGAATTTATTAAAGGTCCGGCAGGGTTTATCAGTGCTTTGGGCGAACCAGGCGGAACTTTAAATATTGTAACGAAGTCGCCAAAAGAGAAACTATTGAATGTACAGGTTACCGGTGGCAATTATAATCTTTTCCGTGCCACTGCAGATATCGGGAGCGCTTTAAAAAGCAAGGGCTTTTCTTACCGTTTTAATACCGCTTTTCAGCATCAGGACTCATACCTCAACTACATGAAAACCACCAAATATGTGATTGCACCTGTGCTGCAATACAATTTCAGTCCACGCACTTACCTGATTGCCGAATACAATTACATACGAGGAGAGGTTAAAAATGGTTCCTCTATCAATAAATTACGCCAGGATAAAGATGTATTGCAGGATCCGGTCAGTTTAAATTTTAGTGCGGGGATTGGATTACCTTTAAGTGTTTCGCAAACCCATACGTTCAGGTTCAGTGCTGTTCATAAATTTAACGAAAACTGGCAGCTTACTTCACAATCGAACTTTGTGAAGGCACCGGCCAATCAATGGTACATGGTATCGGCCAATAACCGGACTTCGATCAGTTTTAATGATCAGGGCAAAACCAACCGCATTGCCAGTAACTCGAACCTGTTGGGCGAAACCTACAACACCAACCTGTTTTTATCAGGAAAATTTAAAACAGGCGCATTTAAGCACACTTTATTGGTCGGAAGCGATTATACCACTGGTAAAGACTCACTTTCTACCTATTACGGGAGTAATGCTACCCCATTTGACAGGAGTAAACCTGGTTTTTACGTAGACCCGAATACGGTCAGTATTACCAAAAGATCAATCAGACAGGAAAACCACATTCATTACTCTGCAGCTTATGTTTATGATAACATTGTACTTGATAAATTTTTGCTGACCATTGGTGCGCGTTACACAGATTACCGTAACCGCAATATTTTAACCACCACAAAGGGGCCACGTACGCCTGATTATTATAAACAACATGCATTTTCGCCGCGGGCAGCCTTAAGTTTTATGCCTGACTCTACATCTTCTGTTTACTTTCTGTTCGATCAGTCATTCTTGCCTAAAACCGGTCAGGTGGTTAGCGAAACCATTGATGGCCCGCAAGCCGGACAAAAAACCGTTACGGCATCAAGGCCTGTCGAACCGGAACTCGGCAATAATTTAGAAATTGGGATTAAAAAGAACTGGTTTAACGGCCGTTTATTAACTACCGTAAATGGATTCCACACGGTAAAAAGAAATGTTGCGGCAAGAGATTTTAGAAACTATACAGCTTCTGCAGGCGCAATTGCCTATTATCTCCAGCTGGGAGAAGTGGTAAGCAATGGGTTTGAAGTAGATGTGATTGGTAACATTACCGATCGCCTGTCGCTGATTACAAATTATACATACGTAGATGCTAAAATAACCAAAGATAATAACCTCAATCCAACAGCTGATGATCCATCTATTATTGGCCAAAAGATGCCTGATGTGCCTCAGCAAGTGTTTAATACCTGGCTGCAATACAGCATTCCGTTAAAAGGTTATAATAAAATTTCAATCAGCGCCGGGCAAAGTACTATTACCAAACTTTCTGCTATTAGCCAACGGGATACCTACCTGCCTAATTACACCAAATTTGATGCAGGACTGAGTTTTAGCAATCCAAAGTATATGGTGAGGCTAATTGCAGATAATTTAACCAACAAGCGTTATATGGCTTCGGGAGATATTACCACTGATTTTCCATATACAGGCAACAACTATTTCTTTATTGAGGGTGAGCCATTTACCATCAGACTTTCTTTAGGCGTGAAATTTTAATCTTTTCTTTAATATGTTAGAAGCCATTGGATTAACCAAGAAGTATCAGGAGCATGTTGCCCTGAATAACCTGAATTTAAAAGTAGAAGCCGGAGAAGTATTTTGTTTACTGGGGCAAAATGGTGCAGGCAAAACCACAACCATCAATCTCTTTTTGGGTTTTACAGCAGCCAGTAGCGGCGAAGCGAAGGTAAGTGGCCTGGTAGTTAGCCCTAACAATGAACAAACGAAACAGTTTTTAGCCTACATCCCCGAAGTGGTGATGCTGTATGGTCACCTTAGCAGTATAGAAAACCTCGACTTTTTTAGCCGTATCGCAGGGTACACTTATAAAAAGGATCAACTCGAAGGATTTTTATTACAAGCTGGTTTGCAGCCTGAAGCTTTCCATAAAAGAGTGGGCAGTTACAGCAAGGGCATGCGCCAGAAAGTAGGAATTGCCATTGCAGTGGCTAAAAACGCCAAAGCTATTTTAATGGATGAGCCCACAAGCGGCCTCGATCCTAAAGCTACTGATGAGTTTAGCGAAATTGTAAAACAGCTTTCGCAGGATGGCCGGAGTATTTTTATGGCCACACATGATATTTTTAACGCGGTAAATGTGGGTACAAGGATCGGGATTATGCGGCAGGGATCGCTAATACATACGCTGGATGCAAAGGATATTTCGGCAGTTGATTTACAGAAATTGTATTTGGAGACGATTTAAACAAAAAACGTCATTGCGATACACTTACAATAAAAAACGTCATCTCGACTGAAACGTCCCGAATATTCGGGAGAGAGATCTGCTTAGATAGATCTCTCGACTACGTTGCACTCCGCTCGAGATGACGGTCTCTGTCACTAAAGGATCAATTATATCTCGTAACTATAAACCGATCTTATTGCATCTCTTAAATTGTATTTCGAAGCCATCACCTCGCCATAAGCTCCTGCACTGCGGATAGCAAAAATATCGCCCCTGAAAGATTCAGGTTGTTCTACTTCTTTTCCAAAGCAATCGGTGCTTTCGCAAATTGGTCCTACTATATCATATTTTACGGCTGTTGATTGCGGACTTCCGACTCCGGACTGGCTAAGATTCTCGATCTTGTGGTAAGCCTGATATATTGCAGGACGCATCAATTCGGTCATACCGGCATCTAAAACCACAAAATTTTTCTTTTTACCGTTTTTAATGTAGAGTACACGGGTAATCAATGAGGCTGACTGACCAACCAATGCCCTACCCAATTCAAAATGAACTTCCTGACCAGGTTTAACCGTCAAAAATTCATTAAAAATCTTGAAGTATGATTCGAAATCAGGAATCTGGTGATCAGGGTTGTAATAATCGATGCCTAAACCGCCACCAACGTTTAATACCTGTAGATTAAAACCTTTATCTTCAAACCAGGCTGCAAATTCGTTAACACGTACGCAAAGGTTTTTATATACATCCAGATTGGTAATCTGCGAACCGATATGAAAGTGAATACCGATAAATTTTAGGTTAGGCGAAGCTTTTAAAGTCTCGGCACATTCTGGTAAGTCCCATGAGTTAATTCCGAATTTATTTTCATCCAAACCAGTGGTAATGTTATGGTGGGTGTGTGCATCAACATTTGGATTAATGCGGATAGCCACCTGTGCCGTTTTACCTTTTTTGCCGGCAAGTTCGTTAAGCACCTCCAGTTCCTGGATAGATTCTACGTTAAAGCAGAAAATATCAAGATCAAGAGCATCATTTATTTCTTTATCAGATTTACCTACTCCGGCAAAAACGATTTTTTCATTGTCGAAACCCACCTCTACAGCTCTTCTTACCTCTCCTGCGCTCACGCAATCTGCACCAAAACCAATCTCTTTAATCTGGTTTAACAGGACAGGATTGAAATTTGCCTTTAATGCATAGTGGATATGAAATTGATACGGAGCCGCTGCATCTGCACAGGTGCGCAAGGTTTTTTGCAACAAATCGGTATCATAGTAGTAAAAAGGTGTTTCTATATTGTTAAACTTTGATATATCTTTATCGGCGAACATGTTCAGATTCCTTATTATAATTTTAATTTTATTCTTTGGGCTAATTTATTTGGGTAACTACCTGGATTTAAAGCATGGAAGAATTACCCGGAAACAATACAATGGAAAAATCCGCTTTTTTATCGTGTTACTCCTTATTGTTTTGTTCCTTTTATTTATCAAAAAATGAAGATAGCAGCTGCCATATTTATTGTCGTTATTCTTTCTGCAGGCTTATATAACTCCTACAAAAAATATAAAAATGGATTACTACCGGCAAGCTTTCTGGCTTTTCACTTCCTGATCGGCCTATTGGTAGCAATCGGTGCCTTTTTCCTCTTATTCGAATAATTTTACTTTAAAATTTCAGTTTTTGGGATTTTTAAAAAATCGCTTACATTACTAACTATTGATAATGTTGTGCCTAATTTTAAAGGATTGTGGTTGGGAATGGTAACATGATGTGTTATTTCTCCAACGGTAACCGATAACCGAATATGACTTCCTTTCTGACGGGTAGCCTCGTAACCAAATTTCTTCAGTATCTTGATTAAATCTGTAGCAGATAGATCACGGGGTGTTTTCATAAAAAGGAAACAATTTTTACACAGTTAAAAGTTCCTCTTTAACAGAATGAATCCGGATAATTTTTGGCAGCTTATCTTCATCAAAATGACAAAGTACGGCCTCTTTGATATTGATTCTCAATTCATCCATGTTCTCTGCCTCAGTAAAAATAGATTCACCTAAGGCTTTGGCTACATAGCCCCCTTCTAAACTTTCTTCTACCAAAAAAAACACCTCGTTCATAATGCTAATATAAGATTTTTTATTCGAATAATCTATTGTGCAGGCTTCTTAAAGCTTCGGTTTTATACTCACTTAAAATCAAAAGCGAAACGTTATAATTACTTCCACCATAAGAAATCATCCGGATCGGAATGTGTTTTAAGCCTTCTAAAACCCTGCTGGCAAAACCATGTTTTTCAGAACCGAAATCACCAACTACACACACAATACTGTGATCGGTATCCACTTCAACTGTTCCAAAACTTTCCAGTTCTTCGATAATCTGTGGTAAATGAGCCGTTTCATCAATGGTTAACGATACGGCAACCTCAGAAGTGGTAATCATATCGATAGGTGTTTTATAACGTTCGAAAACCTCAAAAACACGACGTAAGAAACCATAGGCCAATAACATCCTGCTCGATTGGATACGAATTGCCGTAATGCCATCTTTAGCAGCAATCGACTTAATTTTACCTCTTTCGCTATCATGCGTAATTAAAGTACCGGCTGCAGAAGGTTCCATGGTATTTAATAAACGAACCGGGATTTTGTATTTCTGTGCCGGGAAAACCGATTGCGGATGTAAAATCTTCGCACCGAAATAAGCCAGCTCGGCTGCTTCATCAAATGATAACTGCGCAATTGGTTTAGTGCCTTTAACAATGCGTGGGTCGTTATTATGCATCCCGTCGATATCCGTCCAGATTTGAACTTCCTCGGCCAGAATTGCAGCACCTAGCAATGATGCTGTATAATCGCTACCACCACGGCGCAGGTTATCTACTTCGCCAAAACTGTTTCTGCAGATGTATCCTTGCGTAATAAATAATTTATTGTCTTTATGCTGCTCCAAAAGCGGCATTAAATGTTTGGTGGTAAACGGGATATCAGGTTCATTGTCTTCATCAGTTTTCATAAAATCCAAAGCCGGCAACAATACCGATGGCACGCCGATAGATTTTAAATAAATATGATATAAAGTAGTAGATAATAACTCACCCTGCGCCAATACCACTTTTTCTTCAATCGAAGTGAAAATATCGTTTGCCAATCCGGCTAAAAAACTGAAGTGATAATCGATTACTTCATTGCCCTGCTCCTGAAACTCGGTAGCTGGCAACAATTCAACAACAAAGGCTTTATATTTCTGGTATAGATTTTCAACACATTCGCTTCCCTTCTTCTTATCTCCGGCTAAAAAATAATTTGCAATTTCCACTAAACTATTTGTAGTACCAGACACGGCTGACAATACTACAATCTGCTCTACATTTGGATTAATGATATCCAACAACTTCGTCATGCGCTCGGGACTACCTACAGAAGTACCCCCAAATTTTAAAATTTTCATCGATGTAAATTTATTTTTTTCAATGGTGATGAAGCTATCCGGTTTTCATCCCACGCTGTGGTTTGAAAAATCATGATGGTTTCATTTTTATCAATTACTTTATCCGGATCAAATGGCGGTAACATTGAAGTTTAAAACTATTTTAAAAAAGTTACAATCGCCCGCCATTAATACTGGATTTTCTTTATTATTGTATCGGGGCGTGAAAATAAGCAAAAGCAGCTTAAAAGCAACACCCTCAACAAAATAAAATTTGGGCGGATGGAAATAAATTGCTTTCAGCCAAACATCATCCGCTAAAATTTGTTCAACACCAGATATTAAATTAAAAAAACAGCTCAATGCAGGCAATTGACCAATCAACACAAGCTACAATTAATCAGTGGTTAAGTGGAAATTATGATGAAAATACCAAGGCAGAAATACAGGCCCTTGTAGATAAAGATGCGACTACCGAATTAACCGATGCATTTTATAAAAGTTTAGAATTTGGAACGGGCGGCTTACGGGGCATTATGGGTGCAGGTTCTAACCGCATCAACAAATATACCATCGGTACCGCTACCCAGGGTTTGGCAAATTATTTAAACAATAAATATCCTGGCGAAAAAATCAAAGTTGCCATTGCACACGATAGTCGTAACAATTCTGATTATTTCGCAAAAATTACTGCAGATGTTTTTTCTGCAAACGGCATCTATGTTTATTTCTTTAAAGCCTTAAGACCAACGCCAGAATTATCTTTCGCGGTGCGCCATTTTGGTTGCAAAAGCGGAGTAATGTTAACGGCATCGCATAATCCTAAAGAGTATAACGGTTATAAGGCTTATGGTGCAGACGGTGGTCAGTTTACCTCTCCTGATGATAAATTAGTGATCGATGAGGTAAATAAAATTAAAAGCATCGACGAGGTTAAATTTGATCGTGTTGAAGCAAATATCGAACTGATTGGCGAAGATGTAGATAAATTATACTTAGACGGCATTACAGCACTATCCATTTCTCCTGAAGCGATTAAAAGGCAACACGATTTAAAAATTGTGTATTCTCCTATCCACGGAACGGGAATTACCCTGGTTCCGAAAGCTTTAGAACAGTTTGGTTTTACAAATGTAACCGTTGTTGAAGAGCAAAGCACACCGGATGGAAATTTCCCGACAGTGGTTTATCCAAATCCGGAGGAAAAAGAAGCCCTTACTCTGGCGATGAACAAGGCAAAGGAAATTGATGCTGACTTAGTACTGGCAACCGATCCTGATGCCGACCGTGTTGGTATTGCAGTAAAAGATAATAATGGCGAGTGGGTATTGCTTAACGGCAACCAAACCGGTAGTTTATTGATTAATTACCTGTTATCATCATGGCAGGATAATGGTAAATTAGATGGCAATCAGTTTATTGTAAAAACGATTGTTACTTCTAACCTGATCGAAGAAATTGCCAAAAAGAAAAATGTAACCTATTACAATACTTTAACTGGATTTAAATACATCGGTCAGTTAATGACAGAACTGGAAGGTAAAAAATATTTTATCGGTGGTGGCGAAGAGAGTTACGGTTACCTGATTGGTGATTTGGTACGCGACAAGGATGCAGTAGTTTCTGCTGCCTTTATTTCTGAAATGACAGCCTATTACAAAGATAAAGGTGCGAGCTTATACAACGCCTTGTTGGATATGTATGTAGAATATGGCCTTTATAAAGAAGATTTGGTTTCATTAACCAAAAAAGGTAAATCTGGTGCTGAAGAAATTAAAGCCATGATGGTTAAATTCAGGGAAAATCCTCCTGCTACATTAGGTGGATCGAAAGTTTCGGTATTGAAAGATTATGAATTAAGCCAGGAAACTGATTTGGCAACAGGTAAAGTAACCAAACTGGATTACCCGACTTCGGATGTTTTACAGTTTATTACCGAAGATGGAAGTATTGTTTCGGCACGTCCGAGTGGTACAGAACCAAAAATTAAATTTTATTGCAGTGTAAACGCGCCTTTAGCCGATAGAAAAGATTTTGATGCGGTTAATGCACAGCTTGGAGAAAAGATTAAAGCAGTAATGGCTGATTTGCAGGCCTAATTATTTTATTACTAATTAACCACAGATAAAAAAGATAAACACAGATGAATAAGCTTCATCTGTGTTTTTTGTTTAGTGCCGTCACCCTTTTGTTTTGCTACATCTTATTTTATTTGCCAGGGAGTCATGAATTAGCACAGATGATCTTTGGATGATTATTTAATCAATTCCTTAATGTTTTTCTTAGAAATATAAATGATAGCAGGCTGATTTTTTTCAGCTGAAACAGACTTTCCTGTTATTTTATCGTGAATACTCTGCGTGGCTGAGACATACAATCTTCCCAGCTCATCTACATGTAAATTGGTAATCTGATTATCAAATGGAACGGGAAATATTTTTGAAAATCCATGTTCTAGAATTTCGATATCGCGTTTTAAGATATAATTATAATCCGGATTACCGTTAATGGGTTCTAAATTTTCTTTTAGTTTAATTTTCACCTGATTATCTAAAGAAATGGTTGCAAATTCCTGTGATCGTTCTTCAGAAACATTATATTGAGTACATCTTTTCCAGGTAAACCCTTTGTCGAGCGTAAAAAATTGACTAAATGTGGCAAGCAATTGATTGTCTTTGTCTTTAAGGCTGTTGGCCTGCAGAGCAAAAATCGTGTCCTTAACTGATAAGAAGCCGTATGTAGGCTGGTAATTTACCTTTGTTCTTTGCCACGTTTTACCATGATCGGTAGTTTGATAAATTTCAGTAAGGGTAGATACCATTAATGTATCGTCAATATTCCCATAAACAGCATGGGCTTCTCTCCCGTTAGCAATTTCAAGCCTGGTCCAACCCGGGTCGCTAAAGGTTGGCGGTACATCTGGAACTTCTTTTTTGGCGCATGACGACAATACCATCATCACCGCAATAGTTTTAAGTAATTTCATAGGTTTCATTTTTGTGTACGGCAAGATAAAAAAAAATTACTTGAACTAAAAATACAGGTAAGTTTGAGCACTGAGTTTTTAAAATATTAACCACAGATGCACACAGATAAACACAGATTTATTTCTGGTTTAGCTTCCTGTTAAGAACCTTGCGTTTTGCCACGTTATATTTTTTGCCACAGAGGCCCAGATTGGCACAGAAGGGTTATAGTTAAGAATGATAAGAGAGTTTTCTGTGACCTCCGTTAATCCGTGGCAAAAAACATTACATAATATTTTTTCTTTGCTGCAATCATTTTCTTTAATACTTTTGCAGCGCAATTAAAATGTTCAAGAAAGTCCTCATATATCTTTTAATTACATGTACCGTTTCTAACGGTTTCATGCAACTGGCGATCTATTCTGGCTACAAAATGAATAAGGAATACATCACAAGCGTGTTTTGTATCAACAAAGAGCATCCCGAATTGCATTGCGACGGACAGTGTTTCTTAGCTAAAAAACTAAAAGAACTTGAAGGTAAAAACAAACAGGCCCAGGAAAATTTGAAAAGAGTTACTGAGGCTGAACCACAATTTCAGTCGGTATTTTTAAACCATCATCTTCCCTATTTCATCATCACTTCAGAAAATCTTTACATCGAAAAACCGGTAAAAGATCTTTCCATTTCTATTTTTCATCCACCGAAAACGGTTTAAGTATTTTATGGTTTAATATGAATGCTTATGCTATTGCAAAGTTTGACTATTTGTCATTCTGAGCGAAGCGAAGAATCTCATCAAGAACAACTACCTGTCATTTTTTGTAATGTTAATTTCTGCTAAAACTCCAGAGATTCTTCATTGCATTCAGAATGACGGCAAATTATTTTTTACTTATTTAATTTTCTTAAAATGAAATTATCACAATACTTTTTGGCATTGCTATGCCTTATTATACTATTATCTTCTTGTAAAAAAGACAGCGATGAGGTTGCTGCAGATTCCAAATCTACTTTCACCATGGAATTCGAAAACCAGGTAAACGGAAGTCCTTTGGTGTTAAATACCACCACTTATAAAAATGCCAAAGGCGAAGATTTTAAAATCAATGTATTTAAATATTATGTAAGTAATATCAAATTAAGCAAAGCCGATGGATCAAGCTATCTTATTCCGGAAAGTTATTTTTTAATTGATGCTTCAAAAGCAGAATCGACAAATATTACCTTAAAAGACGTACCAACCGGCGATTATACCAAAATCGAATATACCATAGGTGTAGATTATGCCCGTAATTTTGCTGGTGCACAAACAGGTGCGTTAGATCCGGTTAACGGTATGTTCTGGACCTGGAACAGTGGCTACATCTTTGTTAAGCTTGAAGGAACTTCACCACAATCAACAGATGCAGGCAATAAGCTTACCTTCCATATTGGCGGTGTAACCGATCCGAATAACACCATCAGAACCTTTGCCACGGAAATTAATTCGGCAAATCCGCTCCGCGTACGTACCGATGGCAAGCCAAATATGCACTTTATTGTAAATGCAGCAGCATTATTTACTGGTAAAACCGACATCAGTTTCGCTACGCTAAATTTTACCATGGGTGGTGCAAATTCTGTAATTGTAGCTAACAATTATGCAAATGGTTTATTCCGTTTAGATCACATCCATAACTAAATGTTAAGGAAAATAACCATTATCGCAGTGCTTTTATTAAGCATCGCGATGATGTATGCCTGTAGCAAAAATGAAGATGAAGTAACACCGGAAGAAAAGAAGATTACCTTTTCTGTTCCGGCTAATTTCCCTGCTCCGGCATACAATTTTGAAGACAATAAATTAACCAATGCAGGTTTTGCGCTGGGCAGGAAATTATTTTATGAAGCCAGGTTATCAGCTGATAAAAGTGTTTCATGCGGAAGCTGCCATCAGCAATTTGCTGCTTTTACCCAACTGGATCATAAAGTGAGCCATGGTGTAAACAATTGCCAGGGAAAGCGGAATACACCTCCACTTTTTAACCTGGCCTGGCAAAAGGCTTTCTTTTGGGATGGTGGGGTGAAAAACATCGAAACTTCACCGTTAAACGCCATTACCGACGCCTGCGAAATGGGTACAGATATAGAAACCATTGTTGCATTTCTGAAAAATACTGCACCTTATCCTGATTTATTTAAACAGGCCTTTGGTTCAACAGAAATCAATTCGCAACTTATTTTAAAGTCGATAACGCAATTTACGGCAGTATTGGTTTCGGGCAATTCGAAATACGACAAGGTGATGCGTAAAGAAGGTGGTATCTCTTTTACGGCTAACGAATCTGCAGGCTTTGATCTTTTTAAACAAAAATGCACTTCCTGCCATGCAGAACCCTTTTTCACTGATTTTTCTTACAGAAGTAACGGCCTGGATTTAGTAAGTACCGATGAAGGGCGTTCGCACATTACAGGCCTGGCATCCGATTTTGGAAAATTCCGCGTCCCTACTTTACGTAATATCGAATATACCAGTCCGTACATGCACGATGGGCGTTTTTACAGCTTAGATGAAGTGTTAGAGCACTATAATTCGGGCGTTAAAGCCTCAGCCAATCTCGATGCACAACTAAAAAACGGCATCCCGTTAAGCTCAACGGAGAAAGAACAGATTAAAGCATTTTTAAAAACATTAACAGACAATGAATTTATCAAAAATACATTATACAGCGAGTCATAAACTATTAATTCTGGTTTTTGTACTTATAGGCAGTCAGGCTTTTGCCTGCGATATCTGCGGCTGTTTTATGGGCATTACGCCTTATTACAACCGTAATAGTATCAGTCTTTTATACCGTTATCGTTCTTTTAATGGTTACGAAGGACAATCGCATTCTTTATTTCCAAATGGAGGAAATTTCTTCATACCCGCGCGGAGTCAGGATTCGCCTATTACTAATCATGCAGGTAATCCAGGAGATTATGAACTTTACCGTTCTTTAGAAATCAGAGGGAAATATTTCATTAACAGTAAACTCGAAATTAATGCTATTTTGCCTTATGTTTCGAACAGTGAGCGCTACAATGGTTATACTTCATCTATTTCTGGCGTGGGCGATATCAATCTGTATGCAGGTTATCACCTTGTCCAAAAATTAGAAGACAACTTTAAACAGCAGCTAGTTGCTGGTGCCGGTGTAAAATTGCCTACCGGGAAAAACGATTTCAAAAACAATGCTGGCATCCGTTATTCGTCCTTAATGCAGGCCGGAACAGGCAGTACTGATGGTTTTGTGTACCTCAATTACATGGTTGGCCTGGGTAAGTTTGGGGCAAGTTTAAACACCTCTTATAAAGTTAACGGCACCAATAGCCGAGATGAAGGCATTGCAAATAGTACCACGAGTTTCCTGAATATTTTTTATACCCAGAGGATTGGAAAAGATGTTCAGCTAATGCCATCAGCACAGTTTTTTTATGAATATTCGGGCGGAGAAAAATACAAAGGTCAAAAAACCGGAGAACATGTCATGAATAACCTGATGGGTGGCGCAGGTATAGATGTTTTTTATAAAAATGTAGCACTAAATGCAGGTATCCAGAAGAATATTTGGGAAGCTGAAACTGATCACCCAATGAGTGCCGGAAAGGTTTATGTCGGTATTACCTATAATTTTTAAATCACCATCATATGAACAGATTAAACATTGTACTATTCAGTCTTGTAGCAGCCTTGCTTTTTTCTTGCAAAACAGAACCTGATTCGACAGCAATACGCAAAGAAGTGCTTAATATCCATGATAAACTCATGATTGATGGAGAAAAAGTAATGAAGAATAAAATGAAGTTAGATCAAATCCTGATATCCGGTCAGGTTAAACTTGCTCAGGATTCAACATTGCAAAAACACAAAATCAACGATTTGATTACGCGATTAAATGCCGCAGATGAGAAAATGATGGATTGGATGCATTTCTTTAAAGATGATTTTAAAGGAAAAACAGAACAGGAAGATCTTGATTATTATAAAGCAGAGATGGTTAAAATAAGGGCCGTGGAAGATGGTTATATTAAGGTTATGCGAGAATCAGATTCATTAATTAAAGTGTACCACGTAAAGTAAAAAGTCGGAGGTCCGATAGTCGGAGGTCAGAAGATATTGAGCCATATTTTAAACGCCCAAACTTCCGACTTTCGGACTTTTCCAACAATTAACAAAAATAAGTCAGGAGTGCGATGATATGAAATCATACATCTCAATCACCCAAACTTCCGACTTTCGGACACCTGACCCCGGACTTTTCCAACAATTAACAAAATAATTCAGAAGCCCGATGATATGAAATCATACATTTTAAACGCCCAAACTTCTAACTTTCGGACACCTGACCCCGGACTTTTCTAATGAATTAACGTTCTAGACAAAATTACCTCGTATATTTACATTTTAAAATAAAATCATGAATAAAATTACTGCTTATCTGGCAACAGCCCTTTTGGCTATTTCTATATTTACCTCATGCCAACAAGATAGAAGACTTCCGTTTTATGGCGAGCGACATGCCGAAACCGTTAAAGATGCCGCTGGTGTAGAAAAAATCGATACGGTTTATCAAACCATTCCGGATTGGTCTTTCCTGAATCAAGACAGCGTTGTAACCACTAATAAGGCAACTGACGGAAAAATTTATGTAGCCGATTTCTTTTTTACCTCATGTACCACCATCTGCCCTACCATGCACCGCAATTTAATGACAGTTTATAACGACTTTAAGAGCAATCCAGATGTGATGTTCGTTTCTCACACCATTGATTTCAAATACGACAAACCTCATGTTTTGAAAAAGTATGCTCAAAAATTAGGTGTAGATGGCCCAAAATGGCAATTCCTTTATGGAAGTAAGGATAGTGTGTACACTTTGGCTGAGAAAAACTATTTAGTGGCCGTTGGTGAAGACAGTACCGCTAAAGATGGTTATATCCACCAGGGATATTTAGTTTTAATTGATAAAGACAGACGGATCCGCGGTGCTTATGATGGTACCAAAGAAGATCAGGTAGAACAATTAAAAAAAGATATTCCGGTTTTATTGGCGGAGTATAAAAAGTAGAAATCTAAGTCGTCATCTCGACTGAAACGCAGTGGAATGGAGAGATCTATCTATATAGATTTCTCGACTCCATTTTTATTCCGCTCGAAATGACGATTTTCACAAATAAAACATACATGCGCAAATACATCATCAACGCTATCTTTTTCCTTTCTATTATCGCTATCATTATTTCCTGCCAGAATCAGGAGACTATTGATTTGCAAAATTACATGTCGAACGGAAAAGACATTTATAAAGCCAAATGTCAAAACTGCCATGGAGAAAATGGCGAAGGCTTGGGTGAGCTTGCGCCACCCCTAACCGATTCCGTTTTCCTAAAAGCAAACAAAACGCGTCTGGCCTGTTTTATCAAAAATGGCGCGAACGAAACATTGATAGTTCACGGAAAAGAATACAAGGAAAAAATGCCAGCTTTCCCCGAACTGGCTGATATTGATGTAGCGCAGGTAATGGTTTTTGTAACCAATTCGTTTGGAAATAAGCAAGGATTTGTACCTTACACCAAGGTTTCGAAAGATTTGCAGGCTTGTAAATAAAACTCGTCATAAAAAAACTCGTCCTCTCGACCGAAACGCAGTGGAGCGGAGA
Source organism: Pedobacter jeongneungensis (assembly GCF_039538295.1). Lineage (NCBI taxonomy): Bacteria > Pseudomonadati > Bacteroidota > Sphingobacteriia > Sphingobacteriales > Sphingobacteriaceae > Pedobacter > Pedobacter jeongneungensis. The sequence continues at coordinate 175,770 of NZ_BAABBY010000006.1, read as the reverse complement.
GATCTATCTCGAGATAGATTTCTCGACTTCGTTGCACTCCGCTCGAAATGACGGCAACTTTCGAGAAATTTAATTATCAATTGTATCTTTCTGATCAAAAAACCCCATCTTTGCGCAAAATGCAGGTTGTTCTATCGCTGTTTCGAATAAAATCGGAAGAGAGGAAAGTCCGGGCAACGCAGGGCATCCCGCTTTCTAACGGAAAGGGGTTCAGGAATGAAAACCTGAATTACGGATTAGTGCAGCAGAAAATATACCGTCCCGACTTTATGTCGGGATAAGGGTGAAAACGTGCGGTAAGAGCGCACGAGCACTGCAGGCGACTGCAGTGGTTTGTAAACCCCGGGAGTTGAAAGACCAAATAGGCTAACGTACGTAGGGCTGCCCGTCCGATGTTAGTGGGTAGGTCGTTAGAGATAAACGGCAACGTTTATAGTGGATAAATGATAGAAATTCTGAGCAATCAGAAAACAGAACCCGGCTTATAGACCTGCATTTTTTTATTCACTTAATAAGATATTCTTTGTTTCGCTCAGTTTAGCTGTTTCTCCTTCTCCCAATACCGGAAATTTAAGATCCAGTTCTTTTAATTTATCAACAATAATCTCACTAATAGCCAATCGGGTAAACCATTTTTTATCCGCAGGTATAATATGCCATGGAGCATCTGTTGTACTTGTTTCATTAATCGCATGTTCGTAAGCTTCCATATATTTATCCCACAAAGCCCTTTCTTTAATATCTCCGGAAGAGAATTTCCAGTTTTTAGTCGGGTCTTCTATCCTATCCAAAAAGCGCTGTTTCTGTTCAGCCTTACTTACATTTAAAAAGAATTTTATAATTACCGTTCCGTTAGCCGTTAAATGCTCCTCAAAGTTTTTAATGCTTTTATAACGTTGTTGCCAAAAACTTTTATTGATTTTTTTTACATCTGCGAAACCCGGTATGTTTTCACTTAGAATATATTCAGGATGTACCTTGCAAACCAACACGTTTTCATAATGCGAACGGTTATGGATGCCGATCCTTCCACGTTCTGGCAAGGCTTTATAATGTCTCCACAAAAAATCATGCTCATATTCTTCAGATGTAGGAACTTTAAAACTATATACCTGGCATCCTTGTGGATTTAAACCACTCATTACATGCTCAATAGCACTATCTTTCCCTGCAGCATCCATCGCCTGAAAAATAATCAGCAACGAATTTTTTCCTGATGCATATAATTTTTCCTGCAGGTGGTTGAGCTCAATTTTAGAATTTACCAATGCATCTTTAGCTTTTTCCTTATTATATCCGCCAGTAAAGTCGGTTTTATGATTTTTTAAGGAAAACTTCTTATCTCCCTGTACAATTAAGCTTTTAAATTCGTTTTTCATAATCATGTATTATTTAGATAAATCGATGCATCTGTAATTTAAATATAGAACTAAAAAATAAGTAAATTAAATACGTTAATTTGCATATAGAGTTTTTTATATTTAACGCCACAGCAATTACCTAAAGATCACCTTATCCAATATGTTTAAAGAGATAAAAAACAAGTACTTACGTTATTCTACAATAGTTTTATTTTTTATAATAATTTTCTTTTCTGCGCTTCAGCTAAACTTTTTGTGGCTGTTTGGCTATTCTCCAAGTGTTCATGATATCAAAGCACCTACTCTTCGTGTAGGGTCAGAACTTTACACTGCTGACGGAAAACTGATCGGACGGTACTTTAAAGAGAACAGAACCCCTGTAAACTATGAAGAAATTGCGCCTAGTGTGATACAAGCTTTGGTAGCAACAGAAGATGTACGTTTTTACAAACATTGGGGAATCGATGTTCAGGCTGTGGGCAGAGCTGTTATAGGCTTAGGTAAAGATGGCGGTGCAAGTACCATTACGCAACAATTGGCAAAAAATCTTTACCGTACACGTTATAATAAATCGCAGGGCTTATTAATCAAAATCCCCTTAGTGAGAACATTGATTGTTAAATTAAAAGAATGGCAAACTGCAGTAAAACTGGAGTCGAACTATTCTAAAAACGACATCATAACGATGTACCTCAATACCGTTTCTTTCGGTAATAATACTTATGGAATAAAAACCGCCAGCCGCATTTATTTTGATAAAGAGGCCAAAGATTTATCTACTACCGATGCAGCCATGCTTGTAGGGATGTTAAAGGGTACAACGATGTATAATCCTACAAAAAACCCTGTAAAAGCAATCGAAAGGAGAAATGTGGTGCTGGCGCAGATGAATAAATATAAATACCTGAGTAAAGATAGTTTGACTGAATTATCAAAAGAGCCGATCAAACTTAAGGAAGGTAAAATGCAGGATGGCAGCGATGGTGACTCTTATTTGAGGGCAGCCGTGGCAAAATACCTCGAAAAATGGTGTACCGATAACGGCTACGACCTTTATGAGGATGGCTTAAAAATTTATACCACTATTGATTCAAGGCTTCAGGGTTATGCAGAAGAAGCGGTTGCCGATCAAATGAGAATTTTACAGCGCAGGTTTTACAGCGTTTGGGGCAAAGAAGATCCCTGGTACGATTCGGAAAAGCAAAAGGTTGATTATCCGGACAGGGCGATGAAAAACCTGCCAATCTACGCACTTTTACAAAAGAAATTCCCGAATAATCCTGATTCTGTTAAGGCCTATTTCAATAAAAAGAAAAGAATGCAGATCTTCACTTACAAGGGCGATCGCGATACACTATTTTCTACATTAGATTCTATCCGTTATTATGGAAAAATCATGAATACTGGCATGATGACTATGGAACCCGCCAGCGGAAAAATTAAAGTATGGGTTGGCGGTATAGATCATAAATTTTTCAAATACGATCATGTTAATCAGGCTAAACGTCAGGCAGGGTCTACTTTTAAACCTTTTGCCTACTTAACTGCTTTAGAACAAGGCATGAGTCCTTGCGATAAATTTACCGATAAACCGGTTAAAATAGCTTATCAGGATAAAGGCGAAACCAAATATTGGGAGCCTAAAAATGCCGATTACAGTGTTTCTTATCGCGAGATGAGTTTACGCTGGGCCATGGCAAAATCAGTAAATACCATTACCGCACAGGTTACCGAAAAAGTTGGCTGGGATAATGTAGTGAAATATGCGCACGAGTGTGGGATTGACAGCCATTTAGAATCCGTTCCTTCAGTAAGTTTAGGTTCAAATGATGTTACGGTTTACGAAATGGTAAAAGCTTATGCCACTTTCATGAATAAGGGCATTAAAACCGATCCCATTTTGGTAGAAAAAATTACCGACCAGGACAATAATGTGATCGATGAATTTAAGCCGAAAACAAAGCGTGTTTTAACAGAAGAAATTGCCTGGTTAATGACCTATATGTTCCGTGGTGGCATGGAAGAACCGGGCGGAACCTCTCAGGCACTATGGGAATGGCCAAATTTATGGAAGAAAAACAATCAGATTGGTGGTAAAACAGGTACCTCTTCCGATTATGTGGATGCCTGGTATATGGGCTTAACCAAGGATTTGGTTACCGGCGTTTGGGTAGGTTGTGATGAAAGAACTGCACACTTTAAAAATGGCGAACAAGGTGAAGGTTCAAGAACTGCACTGCCGATTTTTGCAAAATTTATGGAGAAAGTTTACCTCGATCCAAAATCAGGCTACACCTATGGAGCTTTCCCTAAAGCAACTGTTGATATTACAAGAACCTACAATTGTCCTAGTCCACAGATCGTTAGAGACACCACATCAACTGACAGTGTAGCGGTCGATTCTACTGATTTTACTGTCCCTGCTGAGGTACCTGTTACTACTGAACCGGTAAACAATGAGCCTGAAGTTAAAAAAGAAGAAAAGAAAACAGAGCCGGCTCAAAACCCGGTTACCCCCACAGTTCCATTAACCAGAAAAGAAGAACGCGAGCTGAGGAGAAAACAGCGTCAGGAAGAAAAGGAAAGAAAGAAAAACGAGAATAACAATCAGCAATAATTTTCTATTCAAGATAAATCAGAATACTCATTACCTGTGCAAACAGGTAATGAAATTTTAAAAAGTGTTAAATTTTAAATAGTCTTTTAAACTATTGTTATTTTTATTTCCAGATTTTTTACCATTTCATTTTTGTAAATTATTGAACAATCATTACTAAAACCATACATATGAAAAAAGGCTCTACTTTATTAAAGCGGTATTGTTCCTTATTGCTCTTGCTTATTCTTTCTTTTTCTGTTAAAGCTCAATACTTCGGCCAAAACAAGGTGAGATATAAAACACTTGATTTCAAGGTTTTACAAACACCCCATTTCGAAATTTATTATTACATTAAAAATGAGAAACTTTTAAAACGCTTTTCTCAGGATGCAGAAACCTGGTACAAAATGCACCAGGAGGTATTCAGGGATACATTTTTAAAGAAAAATCCAATCATTTTATACAATAACCATCCTGATTTCCAGCAAACTACCGTACTTAACGGAGAAATTGGCATTGGAACAGGAGGGGTTACGGAAGCGCTGAAAAACAGGGTAATTATGCCTGTTATGGAGTTAAACAGCCAAACCAGGCATGTTTTAGGTCATGAGTTGGTTCACGCTTTTCAATATCACCTTTTATTAGAGAAAGATTCAATTAGTTTGGAAAATGTTGGCCAAACCCCGTTGTGGATGGTTGAAGGGATGGCCGAATACCTTTCAATCGGCAAAAAAGATGCCTTCACGTCTATGTGGATGCGCGATGCCATGCTTAACCGCGACATTCCTTCTTTAAAAGACTTAACCAATTCTAATAAATACTTTCCTTACCGTTACGGACAGGCCTTTTGGACCTATATCGGTTCGCAATATGGCGATACCACCATCGTTCCATTATTTAAAAATACGGCAAAATATGGTTACGAAAATGCCATCCGATATACATTTGGGTACGACGACAAAACACTGTCTGGTCTTTGGAAAAACTCCATTGATGCGCATTACAAACCCATGTTAAAGGCTGATAGTTCTCAGATAAAAATTACAGGCACAAAAATCATCGATAATAAGAATGCAGGAAACATGAACGTTGCTCCTGCCCTTAGTCCTGACGGAAAATACCTGGCATTTATGTCTGAAAAAGATCTTTTTGGTATCGATTTATTCCTTGCAGATGCAAAAACGGGACGCATCATCAGGAAACTGAGCAGCCAGATATCCAACGGCCATATAGACGATTTTAACTTTATCGAATCTGCCGGGGCATGGTCGCCGGATAGTAAACAATTTGCCTTCAGTATTTTCAGTCAGGGAAAAAACCAGATGATGATCATCAACGTTGCCAACGGCAATACTGTTTCTCAAACCCCGATGGCGCAGGTGCAGCAATTTGGTAATTTAACCTGGTCGCCAAATGGTAAAGACATCGCATTTTCAGGAATGGTAGAAGGGCAAAGTGATATTTTCTCTTACAACCTCGATACCAAAGCAGTTACGCAAATTACTGATGATGTATATTCTGATTATGCGCCAAGTTATTCTCCTGATGGTAAAAAACTGGTATTTTCATCAGATAGGGCCGCAATTCAGGCAAATGTAATTAATGCGGTGTTGCCGATCAACCTGGCTGTATATGACATTGCATCTAAAACGGTAAGTAATCTTGATGTTTTTCCAGGAGCGAACAACTTAAATGCACAATTTTCTGCTAACAGTCAGAACATCTATTTCCTTTCTAACAGAGATGGTTTCAGGAATTTGTATAAATACAATTTCGCAGATAATACAGTCGATCAGTTAACCGATTATTTTACCGGTATCAGTGGAATTACGGAATTTTCGCCAGCCATTTCCGTTTCAACAACCGATGAAATTGTGTACAGCTATTACCGCTACCAGCGCTACACCTTATATAATGCCAGGCTGAGCAGTTTTAAAGCCAGGCGTATTGGTAACCGCGACGAAAACTTTGATGCCGCAATCCTCCCTCCTATGGAAAACATTGGGGTGAACATCATCAATTCCAATCTGAATAATTTCGATCGTTTCGAAAAAATTGTAGCCGATTCAATGAAAACGGTTCCATATAAACCAAAGTTCAGACTAGATTACCTGGCAAATAGTGGCGTAGGCGTTTCTACCAGTCGCTTTGGAACCGGTGTTTCTGGTGGTATTGTAGGAATGTTTAGTGACATATTAGGAACAAATCAGATCATCGCAAATATTTCCGTTAACGGAGAAATATACGATGCCGGAGGTTTGGTAGGCTATATTAACCAAAAAAGCAGGATAAACTGGGGAGCAGCCATTTCACACATTCCTTATGTATCAGGTTTTAGATCATACGGTTACGAGGACATTCCAAATGGTGATAATCAAACCACTAAAGCACAAGTAGACAGAACGGACATTGTAAGAACATTTGAAGATCAGCTTCAGGTTTTTGGCGCTTATCCATTTAGTAAAATCCACCGATTTGAACTGGGCGGAGCATTTTCGCATTACAGCTACCGCGTTGACAGATATAGCAATTATTACGATGCAAACGGTTATTACATCGGCTCAGACAAAAGCAGGGTTGCCAATGATGTTGCCGCCGATGCAATCGGAATTCCGTTAAATTCATTTACATTATATCAGTTAAATGCTGGTTTTGTTGGCGATAATTCTATTTTTGGTTTAACAGGTCCGCTTGATGGTTACAGATATCGTGTAAGTGGTGAAAAGTATTTTGGTACTTATAATTTTGCTGGTGTAACAGCCGATCTTCGTAAATACTGGAGAGCGAAACCGGTAACTTTTGCCGTAAGAAGTTACAATACATTAAGGATTGGTAAAGATGCTGACAGGCTTTATCCGATGTATGTGGGTTATCCTTACCTGATCAGGGGGTATGAATCGAACTCGATTTACAAAAATACATCAGCCCAATCGTCCGAATCCTTTGATATTAATCAGTTAGCAGGAAGTAAAATAGCTGTCTTTAATTTCGAAGTCCGCTTACCATTTACAGGACCTAAAAAATTAGCAGCAATACCATCTAAGTTTCTGTTTTCCGATTTGAACTTATTTTTTGATGCAGGTTTAGCCTGGACCAACGATACTAAAGTAAAATTTAAAAGCGAGCCTACTTACACTACAGAGCCTCTATTAGACAAAGGTGTACCTGTTTTAGATTCGAAAGGCAAGCCAGTTACTTATCAGGCCACAACAGAACGTGTACCGGCCATGAGTGTAGGTGTATCGGTAAGGGTAAACATTTTCGGCTATTTCGTATTAGAACCTTATTATGCAATCCCTTTTCAAAGGAAAGATGTTAAAACCGGGGTATTTGGTTTAACCTTTGCTCCTGGGTGGTAGTTTGAGGATGTTAAAAGGGTTGGAAAGTTGAAATGTTGTAAAGCGCTATAAACGCAGATGTGCTCAGCGGGAGAATGATTATATAATCTAATTCATTTTATTTAACAGCAACTTAAAATTATTCCAAAGAAAGATTTTCAAATTGTCGTAAACCGAAATGTTGCAAAGCGCTATAAACGCAGATGTACTAAGGTGAATTAAAATGGTGAAAAATTATAGCCTAATTATTGGCCCTACTCATACAATTGAAATTACTCAACTGGTAAGCTTTTCAAATTGCTGAAAAGTTGAAATGTATTAAAGCTATAAAAGCGCAAATGTTTTCAACTAGCTTAAGTAGTGAATAAATGATACTTATTCAGCAGCTGGCTATATTTTTTATAAGAATAAATTACCTTATTAAAATTATTATCAAATGCTTGAATGACTGGATGCCATAATGGAATCGATCATTCAGGCATTAATTTTATACATACCTATCTGTTTCATTATAATCATTTAAAATTAACACTCCCTATTAATTTAAGATAAGCTCGAAAACGATAATTTAACCTGATTGGTAATGTTCCTGTGTAAAAGAATATTTTCGAAATCAAGGCCTATAGTCAAATCAATCCAGTCAGGGTTACAAGACCTCACCAAACGCTCCTTTTGCATGCGTGTAAACCTGCTGATCGATTTAAAACGCGTCAATGCCTGTGCTTCTGTTTTAAACTCTTCAAAATAAACCAGGCGGGTTAATTGCTGGCCGCTATCAAAAAATAAGTTTGGCATCTGTTTGTAGAAATCCAGTGTCTTAATCAAATCTGAGCTCATGCCCACGTGCATACTTGTACGATTTCTGTCGGTAACGATATAAACAAACTTTTTCATCAATCTTGTATTTAAATTTTAAACTAAACTATTTAGTATATGTTCTTGCAATTCAAAATAATATTACTAACTTTATGAGCATAAAATTACTAACTATTTTAGTAATTCCAAATTTATTTTAAAATTTATTTTTATGTCGAATATTTCAAATAATTTAAAGTACCTCAGGAAGAAAAAAGGCCATACACAGCAAAATTTCGCTGATATCATGGAAATCAAAAGATCGCTTATCGGCGCTTATGAGGAAGACCGGGCGGAACCTAAATATGATTTGCTAAAAAAAATAGCCGAATATTTTGATCTGACCATTGATGAGTTCATTAATGAGAAAATATCCGACAGCTGGAAACCGAAGCCAAAAAGCCAGGGTTCTAACCTTCGCGTACTCAGCATTTCAGTAGATCAGAATGACCGTGAAAACATCGAGCTCGTACCGGTTAAAGCAAGTGCTGGTTATTTAAACGGCTTTTCCGATCCGCAATATATTAGCGATCTTCCAAAGTTTCAGCTTCCTTTGCCCGCTTTGAGGCAAGGTACATTCAGGGCTTTTGAAATTATGGGCGATAGCATGCTGCCTGTTCAGCCGGGCAGTGTGATCATTGGCGAATATTTAGACAACTGGAATGAAGTAAAAACCGGAGAAACCTATATCGTTATCAGTAAAAACGAAGGTGTAGTATATAAAAGGGCCGGCAACCGCTTCAGGGAAAATAAAGATTTGAAATTGGTATCCGATAATAAGGTATATGATGCTTACACCATTGCCGCAGAAGATATCCTTGAAATTTGGAAAGCTAAAGCCTATATATCAACCTCATTGCCAGAACCTGCGCCAGATCCAACCATGGAAACACTAACCCAAATGATGGCTCAAATGCAGAAATCAATTTCACAATTAAATAAAAATTAACATTTTTTAACAACAGCCGATTAAACCGTTTGCGTTTTTATGTATCTATTAATTCAACAAACACATAAAAAGAACATAACATGAAAAAGGCAATTTTAACAATAGCAATTGCAGTAATGGGTTTAACCGCTGCATTTGCTCAAGACACAACAAAGCATGCCAGAAGGCCAATGCCGAAAATGACTGCAGAACAAAGGGCAGATAAAGTAACCGCGAGATTAGAGAAACAGTTAAGTTTGACCGCCGATCAGAAAACTAAAATCTATGCCATTGAGTTAGAAAACGCAAAGAAAATGGATACCTGGAGATCTGCTGATCAGGGTGACAGAAAAGGCAAGATGAAAGAGCGCAAAGCGGCAATGGATGAGCAAAAAGCTAAAATAGATGCTGTTTTAACTGCAGATCAGAAAACAAAAATGGATGCTTTCCGGGCCGAAGCCAGAGAAAAAGGAGAGAAAATGAGAAAAGGAATGGGCAGGGGCAATAAAGATAAAGCACCGGTTGTTTCAAATCCTCCTGCACAAGGATAGATAAAATAAAAGAGTAATTAATTAATTTTTAAAAGCGTTCCGTTTATTCGGGACGCTTTTTTTACTTTTGACCAATGAGCAAAATTGAACAGTTTCTTAATGCTAAACTTCAGGAACGCAAGGATAATCTTTCCATCAGGAATTTGTCAACCAACCACCCTCCTTTTGATTTTTGCTCAAATGATTATCTGGGTTTTGCCAGATCAACTGAACTCAGAAAACATATTGAGGATAATATAGCAACAGTCGCGCAATATTTAAATGGTGCAGGAGGTTCGAGATTGCTAAGCGGCAACACTCAATATACCGAAGAAACCGAGCAGTTTATTGCTGATTTCCACCTGGCAGAAAGCGGATTGATTTTCAACTCCGGTTACGATGCGAATGTAGGCCTGCTTTCGAGCGTTCCCCAACGCGGTGATACCATTATCAGCGATGAACTGATTCATGCGAGCATTATAGATGGCTGTCGTTTAAGCCATGCTACCCGTTACAAATTTCTTCATAACAACATTAACGACCTCGAAACAAAACTTCAGCTGGCAAAAGGAAACATTTTTGTGGTAGTAGAAAGTGTTTACTCTATGGATGGCGATATTGCTCCGCTTCTCGAAATATCAAACCTTTGCGAACAGTATCAGGCCAATTTAATAGTAGATGAAGCCCATGCCACAGGTATTTTTGGCGATAATGGACGAGGATTGATTAACCAGTTAAACCTAACAGAAAAGGTATTCGCCAGGATCGTAACTTTTGGCAAAGCGATTGGTACACACGGCGCTATCATTTTAGGAAGCAAAAACTTGCGCCACTACCTGATTAATTTTTCACGGTCGTTTATTTATACCACAGCAGCTCCAATTCATAATATTGTAGCCATTAAATCGGCCTATGAATTTTTAAATAAAATCGATCACCAGCTGATCCACCAGAAAATTGCCTTATTCAGAAAAGCGCTGATGGAACAAAATATCCGCGCACTTGATAGCGAAAGTACCATTCAGGGGATTGTCTTTTCTTCAAATGAAGCGACCAAACATGCCGCAACAACATTACAAAATAAAGGATTCGACGTCAGGGCAATTTTAAGCCCCACGGTAGCCCTGGGCAAAGAACGACTGAGGATCTGTTTACACACATTCAATACCGACGGAGAGATCATTTCATTGGTTAACCACCTTAAAGCATTAAACTAATGGCAACATATTTTATAACAGGAATAGGAACAGGAATAGGAAAAACGCTAATCAGCGCCATCATAACAGAAAAATTAAAAGCAGATTACTGGAAACCGATTCAGTCGGGAGATTTGGATACGAGTGACAGTATCACGATTAAAAGTTTAATCAGCAATGAAAAAACAATTATCCATCCTGAAAGCTACAGGCTAACACAGCCCCTATCGCCACATTTGTCTGCCAGGATTGATGAAATAGAGATTGATCTCCAAAAAATAAATATCCCGGAAACTGATAATAATCTGATTATTGAAGGTGCAGGTGGTTTAATGGTGCCGTTAAACGAAAAGGAACTCATTGTTGATCTGATTAAGAAATTAAATGCAGAAGTAATATTGGTTTCACAAAATTACCTGGGGAGCATTAATCACACGCTTTTATCACTTAATTTGCTTAAACAATATCAAATTCCGGTAAAGGGAATTGTTTTTAACGGTGATGAAAATGAGGAGACCGAAAGGTACATTCAGCAATATGGAAAAGTAAAAAGCCTGGGGCATGTACCTAACTTAAACCTTATTAATAAAGAAAATATTATAGCGGCAGGCGAAAACTTATTTATTTAAGTTTATTAGTTCTAAACTGGAAGGTGTGTATTGTTGCGTATAATTCAATAGCAGGATAGTTCTTCATAAAGAACAATAAGTATTACGGAAAGTAAAAGAGATATATGATTTAGAAGAATCGTCATTTCGACCGCAATGGAGAAATCTTTAAATTTAACTTTAATAGCCAAGGCTAAAAAGATCTCTCCATTTCGTTTCACTCCAGTCGAGATGACGATTTTTCTATTTGAAATCTGTCAAATAACTTGACTCTGAATAATCAAGCTTCTCACTTATTAATTCACCGAAAAGCTATTATCGCTTTTCACTTTATCAGGCGTATGCGGATTTCCCATCACTATTTTTGAAAGCTTTTTATTTGTCTTCACTTCAATTTTCACTTGCTTATCGCCTTTTTCCCATACACCAATGGTACTGTGGCTTTTTTCAACTGAACCATCAGCGAAGGTCAAAGTTAAATCGACCGGCAAAGGCTTAATGCTCTTATTTTCGATGGTTACAACGTAACCAGCTGAAGTTTTATCAACAGCTTTTATCGCCATATCAGTTACACCACCTTCAAAAAACCAGGCTTTCCAAAACCAGTTTAGATTTTTACCACTGCCTTCGTTTATGCTATTGAAAAAATCGTAAGGCATAGGATGTTTCCCGTTCCAGTTTTTAATATAAGTATGTAAAGCTTTGGTAAACAGTTCATCTCCCAAATAATCTTTAATAAAAAGATAAGCCAGTCCGGGTTTAGGATAAGAGTTGGTAAAGGACCCAGATCCTTTTAAATCAGGCGTTAGTGTCATAATCGGGGTATCATCTTTTCCGCCTGAAGAAGAAGCCGTAGGCTGCACGCCATATTCATCTACAATACTCGGGTCAATCATAGGAGAAATTAACCACTCACCAATGGTAGCCCAGCCTTCATCCATCCAGCCGTATTTGGTTTCATTTATGCCCATATAAAACGGAAACATGGTATGGAAAATTTCATGATCGGTTAAGGTAATGGCATCAGTACGGTTATCAACCGGATTATCGTTCACCATCATCGGATATTCCATCTGGTCTAAACCATCAAAAATGGTTTCATGGTTATATGGATAAGGCCATTTCGGGAAAGTATAACTCATCGCTTCTACCGTTTTACGGGCAAAATCGATTACCTCATAATAATCTTTATGTTTTGGATTAAAAACGGCATCCACACGCGTTCTTCTTTTTGTTTTAGGATCAACCACCAAACTGCTCGATTTCCACAAATAATGATCACTCAATGCAAATACAAAATCGGTCACATTTTTGGCTTCAAACTTAAAGGTATTGAAAGCATTTGGCTGCGTTACTTTTTTATCAGCCAGATCTTTATCCGTAATCACATCAATAACGGCATCATTTTTTTCGGCAGATAACATTCTTGAAACCACATCTTTCTGGAAAACCTCAGAAGGATTTTTTAAATCGCCGGTTGCCCAAACGCCATAACCACCCGGTACCGTAATAGAAGCATTAAACTGATCAAAATCATTATAAAACTCTTCAGCCCCGGTGTAAGGATATTTGTTCCATCCATCTACATCGTCATATACAGCGATGCGCGGAAAGAAATAAGCCACAAAATATGAACCTTCATCTACCTGACCGGTACGCATGTGCGAGCCTTTATTTAAAGTATAACTATAATCAATTAAAAAACTGATCGTTTTACCCGGCAAAACAGCCGGAACGTTTACCGTCATGTTGGTGCCGTCAATTTTAAAATCAGAAATGGATTTTCCGTTCGCAGCCAGTTTTTCGATCGCCACGCCATCACCCAAATCCGATTCTGCGAATTTTGATTTCCTGGGTGTTCCTTTTTTGTAGAGGTTGGGATAAAGCTTAAACCATATCTCTTTCAAAGTATCGGGACTATTATTGGTATAAGTTACCTGCACCTTCCCCTTTAATAACCTGCTGGCAGGATTAAAATCTACATTCAGATCGTATTTTGAGGTATTTTGCCAATAGTTTTTACCAGGTTTTCCATTGATATTTCTGGTTTCCTTTTGATAGGTTTGCTGAAATTCAGGCGCTATCGGTAAAGTTGTTTGCGCACCAGCATAAACCGCACAGAACAACAAGAAGGATAATAATTTTATAGATTTCATTTTTTGAGCATAGGGCTTTGCGTAATGCGCATAGCGTTTAACAACAATTAACCAATTTGAACAATTAACCGATTAACCAAATACCTACTTTCCAAATTTCATTTTCAGCTGCTCCAACATATCGTTATTAATTGGTTGTGCAGGTTTCTCTGGTTTTGGTTGTGGCTTCTGTTGGTAGGCAGGTTTATTTCCTGGTGTATTGTTTTGAGGCTTTGCAGCTCTATTTTCATTTTTCCTGGCATTAAACTTTGCCCATTCCTCATCCAGTTTCTTCTTGGTATAAAGTGGAAAATCGCCGTTTTTCATCCAGGCATAATAACTCGGTTCTACAGAGAATACCTGTTGGGTGGTTTTACCTTTATGTTTACCGAAATTGAAACACACTTCATCATTATCGTTGTAAACCATACGTCCGGCAAAATCGACCGGTTTATTGATATTGGTAAAAATGTGCAGGGCATCCACATCATTTACAACCGGGATACTTTTTACACCTTGTTTGCTTTCAAATTCGGTTTCTTTGTACATTTCCAACTGACCAAGTAAAACTTTATAAGTGGCAATTACATCCGCTTCAGCGGCGTGGGCGTTAACCAGGTCTTCCTGACAATAAAACTTATAAGCAGCTTTTAAAGTACGTTGTTCCATCTGGTGGAAGATATTCTGCACATCAACAAACTTGCGGTTATTCATGTCGAAATCTACTTCAGCCCTTAAAAATTCTTCCAAAAGCATCGGAATATCAAATTTATTCGAATTGTATCCCGCCAGGTCGCTATCTCCTATAAATTCGGCTATTTCTGCGGCAATAACTTTAAAAGTGGGTTCATTTGCGATGTCTTCATCATAAATACCATGTATTAACGAAGTTTGCAAAGGAATAGGCATTTCGGGGTTTACACGCCAGGTTTTAACAATTTCGGTACCATCAGGCATGGCTTTTAAAATGGCAATTTCTACTATTCTATCGGCTCCAACATTTATCCCGGTAGCTTCAAGATCAAAAAAGGCTAAAGGGCGTTTTAAATTTAATTTCATTTTGTAAGATGTGAGATTGGCGACATTTAGATTTGAATCGGAATGTCAAATTCTTTTTTTCAAAAGTGCTAAAAAGGTTTCATTAGTTCTGTAAAACCCCTTTATTAATTTATAAATTTAATTGTCAAATTATTTCAGAATGTTAGTTTCTACCACTAAATTGCGCCAATTTATATACGCTCAAATGAATAAGACGTTAAGTTTACTATTTCTATTAATTACATCATTAACCACTCAGGCTCAAAATTTTAACTACGGGGCCATTACGCACGACGATTATCAGTTCGACAGAAAAACACTGGATAGTAATGCAAATGCCATTGTTTTAAAAGAATTTGGAACAGCTTCGATCCAGCTAGACGACAATACCCATAGCCTGGTTTTGATTTTTGAACACCACGTAAAAATCAAAATTTACAACAAAGAGGGCTTTAAGGAAGCTAATATTGTGATTCCAACCTATAAAGACAGTAACCGGGAAGAAACCATAAGCGAGTTAAAAGCGTCAACCTTTAATTATGTTGATAATAACTTTGTAGAAACGGTGATGGATAAAAAAGCTGTTTTTACAGAAAACCGCTCGAAATACACCCGCCTCACCAAATTTACACTTCCTAATTTGAAAGAAGGATCGGTGATTGAATACAGTTATATTTTAAGGTCGCCAAATTTGTTCAACTATAAAACATGGGAGTTTCAGGGTGATATTCCAAAGGTTTCGAGTGAATACGTGGCCTATATTCCTGGAATTTACAATTACAATGTTTCCTTACGTGGTTTCCAGAAACTAACCGATCAGAAATCGGAACTTAGTAAAGAATGTTTACGTTTATCAGGCGTTGCAATTGATTGTTCGAAGATGACTTACCTGATGAAAAATGTTCCTGCATTTATAGAGGAAGATAATATGACGGCGCCAAGTAATTTTAAATCAGCCATTTATTTCGAACTTTCTGACGTACAGAATATCAATGGCGGTAAAACCTCTTATACCAAAACCTGGAAAGATGTGGATTATGAACTTTCTAACTATAAAACCCTGGGCGACCAGATGAAAAGGAAGGATGTTTTTAAAGAGCTTATCCCAACCATAACCAAAGGCAGTACAGATGACCTTGAAAAAGCGAAAGCCATTTATAATTACATCAAAAAACAAATTAAATGGAATAATTATTACGGGATATATTCGGAAGATAATATAAAAAGGGCGCTTGATACCAGAACAGGTAATGTGGCAGATGTTAACCTGAGTTTAATTGCTGCACTTTCTGCTGCAAACCTCGATGCTGAGGCCGTGCTCTTATCAACACGTGATAATGGAACCGTAAATAAACTTTATCCGGTAATGAGCGATTTTAACTATCTGGTTGCCAAAGTAAATATTGGCGATAAAAGTTATTTGCTTGATGCCACGGAGCCGCTTCTGCCCTTTGCGCTTCTGCCGTTAAGGTGCATTAACGATCAGGGCAGGGTAATTAACCTGAAAAAACCATCGTACTGGATCGATTTAATAGCCAGCCAAAAATCGACAACCAATTATGTACTGACCGGAAAAATGACAACCGACGGAAAAATTATTGGCACCCTGCTAACGCATAGCATGGGTTACTCTGCTTATGCAAAAAGAAAGGATATTTCGCGCTACAACTCGCCTGATGAATATGTAGAAAAACTGGATGAACGTTTAACCAGGATAAAGATTTTAGAACACAGCATCTCCAATTTAGACAGCGTGGAAAATGCTTTAACAGAAAAATACGAAATCGAATTTACAGTTAACGACGGCTCAAACAACAAGCAATTTTACTTTAGTCCGTTTTTTATCAACCCCATTTCGAAAAACCCATTCAACTTAAACGAACGTACTTACCCTGTTGATTTGGGTGCCGCATCTGATGAGCGCATTGTTATTAATGTAACATTGCCTGGTAATTATGAACTGTTAGAAAAACCTAAAGATATGGCTGTCGGTTTACCAAATGCCGGCGGAAAATATTTATTACAAACCGGTTTGCAAGACAATACCATTTCGGTGAACCAGATCATGCAACTTAATCATGCAATTTATCAGGCAGATGAATACCTTTACCTTAAAGAATTTTACAGCAAAATTATTCAAAACCAAAAAACTGAGTTTTTATTAAAAAAAGCAAATTAGATGAAATCTTTATTCACGGCGGTATTTTTGCTTTTGTGCTTTCTTACAGGCTTTGCCCAGGATAATTACGACGTTGATTTAATTCCGGCAAACCTGCGTAACCGCGCCAATGCCTGTATCCGTAACCAGGAAACCGTAATCGATATGCGCGCACCTGATAATGTGATGCTGAGCGTAAAAAAAGCCATTACTGTGTTCAACCAAAATGGAGAAGATGAAGCCCGCCTGGTAATTTATTATGATAAAAACATTTCTATTAAAGGAATTAAAGGCGAAGTGTACAACAGTGTAGGCCTCCCCATCACGAAGTTTAACCAGAATAATTTTTCAGATATGAGTGCGGCCGATGGTTTCTCTCTTTTTGTAGATAGCCGCGTGAAACATTACCTTCCATCAGTAAATGAGTACCCTTATACAGTGGTTTACAATTATGAAATCAGGAATAAACAAAACCTCATTATCCCCGACTGGACACCCAAACCGGCCGACGATGTTTCAGTAGAAAAAAGCACTTATACTTTTATCTGCAAACCTACTGATCAGGTAAGGGTAAAAACCCAGAATTATAACGGAACACCGGAAGTAACTACAGATGAAAAGCAGAAAAAAACCGTCTGGAAAGTAAATAATATACTGGCCGTTAGAACAGAGCCTTACAGTCCTGCTCATGAAACTTATGCCACCAGCATACAAATTGCCCCGCTCGATTTTTACTATTACAGCCACAAAGGGAATTACACCAACTGGCAGGAACTGGGAAAATGGATTTACGATGATTTGTTAAAAGAGCGAAAAGCTTTACCACCTGCAACCGTTCAAATGGTGAAAGATCTGGTTAAAAATGAAAAAACGGATAAAGATAAGGCACGCAAAATTTACCAGTACCTGCAGGATAAAACCCGGTACATTAGTGTGCAGATCGGTATTGGTGGTTTTCAACCCATTGCTGCCAGCGAGGTAGACCGCTTAGGTTATGGCGATTGTAAAGCATTGGTAAACTACATGCAAAGCCTGTTGAGTGCAGCAGATATAGCATCGGATTATTGTGTGGTAGAAGCCGGTTCAGAAAAAAAGAGCATGGACCCAAAATATGCAAGTATGGTGCAGGGTAATCATATTATTCTTTGCATGCCTTTAAAAGGCGATACCACATGGCTGGAATGTACCAGTCAGAAAATTCCATTTGGCTTTTTAAGCGATTTTACCGACGACCGACTGGTGCTTGCCTGTACGCCTGAAGGAGGAAAATTGCTGCATACCCCTAAATTAACAACTGCTGAGAACCTGCAGATTCGCAAAGCAAATCTCACCATCGAAGCCGACGGAAACATCACCGGAAAAATGAATACGGTTTACGAAGGTGCACAGTACGAGAATCAGGAAGGATTGATCAGTAAATCCATTACCGAACAACATAAACTGCTTAAAGAAACCTATAATATTGACAATATAGATTTCGAAGCGGTGGCCTTTGCACAGAAAAAGGATATCGCTCCTAAATTAACAGAAGATATTTCGCTTAATATTCGTAATTATGCCCCCGTTAACGGTAATAAAATGTTTTTACAGCTCAATGCCTTTAACATCAAAAAATCAATTCCGGAAATTAAAAACAGGACTTTGCCGGTGTACATTAACCGTGGTTATACCGATGAAGATACCATTGTTTACACCCTGCCGGATAATGTAGATACGACATTAATTTTTAACCAGGATAAAACTTTTAAAAGCGATTTTGGCCAATATGTTTGTAAAACATCTGTAGAAGGCAAAAAACTAACCTATTATAGAAAGTTTGTTTTAAACGACGGGACCTTTCCGGCAGAAAAATATGCTGACTTTTCTAAATTTATTAACGATGTAAATGCGGCAGATTATTTAAAACTGGCACTTAGCTTAAAAAAATAATCCCCAAACCGATACCAATAATCATAATCAGATACATTAAGATTTCTGTAGAAGCAAACCTCTTGTATTTTGTCCAGAAGGAATAATCATTGTCTTGATTGGCCATTTTTTGATTTATTTGGCAAAAATAGCTAAATAGATTTAATTATTGGGTTTGTAAGTGGTAATCTCTTTAGCCATGCCTTTAAAAAGTACAATATGAAAAGGCCACATGGCGTACCAATAAATCCTTCCCCATAAACCTTTGGGCCTGAAAGTGGCAATCTGTGATAGAAAAGCTTTTCCATGAAACTCCACTAATTTCAGTTCGAGCCAGGCTTCCCCCGGTACTTTCATTTCTGCATATAAAAGCAATCTTTTGGCTTTTTTGTCCGCCAGTAAAACCCGCCAGAAATCCAGTACATCACCTGCCTGGAGGTCGATGTTACTTGTTCTGCCCCTGCGTGTTCCAACCCCTCCAAACATTTTATCTAAAAACCCGCGTAAATGCCAGAGCCAGTCCATAAAATACCAGCCTCTATTACCGCCTATACTCCAAATATTATCAAAAACCTCTTCTGCTTTACGTTCAAAAGGCATCTTAACTTTATACTGCAAGGTCCCGTTTTGTGGTACCTTAATCTGATCCATAAAATTAGAATTGAGGTAACCGCGGTTCAGGGCATCCTTCCAGCTTGAAACAATAGAATTCTGATCAATTTTTTCAAAAGCCAGGTGTAACGCTTCTGCATAGGTTAAACATTTCCTCGGTACAACTTCCTGGATGTGGTTATCCTTGCAAACCACTTCATTCTTCATGCTATCTACCAAGCTCCGGGCTAATGAATAAGGTACCGGTGTAATCATGTTCAGCCATAAAGAAGATAATCTTGGTGTTAGTACAGGTACAGTCACAATCCATCGCTTTAATCCCCGTTCTTTGGCATAACCCAAAAGCATTTCGCGATAGGTTAAAATATCAGGTCCGCCAATATCAAAAGTTTGATGATAAGCCTTATCATTGTGTAATACACCGATCAGGTACGCCAAAACATCACGGATCCCGATTGGCTGGCAACGTGTTTCTACCCATTTTGGCGTAATCATAAAAGGGATTTTCTCCGTTAAATCGCGTATAATTTCGAAAGAGGCACTGCCAGAGCCAATAATAATGGCGGCCCTTAAAATAGTACAGGCTTTTCCTGATGATTTAAGCTCTTCTTCAACCGCTAACCTCGAACCTAAATGTTTGGATAAATGTTCATCGTTGGCAATGCCCGTTAAATAAATAATCTGTTTACAGTTTGTCTTTTTTATTGCTGCCGAAAAATTTTCGGAAGAAGCTTTTTCCATGTCTGAAAATCCACTTTGGCTGGATGACATAGAATGCACGAGGTAATAAGCGGCATCTATATCTTCAGGAATTTCATTTAAGGTTTCTGCATGGAGTAAATCGCCGGTAATAATCTTTACCCGATCGCTTAAATCAGAGTCGGAAATAAACCTGCGTTTATCCCTGACCATACAAACAATTTCATGATTATCTTCCAATAAAAGCGGAAGTAATCTCGTACCGATATAGCCATTTGCACCAGTTAATAAAATTTTCATAGATGAGGGATTTAAGAAATAACACTAAATAAATTGCTTTGTTAGGTTTATTGTATGAAAAACAGGAAAATCATATTCCTGATAGCTATACTACATTTATTAAAGTCATGAGAGTGTAAAACCATCTGTATTTGTAGCACTACAAAATCAATATGCACAACATTTTACTGAAACAACCGTATAAATAGCTCAATATCAAACTAAACTGTACTGAATGAAGAAATACATCCTGGGCATTGCTACGATTTTTTTAGCGGGTATGAGCATTGTCGGAACAAGTTGGAAAGCCGTGGAGCTTCCACACACACAACAAGACGCAGTTAAAGCCATTGCTGCAGACAGTTTGTACAATAAATACATTTTAAACATTTATCATCTGGTACATTTAGATTCTGCAGGACTAAGTGAACAGGTTTTTGAAAAAGCGTTAACCGGATTCTTTAATATGAAATATTCGGGTTTACTGCATGCAAAATCCATCTTAACCATTGCCGATTTCGACCAGGAAAGCTGCAAAAAGCGCCTTTACATTATCGATCTGGCCAATAAAAAACTTTTAATGAACACCTGGGTGGCCCACGGACAGAATAGTGGTGGCGATAAACCCTCGGCATTTTCCAATAACATTAACTCCAACCAAAGCAGTTTGGGATTCTATTTAACAGGCGAAATTTATTATGGCAAACATGGCCGTTCGCTAAAATTGGATGGCATGGACCAGGGTTTCAACAGCAATGCGAGAGAAAGATCAATTGTGGTACATGGTGCGAGCTATGTAAGTCAGCAAAGTATCGATCAACTGGGCCGGTTGGGCAGAAGTCAGGGCTGCCCGGCTGTTCCTGCAAAGTTAGCCGATCAGGTAATCAACACCATTTCAGACCGGACTGTACTTTTTATTAATAACTCAGAGCAGCAATATAACTCAGCATTTTTAAACGAAACCCTGGCTGCAAGCGTGGTTTTAAACCAGGAACAGCTTTTTGCTGCACAGATGGATTAGTGTTGCTTAATATTTCTGGCGTTCAGGTTTTTAGGAAGGATTCGGATAAACAGTGATTTGCTGCCCGCCAGTAAATCCCACACCCAACGGTTACTATCTATACTTTTCTCGCCACAGTCGATCACCTCTGCCCTTTTGAGCAATTTTTCGACTAATTTTTGGATCCATTTTACCCGAACGATGCGGTTAAAATTCAGGCCCAGGTAATCGCAATATACGTGTATGATGATTTCTACAAGGAGTGAGTCGTTCGAAATGGCGAGCGGCTGCCCAAATTGTTCTTCATAATCTGTTTTAATCACCTCAACCAGCAGCTTAAAGCGGCTACCGGCTTTTCCATCAAGGTATTTCCAAAGTGAAGCATTGCTATATACGCGTACCAGCTTTGGTTCGAGCGTTACTTTTATCTGGCTTCCCTGCAGATCGTAAATTTTATCCATTAACAAAAAAATTGCAGCAGTTAGATTAGTGTTTTACCAGATTGTTAATCAATTTGATATAAAAATAATCAATATGGCTCATGGACAAAGTTAACAGATAATTGTTTTTAAAAAGGAGCATTAAATGGCATTGTGAGTAATTTTTTTAAGCTATTGCCATTATTTTAAGCATCTTTGGGGTTGAAAAGATAAGCCCATTCATGAAGATTGTAATTGCAGAAAAGCCCTCTGTTGGTCGTGAACTTGCTAAAGTTTTCGGAGCAACCACCAGAAAAGACGGATACATTGAAGGTAAAGGATATTCTTTTACCTGGGCGTTCGGGCACTTATTACAATTGGCACCTCCACAGGATTACGGCTTTATTGGCTGGCGAAAACAGCATTTACCCATGCTGCCGCAAAAATTTAAGCTTGCCATAAGAAAGATCAAAACAAAAGATGGCTTTGTAGAAGATCCTGCGGTGAGGAAACAGCTGGATACCATTAAGAAACTTTTTGATGAAGCTACGGAGATTATTGTGGCAACGGATGCGGGACGAGAGGGTGAATTGATTTTCAGGTACATTTACTATTATTTAAAGTGTAAAAAACCTTTTAAACGCCTGTGGATTT
Organism: Pedobacter jeongneungensis; assembly: GCF_039538295.1. Lineage (NCBI taxonomy): Bacteria > Pseudomonadati > Bacteroidota > Sphingobacteriia > Sphingobacteriales > Sphingobacteriaceae > Pedobacter > Pedobacter jeongneungensis. Next base: position 153,453 of record NZ_BAABBY010000006.1, on the reverse strand, counting down.
CTTCGCAAACAGATGAAGCCATAAAAGATGGTTTCAGAAACCTGAAACCAGGTACAGATTACGATACTCTATTTAATTCTGCCCATTGCCGTTCGGAGTCTGATTGGCTGGTGGGGATGAATGCCACGCAGGCTTTAAGCATTTCTGCAGGCAACCGTACCGTACTTTCTTTAGGAAGGGTACAAACACCTACCCTGGCGATGATTTGTGCACGTTTTTTAGAAATTAAAAACTTTGTGCCGCAAACTTATTACCAGATCAGCATTTTGCTTACCAAAGATGAGCAGCCCTTTAAAGCGATATCAACCACAAATTATAAGGATAAAGAGGAAGTAGAAAAATTATTTGCACTGATAGAAGATGTGGCTTCGGGTTTCACGGCGGGAGGTAACATTACGGCCGTTGAAGCAAAACCACGTAAAGAACCGCCACCGCTGTTGCACGATTTAAGTAGTTTACAACAGGAAGCCAATAAGAAAAAAGGTTATACAGCCGATCAAACGCTTAATATTTTGCAAAATTTGTACGAAAGTAAACTGGTTTCCTATCCCCGTACCGGATCGCGGTATATTGGAGACGATGTTTTTGCAGGCGTGCCGGATCTGATTGCAAAATTTACCGGTCATCCAGATTTTGGCAAGCAGGCGCAGTTTTTACAAACCGTTACGTTAAATAAACGGAGCGTAAATGCGAAAAAAGTAACCGATCACCATGCTGTTTTACCTACCGGCGAACAGGCTTATGGCCTAAGTGCAGATAAACAAGCCGTATATGATATGGTGGTAGGCCGGATGATTGAAGCTTTCCACCAGGAATGTTTAAAGGAACTTACCAAGATCACCATACAATCGGGTCTTACCTTTGTGGCCAATGGAACTGTAATCCGCTCTGCGGGCTGGCGGGCTGTTTTTAATGATCCGGAAGATGATAAAAAAGATGAGGATAATGCGGCATTACCAAAAGTTACGGTTGGCGAACTGTTACCCATTACCGAAAAATCTTTATTAGAAAAGCAGACCAAGCCAAAACCAATGTACAATGAGGCATCGTTATTAAAAGCACTCGAAACCTGTGGTAAAGAAATTGAGGATGAAGAATTGCGTTACGCCATGAAAGACAGCGGTTTAGGTACCCCGGCAACACGTGCATCCATCATCGAAACTTTAATTACGAGAGAATACATTACGCGGGAAAAAAGAAACCTGGTGCCCACCAATAAAGGCCTGGCTGTTTACGAAGTAGTTAAGGATAAGCAGATTGCACAGGCAGAACTTACCGGACAATGGGAAAAACGTTTGGAAGAAATCCGCTCAGGATCTTCGGTAAAAGATTTTAAATCAGAAATAACAGAATACACTAAAACAATTACCCACGAGCTGTTAATAGCAGGTGCAAGTATATCTGGCAAACTTGAAGAAGAAAAGAAACTCGTAAAGGCTTAATTAAAAACGCTGTTAATTACCTGCTGCAGGGAATCGCCCATTTTTTCATCTTTCTGAACAAAACCAACGGCACCTGCGGCTAAAAAATCTTGTTCAAGCAGATCTTTATCATTACCACTGAACATGCAGATTTTAATATCAGGCTGGATGGTTAAAATTTCTCTTATGGTATCCGGGTTGCTATCACCCTGCGGCATATTGATATCCAAAAGCAGAAAATCTATCGCTTTTTCTTTCAGGTAGTTTATGGTATCAGGTAAATTCCTGGTTTCAGAAATATTTGGCGAAACAACGTATTTGGTAAACAAACGCTTCATTACAAGCCTCATCATCTCGCTATCATCAGCGATGAGAATTTTAACAGTTTCAGTCATGAATAATAAGTATAGTAAGCCCGCATACAATATTTACCGGCATAAATATTTTCAAAAAACTTATTTAACAAACCAGGTTTTACAATTTAATTATGAGGCTATTAAGCGTAAAAATAACAAATTTTATTCAGCTCTTTCAGATATTGAAAGTAACAGTTTTATAACTATAGCTCCATAAATTCCCAGGCACTGTGGTAGGCATTCAATTCTTCAGCATATTGTATAAAATCTGCATAGAACTTAGATTTTGAAAGTGTAGAACTATCCCCAACAATTATCAGTTTTTTCCGGGCCCTTGTCATGGCTACGTTCATCCTTCTGGTATCAGACAAAAAGCCGATGCTTCCTTCCCCGTTACTCCGGGTTAAACTAATGTACACCACATCACGCTCCTGTCCCTGAAAACTATCTATAGTATTCACCGCGATTTTATCCAGGTATGGGCTTAATATTTCATTTTCCTGTACCAGCTCTTTCAGGATCTGAACCTGTTGCCTGTAAGGAGAAACAATCGCAACAGATGGGAAATCCCCTGAATACTGAACCGTTAAATTACTCACAAGATGTGTTAAGTGTTTAACCAAAAATGCAGCTTCATCAGGATTGGTGGTGCTTGTTCCATCTAATTTCTCATCATAACTGCAACCTGCCGTATCAATAAACTGAATGGGCTGATCACCTTCAAATAATAAATGACCGGCCACCGTGTGATGCGCTTTTAATTCATTATTATAAAATACCTGAGATGAATAACCCATAATATCCTTATTCATCCTATACTGCTCATTAAGCAACACAACAGCCTCTGGATGAAGACTTACAGCCTTTTCTAATAAAGTATTACTTAGGCCATTTCTTGCGGCTTCATTTGATTTTATGGTTGGAGAAAGCTGAAAATGATCGCCGGCTAAGATCACCTTTCGTGCTTTTAAAATAGGGATCCAACAGGCCGGCTCCAAAGCTTGTCCGGCTTCATCGATTACAATCGTATTGTACTTTAAGTTTCTAACGGTATAATGGTTCGCTCCTACCAAAGTTGCGGTAATAATCTGTGCTTTGGTAAACAGGTTATCCATAATATACTGTTCCGTTTTTTCGACTTCTTTTCCAATTTTATGTGCTTCATCAAACAGGGCTTTGCGCTGCTCGCGTTCTGCCCTGCCAAAACTGCGTTTGTATTTATGAGCCATGTTTTTGTACTCGCTGGCCTGTTTTTTTAATGCTTTAATGGTTTTCATTTCAGCATGATCGGCCATTTGATGATCGAGTGTAGCAGCAAGTAATCTCTCTGAAACCCTGGCCGGATTACCCACCCTGATTACTTTTAAGCCTTCGGCAGCCAGTTTTTCAGTCAATAAGTCAACTGCAGTATTACTTGGCGCCACAACAAGAATTTTCTGATCACTGTGTTTAGCCAACGATTTTATGGCATGTACTAGCGTTGTGGTTTTTCCGGTTCCCGGCGGACCATGCACTATGGCCAGATGATCTGCCGAAACAATTTTATTTACCGCCAGCTGTTGCGAATCGTTTAAAGTATTGGGAATAATAAACTTTTCTTCCCCTCTAAATGAAGGTTTATCACCTTTGGTTAAAATTCTGATCAGCTTATTTTCCGCCTCATCTTCGGCAAGGTTTGTGGCCTGCTTAAGGGCTTGCTGCATCTCATCATAACTGTTGTTATCAAAAAGCAGATCAACGCCAAGTTTTCCGTTTCTGGTCCAGTCAGGCAGTTCATCTACCCGCAAGCTGATTTTCATCCTGCTCCCACTCTGATGCGTTATAATTCCTTCAATCCGGTCTTCTTTAGCATCGTGATTTGAAAATAACACCACAGCAGAGCCAAAACGAAACTGATGTGAAAAATCCTGATGGGTAGTCCGTTCTAACTCTACGGTTAAATAATCGCCGCGGCCAATTTCTGTATTCCTGATCGCAATCGGATACCATGTTAAGCCTAATGCCCTCCTGTCTGCAGCAGAAGTATTTTCAGTAAGTTTTAAATAAGATTGTAAATCTTCTTCGCGCTCGGTATTAAGGAGATCCTGAAGTTTTTTGAAATATTCTTTTGGCAAGGTTAGATGGTTAAATGTTTAAACTGGTTAATCGGTTAATTGCTGGATAGTTAAATCGGTTAATTGTTTAACTGTTTAATTGTTCGCAGACTAAAAGTATTTGCTGTTAAGGTAAATTAAACGCTTAGCGCCGGGCGCTATACACAAAGCGTTACAAAACCAGCTCCTGATGCAACCTCAATAATGTTTCTTCGGCATCATCGCAAAAACCAGGATGTACTTTTGAGCATTGCACCACAGTACTTCTGGTAGCGGTAAGCCATCTGAAACGCGAAGCCTGATCGTATTGCCCAATTGGTCCAGATCCTTTAGCCGCGATACTGATGCGCTCAAAGGCACATAAATTTTCTTTCAGTTCTGCCAGATCAATACCCGGCGAAAAAGCTTTTATCCTCGCTTCGTTTAACACAAAAATGCTTTTTAAATATTTTTGCTTTGCACAGAACAAGATAATCCCCACGTTCATAAATTCTTCACGCTCTACCCTGGGCATTACGCGGATTACAGCATACTCAAATAAGAATTTCCCTTGCATGCTGTGCTTCTTTTAAAAATACGTCAACGTGTGACAATCTTTCGGTGAGGAAATAAATGTAGGCTTTGCGGTGATCTTCTTTGGTTTCGAAATTCGTTTCGCCTTCCAGCCAGTCATCAGGAATAATATCGATTACTGCTTTTATTTTTTCGGGTGTAAGGATTTTTGTAAATTCCTCGTGTACACTTTCCAGTTCGGTAGCCCACGGCAATAACACATGGTCTTTTACCAAAAAGAATGGTTTAACAGCTTGTTCCTGCCAGTTTTGCCACGAATGGTGAAAGTATAAAGATGCCCCATGATCAATTAACCAGAGTTCTTTATGCCAGATCAACATGTTGGTGTTGCGGCAGGTACGGTCCATATTAGTTAAAAAGCAATCCAGCCATACAATCTGCGAAGCTAATTTAGCGTCAACAGTAGTGACTGTCGGATCGAAAGTAATGGCCCCGGAAAGATAATGCAGTGCTAAATTTAACCCTACGCTCGCTTTTAATAAATCCTGGATTTCTTCGTCAGGTTCTGTCCTTCCAAATGCCTCATCAAGATTGGCAAAAACCAGTTCGGGAACACGTAAACCCAGTATCCGGGCAATTTCACCGCCTATTAATTCTGCAATTAATGCCCTGGTGCCTTGTCCAGCTCCCCTAAATTTAAGCACGTACAGGAAATTATCGTCGGCCTCTGCAATGGCGGGCATCGAGCCCCCTTCGCGCAGCGGCGTAACGTAACGGGTAACATTTACTGTTCTAAGTTGTAAATCGTTCATATTGGAAGATAGGATGGCCATTTGTTTATGCAGGCACAATTCTAAACTTGCGGCAAATTTAGCAGAATTTAGGCAATAAATCAGTCAGCGTTAGGTAGTAATGCCATAAATTATAACATCTTGCTACATAAGCTTCGGGTTTATATTTTCTTCAATGCCTGCTATGGTCAAAACAATACTGATCATAACTAATGATATTATTAAAAGTATTTCTACTCCCAATTCGATTTAATCATGTCCTAAATAAGCATTTCCTGCAGGCGTCATCGCTGCCGACCATTGCACAGATTCACGGTTAATCGTAATCAGGCCCATGCTTTCCAGTTCCTCATAGTCTTCTTCCCTCCCACCTAAAACTGACGAACTCACCTGTTGATTAATAACTTCAAGCAATGATAAAATTTCTGATCTTTCCATAACAATATTGATTAAATAGTTAATTAACATAAATATACTTAAAAATGTTTCTTACCCGGTTAAACATTTCCCCGCCTTTGAGGTTGTACTTATACCCGGATCTGATTGTTTATGGAAGCACACATTTATTACCTTTTTATTATGGCACTGCCCGTTGCATGCATCGCCTGGACGGTTACCAAAGAAGAAATTTTTAGGGAGGCACGAGAATTTTGTGTAGACCGTTCGAAAAACTGCAACAAACTTGTTAAAAGAAAATTTTTCTACGTTTTTACCTGCGAATATTGTTTTAGCCATTACGTTACCGCACTGTTATTGATTATTACCAGGTTTACTTTAATTTATCCCGATTGGCGGGGTTACATTATTGCCTTTTTCTCCATCGTGTGGATCGCAAATGTGTATATGAGCTTGTATAACATCATCCGGATTGACCTTAAAAAGGAAAAAATCAAGGTGGCAAAAGAAGAATCAGAGCTTAAAAACGAGTAAAACCATTTTTAACAGCAGCTGTTTTTAAATATAAACTGCAGGTTATGCCATCATCAGTAATTAAATATTTTAGTTATGATACCGCTACCGAAACGTTGAAAATCATATTTACAACAGATATGGTTTACCTGTACAAAAAAGTGCCTGAAAAAGTTTATAAATTATTAAAAGCTTCAGGATCAAAAGGGCGGTACTTTAATGCCCATATAAAAGACAAATTTAAATTCCGGAAACTGGAGGAAGAATAATATGCCAGAAGGCCCATCGATTGTAATATTAAAGGATTTAATAAAAGACCTTTACCTGGGCAAACCTGAGGTACTGGAAGTTGCAGGAAATGCTAAAAACATTGATAAAGACCGGTTATTACATCAAAAAATAATCGATTTTAAAAGCTGGGGCAAACATTTTCTGATTTGTTTTAAAGATTTCACCGTCCGCATCCATTTTATGCTTTTTGGCACCTACCTTCTTAATCAGGAGAAGAAAACACCATTAACTTTAGGACTCGTTTTAAAAAAAGATGTGCTAAACTTTTACACCTGCAAAGTCGATCTGCTGGAAGGAAATGTTAAAGAACATTACAACTGGGAGAATGATATTATGGCTGAGGAGTGGAACAGCAGAGCCGCTATCAAAAAACTGAAAGATATGCCCGAGGCTTTGGTTTGTGATGTGCTCATGGACCAACAGATTTTCAGCGGTGTTGGCAACATCATTAAAAATGAAGTTTTGTACCGTATCCGTGTACATCCGCTGACAAAAATTAAAAGTTTACCTCCTGCAAAATTAAAAGCTTTGGTTAAAGAGGCACGCAATTACAGTTTTGATTTTTTAAAATGGAAAAAGGAAAATACATTAAGCAAACACTGGGAAGTTTATAGCCAGAAAGAATGTCCCCGAAAACATAATATAGAGAAAAAAGAACTGGGAAAAACCCACCGGCAAACCTATTATTGCGAGAAATGTCAAAAATTATATCACCAAAAAGAAAAATAATTATCATTTCTTCAAAAGAAGTCAAAACACTAATCTCTTAAATATTAATGGCTTAGCAAATAATAGTTTTCAAACGAAACTTTTAAGTATAATCTCAAAGTAAAAGAAATGTTAAACTTTTAGGATTTTTATAAAGTAGTCCTATATTTGTCCTCGAGAGCGTTAATTTAGATACGGGTATATGGCTTAGGCTGTATGCCCGTTTTTTGTTTTTATGCTTTTACATGCTCCATTACCTTATCTAAACAAATCCGCAGCCAGGGTGTGTAAAGACCAGGATTAAGCTCAATATCAGCTGCCAAAGCTTCTAGCCTGATGTATTTAAACGTTTCTACTTCAACAGGGTTAATCAGTGGCAGTTCATCACTTGTACCAAAAAAAACATGGTCTACCTCATGCTCAGTTAAACCATCTTCAAATTTTGCCTTATAGGTAAACTTAAACAGATAATCCAGCTCGCAATCCATTCCCATTTCTTCTTTTAAACGTCTATTGGCAGCATCCATATTGGTTTCGCCCATTCTGGGGTGACTGCAGCAAGTGTTGGTCCACAAGCCACCAGAATGATATTTACTTAATGCCCGTTGCTGTAGCAAGAGTTCATTTTTCGAATTGAAAATAAAAACCGAAAAAGCACGGTGAAGCAAGCCTTTTTCATGTGCTTCCATTTTTTCCATCTGTCCCACCGGCACATCATTCTGATCTACCAGAATAACCTGTTCTTCCATTTAAATTACGTTTAACTTATTGCGGATGATAGAATCAAACATCAAACCAACTTTGCGTGTGTTCGAAATCCTGATCCTTTCCGTCATGATTTTTTCAGCACTCAGGCGTTTTATTTTGGCAAATAATTTTTTGTAATAGATGTACGACAAATACACGCCATTACGGGCGCCTGGAGGTAACATCTTTATTCCAGCCAGGGCAACATCGAATTCGGCCTCAATTTCATGCTCTATCTGCCGCTTCTGGTTATCACAAAATACCGCGAGGTTAACATTTGGAAAATAATTACGGTTAAGTGCCTGATGATCAGCCTTAACATCCCGCAGAAAATTTACTTTTTGGAAAGCAGAGCCCAGTTTCATTGCATATGGCTTTAGCTGCTCATAATGTTCATCATCTCCATTGGTAAAAACCTTTAGGCACATTAAACCAACCACTTCTGCAGAACCCAATATATATTCATTGTATAGTTCGGGAGTATATTTCTGTTCCGAAAGGTCCATTTCCATACTTTTTAGAAATAAAACAATGAGTTCATGATCAATCTGATAATGATTGACCACCTTTTGAAAAGAATTTAAAATCGGGTTTAAACTAATGCCCAGATTAATGGCCTCAAAAGTATCCTGTTTAAATTTTCCGAGCAGAAATTTTTTATCAAAGTGATGGAAACTATCTACAATCTCATCAGCTAAACGCACAAAACCATAAATAGAATGAACAGGCAGACGCAGTTCCTTACCAAGAAAATAAATACCGAATGAGAAACTGGTACTATAACGCCTGGTAGTAAGCCGGCTGCAATCGGCAGAGAGTTGATCAAAAATTTCTTTCATGTAAGAGTGGATTGGGAATGGATGCTTCAAATTCATCAAGGGTTTTAAACCAGTTGATGTGACCGATATTTTGTAATTTACTGATAACCTGACCATTTCCGGCGAGGTGGATTTGGGCAGATGCGCATATTTCTGATAACTGACCGATATATTTCTGTGCCACAGATGCTGATCGTGATTTTATCATAAAAAATAAAACCTGATCTACATTTAAGGAAGCAAATACGCGTTTGATGGAATCCAACGGAACTTTACTACCTAAAAAAATAACCTGATGGTGGTGCATCCTCAACATATAATTTGCAAAAAGCAGTCCGATGTCGTGATCTTCATCTTCTGGCAAAAAAAGAAGCCACCTTGCGGCTGAAGATGGTGCTTCCGGAAGATGATTAATATGTGTAAATATTTTCTGACGGATAATATTGGATAAAAAATGCTCGTGAGCAGGACAAATATCGTCTTTTCGCCACATTAATCCCAAACGGACCAGCAAAGGATACATAATTTTGCGGTAACAACCTGATAAACCCAGCTTCTTAATCCCTTCATCTATTAAATGATTAAAATGGGGCTCGTCAAAAGACAATCCATAACCAATCAGCTTCGAAATGTAATATTCTGCCTCTTCGTCGATAGAAGGATAAGTAAGCTGCTCATCTAAAAGTGTTTCAATGGCTTCATCAGAAAGGCGGCATATTTTGGAAATTTTTAGGCCGCTTTTATTTAAACTAACGATGTTTAGCAATTTTCTTAACTGTTTATCATCGTACAGGCGGGTATTGCCCTCAGTCCGCGTTGGACTTAAGGCATTATAGCGCTGCTCCCAGATCCTGATGGTATGAGAATGAATGCCCGAAAGCTGTTCAAGATCTGAAATGGAATAATTCATTATTTTGTTTAAATATATCTAATAAAACTTAAACAAAATAAATAAAGGAAAGTTTTTTAAAAAGTGCAGTCAGATGTTTCCATCTAAAGTGTCGGATGGTAATATCCAACACCACGATGAAAGATATATTTCAAATTAATGAATTGCCGGATGGTAACATCCGGCAACACGATGGCAAAATATGCATATAAAAATCTGTGCGTATCTGAGGTTAAACAATAACATTACTCAAAAGCAGACCTGTATTCCTTAACAAAATTTGTAAATGTTCCCGGCGCTTTACCGGTTACTTCCATTACATCGTGGCTAACCATAGCTGCTTCACCACGGGCATAATGTGCATAATCTTCTATTAAACCAGCTGCCTGCCAGGATGGAAAACCGGCCTGTAATAAAGCCGCTTTCAGTTCTTCATCAGATACGTTAATATATTTAATTTCCTTCTCTAATATTTCGGAGAGGATTTCTGCTATATCATTGTGACTTAGGTCTTCAGGACCTGTAATGTTGTAAATCTTACTTTCATTATCTCTGCTAACCAACGCTTGTAAGGCCACAGCGGCGATATCGCGGGTATCAACCAAACTGATTTTTGCATCACCTGCAGTAGAAAAAAATTGCTGCTGATATTTTATGGGATCTGCAAAACCAAGTAATCCCTGCATAAACAGATTTGGTCTTAAAAAAGTATATTGTAAACCTGTATCCTTTATTCTTTGTTCTACAGCAGCATGGTAACGGAGAAAACGAACTGGCGAATTCATATCTGCAGCAAACTGAGAAAGTTTAACAATGTGCTTAACATTACTTTCCATAACTGCATCAACAAAATTGCATTGCAAGCTTTCTGCCGTTTCAGAAGAATTACTCAGGAGAAAAACTTTTTCGATACCTGCTAAAGCATTTACAATACTTTGCTTATCGTTAAAATCGCCGGTAACTATTTCTGCGCACTTAAGCTGCTTTAAATTGCTGGCTTTATCCAGGCTTCTTACCAATGCCCTGAAAGGAATGTTTTTAAAAGCTAACTGTTCTGCCAATACTGAACCTACGCTTCCTGTTGCACCGGTAACCAGTATGGTGGGTTGGGTTAAATGTGTCATATTTTAATTATTTATAACACAAATTTCAGCCCTTAAGCAGAAATAAAATTGTAAGAAAACGAAAGTTACAACTAAAATGCTTTCTCGGTTAAAAGCACTCCCCTTTCGCCATTCCCGGTTTCTATGGTATGTACATGTTTATAAGAGTGGCTAAAGAAATCGTAACCATGTTCCATCTGCTTAATAGAAACCGTATTTAAAGGATATTTAAAATTGGTTTGCATGCACAACAGGCTGCCGTTTGCCAGTAAAAGGAAATCACAATCGTATCCTCTTTCCTGCAGTTCGATAACTTTTTTGGTAATGGATACGTTTAATCTATTTGTGGTGCGGATTTTATTTTTCATAAAAAATAGGTTTTAGGGATTTTCAGGGTGAATATTCAGGATAATAAATATATCTATTAATTACTACGATTCAAAATACAATATATTGTTATACAAGTAATTAAATCATTTTGTTTTCTTTTCCGCAGGTCCGATATTGTGGTTTCCTTTAATTAAACCGGCGATTATGCCCGGAAAACATATTCGTATCATATTATTTACAATAACCACTAATCACAAATACAAACAGAAAATAATTTCTTTATTTAAAAATGCATGCCATAATTTAGTAGAACATAACACACACCTAATGAAACTTACATGCATCGTAATCGATGACGACAAACATGCCGTCAACGGGATAACAGCGTATATTAATAACCTTACAAACGTTCAGTTAATACAATCTTATACTGATCCTTTACAGGCTTTAAAAGAAATTACTGCAGGAGAACAGGTTGATATTATTTTTATAGATGTAGATATGCCCATGATTTCGGGGCTTGAACTTTCAAAGGCCATCCGGCATAAAACCGACAAATTAATATTTACCACTTCACATTCTAAATATGCTTACGAAGCTTTTGAAATGTATGCAAGCGCCTATTTATTAAAGCCTTATACTTTTGCGCGTTTTGCCGAAACCATTAATCACCTTTTTCCATACGCGCCAAGTGTGCCCAATGTTACCGTAAAACAGGAAGACGATTATTTCTTTGTGCGCAATAAAAGCGAAAAGAATAACCTGATTAAAGTAAGGTATGCAGATATTGTTGCAATAGAGAGCCTTCAAAATTATGTAAGGATTTTTACACTTAACGAAACTATTGTATCCTACATTGCCTTGTCAGAAATCAGGATTATTTTAAAGGATTATGAGAATTTTGTACAGGCACACCGCTCCTTTATTATTGCTAAAAATTACATCGAAAAAGTGGAGGGCAATACATTAAAAATGATTAACGACCTTACCATTAACATCGGAAATAATTACCGCGAAAGCATACAGGAGTACATTAAAGAAAAAACCATCAAAACAAGTCGTTCTTAAAACTAAATTTTTAGTATTTTCGTTGTTAAACAATTAAGCCTTTGGTTTTTTTTGTTAACTATTTAGCCGTCCCCCAATTAACTAGCCAGATGATCGCAACAAACGAAAGCGTAAACAAGAGACAAAACCCGTTAGTAAAATGGGTAACCAGCAAAAAACTCCACATCATAGTCTGGATAATTTTTATCTTTTACGAATCTATTATTGTAGGGCTGATTAACGGGAAATTTGGTCGCCTGCCTCCATATATTTTATACTATACGCTCAATATCATTACTTTTTATGTGCATGCCCATGTGGTGCTGGCAATAGCTTTTACAAATCCAAAACAAACCGTATGGAAACTTCCTCTGGCTGTTTTGCTCGAAATTACGGCTTATTTAATGATCGCCGTTTTACTCGATTATATTATCATTTTCCATACAGCCTATACCGGATCCGGTAAGATTGAGCTAAATCTGCAGTATTTTCTGGCCCCACTGTACCGGTGTGTCTATTTTATGTGTTTCTCTACAGGATATTATTTTTTAATGCGTTACATTAAGGAGCGAAAAAAGACGGAGGAACTGGAAAAACAGCGTTTATATAACCTCATCCAGATCGCCCGTTCAGAAAATGCCTTTCTTAAAGCACAGATACAACCTCATTTATTATTTAATACTTTAGATTTCATTTATCAAAATGCCCGCGATTCGTCTCCCTTTGCAGCTGAAGCCATCCATTCGCTCGCAGAAATGATGCGATATTCGGTAGACAGTAATAAAGACCGCGAATTTATATTGCTGGGAGAAGAAATTAACCAGGTAGAAAATCTGATCAATTTACATCAGCTCCGCAATGACCATAACATCCGGCTCCGTTTTTGGTACGATGATGAAATCAGGAACCTGCAGATCATTCCGATGGTACTCATTACCCTGGTTGAGAACATATTTAAACATGGAGAACTATCTGCAGAATCTAACCCTGCAGAGGTGAGTTTAAAAATTGAGCAAGATCACCTCATTATCGAAACATCAAATTTAATTAAAGCTATTAAAAATACATCTGGTTTAAGTTCGGGCATAGAAAACATCAAAAAGCGATTGGATTATGCCTATGGCGAAAATGCATCGTTTAATTATTTCAGCGATACTAAAAATTACTTTAAGGTAATATTAAAAATAAAGCGCACAACCTCTACTTTGATTTAATATTTTTACTTAAAACCTTAAGGTTCTGCAACAATTTCAAAAGAAAAGGCTTTTTTCCTTGCCGAATAGATAAAAATCCTTTACCAAGATGTTTTTTTTCCTTTTTATTAGGTGAAATTGTAATTTGCATCACCTAAACATGAAAAAATGCCAATAAGTTGCATCGCTATTGATGACGACCCGCACGCTCTCGAAAGCCTAATTGCGTATATGGATAAGTTGCCGGATTTAAAACTTATCAAAACTTTTACCGAACCGCTTAAGGCACTCGCTGAAATATCTGTTTCCAATCCAGTAGACATTATTTTTATGGATGTGGAAATGCCTTCGCTTTCGGGACTGGAACTGGCTGGTTTATTAAGGCAAAAAACGAAACACCTGGTTTTTACCACAGCACATGCACGTTATGCCATTGATGCTTTTAAGGTTGAGGCTGATGCCTATCTGCTTAAGCCCTATTCAATTTTGCATTTCACTAAAACCATCAATAACCTTTATCCTACCGGTAAAGAGGCACCCAATATGTTTTCAGTAAGTGATGAGTATTTCTTTTATATCCCCCTGCAGGGAGAAAACGGAGATTTGGTACGGATTGACCTGAACGAACTGATTGCAGTAGAAGAATTCGGAGAAGATATCCGGTTTAAAACCATTAAGAATACATTTTTAAGCTCAAGATCAAATTTTATCAAAACTTTGAAAATGCTGAAGAAACATTCGGCATTTATCCAGATCAGCCACACAGTAGTAATTGCAAAACAACAGATTAAAAGCGTATTGGGAAATAAAATTTTCCTGTCGGAGGAAACTTCATTTACTTTATCTCCAACCCATGAAGCGCATTTTGCTGATTTTGTAAAAAACAATTTCCCGCAGGAAGAACAAAAATCAGATCCCACCACCTAGCGCTCCGTGCCTAACCTTTTTCTTTAGAATTATTTTTTACCGGCACCTTAAAACATTCCTCGCCAAACTTTGTATTAGGATAGTCTATTTAGTTATTAATTGATTTATCTGTTTTGAAAAGAGTATTGGTTGTGGACGATGATCCTGATGTATTAGAGGTTTTTCAGGAGGTTTTGGAAACTGAACATTATAAAGTTTTCCCCCTGTTATCGCCAAGGTATATCTTTAAAACCATCAGGGATTTTGCGCCAGACCTGATTATTCTCGACATTATGTTAAATGGAATGGATGGACGTGCTGTATTTAAAGAACTGAGGCTAAACCCTGAAACAGAAGGGATTCCGATTATCCTCGCTTCGGCCAGATACGACGAAAATTATATTGCATCCCAAAAATATCATCCCGACGATTATTTAGAGAAACCATTTAATATGGCTGATTTACTTCAAAAAGTAAACGCCTTAACCCTAAATTAAAAAAAAACAGATATGAAACTAAAATTATTAACACCAATGATATTACTCTGTGTGGTGATGTCAATTAAAGCGAAAGCGCAGGGCAGACCTGATAAACTTTACTCGATGAGTGGAATTGGATTTGCTTTCCCCATGGGCGAAACTTCAGACTATTTTAAACCTAAATTCTCCACTTCTTTGGGGCTAAATTTGGGTTTAGGCAATGGTGGCCTGTTTTTATATCCTAAAGTAAGCTTACATGCTTTCACTTTTAACCAGATTATACCCGATGCAGGCTATACCTACACTTTACAAAAAGGCAGGGCGACCACTTACTTATTAAATATGGCATTGGGTTACCGCAAAATTGTAAATAAATGGGCATTTTATGGTTTTGCAGGTGCCGGCGGTGGTATTATCCTCACCCCACAGGTTGCAGTAAATACTTCAAACCTACAGGTGACGCAGGATAATAAATCAAACGGAATGGGCATTGCAGAAGGTGGTGCGGGTATTGAATACAATATTGGTGGTGCCAATTTATTTGTAGAGGCCAGTTACATGTATGGTTTCAGCAAAATCCAGAACCGGGCTTTTAACACAGTACCAATCAATATCGGTATTAAGCCGAATTTAAGCAAACTATTAAGCAAGCTTTAGTAAAACTGATATACAAAATACCGGAGCGGTTACGTTAAATAATGTAACCGCTCTTTTTTTATGCTAAAGAAATCATCAAAATTATTTTTATACTAATTATTTTAGCATAGATTTGTATCTCAAATCAATTTAATGTTATACGCAGTTGTAGATATCGAAACCACTGGTGGTCATGCCTCAGCAAATGGCATTACCGAAGTTGCCATTAACATCCATGACGGCAATCAGATTGTTGATTCTTATACTACCCTGGTCAATCCTAAACAACCGGTTCCGGATTACATTACAGCGCTAACGGGCATTGATAATGCCATGTTAAAAGATGCGCCGGCTTTTGCTGATGTTGCACTACAGATTTACCAGTTGCTGAGTGATAAGGTTTTTGTGGCACACAATGTGAATTTCGATTATTCTTTTTTGAAACACCATTTAGCTGCTGCGGGTTTTGATCTGCAGTGCAGAAAACTTTGTACGGTAAGGTTGAGCAGGAAGTTAATTCCCGGAAAAGCATCATACAGTTTGGGTAAATTGTGTACTGCTTTGCAAATTCCATTACAGAACCGCCACAGGGCTGCGGGCGATGCCGATGCCACGAGCATCCTCTTTAACATGTTATTAGATAATGACCTGGAAGGAATTATTCCGGAAATGTTAAAGAAAACTTCGAAAGAACAGGTTTTACCTCCACATTTGGATAAAGCTTCTATTTTAAGATTGCCTAATCAGCCGGGAGTTTACTATTTTAAAGATAGTAAAGGTAAAATTGTTTACGTTGGCAAGGCTAAAGACCTTAAAAAACGGGTTACCAGTCACTTTACAGGGAATACCCCAAACCGCCAGCGCCAGGAGTTTTTACGGACCATCCATCATGTAGATTTTGTGATTTGCGGAACGGAGCTGATGGCTTTGATTTTAGAAGCAAATGAAATTAAACGCCTCTGGCCCGAAAATAACCGTGCCATGAAACGTTACGAGCACAAATACGACCTGTATGTTTTTGAAGATCAGAACGGATACCTGCGTTTAGCTGTTGATAAGCATAAAAAAAACAACAATGCCATACAGAGTTTTAACAGTTTATTGGAAGGCTACAACTTTTTAACCCAATTAATTGATAAATACCAGCTTTGTGCCAAGCTCTGCTACCTCCAAAAAACAGCAACAAAATGTTATGCGCATGAAAACGGACAATGTTTTGGTGCCTGCAGCGGAATAGAAACGGTAGCTGTTTACAATAAAAAATTAAATGCAGCTTTAAATGATATTCAAAACCAGCAACCCAGTTTTGCACTGGTTGATGAAGGCAGAAAAGACGAAGAGTTTAGCTGTTTGCTTGTAGAGAAAGGTAAATTTTATGGAATGGGCTATTTTACCGATAAAAATTATCTTTCGGATGGTTTGGCTCCGCTTAAGAATGATTTATCCATTTACCAGTCCAACAGTTATATCTTAAATTTAATTTTAAACCACGCAGAACAACATCCGCAGAAATTGTATAAATTGTAGGGAATGGATTAATTACCATTGATAGATTTTAAAGCGGGCTTCCCGCGCCTGCAGGAACCACGAAGTGTTCAGCGAAGCTAATCTTAATACAATAATCTCCAAGATTTCCAATTAAGTTGGGAATAACATCTCTAGCCAACTATATTTTTTCAAAAATCCTGTTTAATAGTGATATTATAATTGTCTCAAATAGCCCTGTAATTTTTCGTTTTTAGCAAGGTCAATTCCATCATCCGTTCCTTATCTTTACTTACAACAAAATATAAAACGTTATGACAAAATCACTTTGGATAAACCTTCCGGTAAAAGACATTAATAAATCGAAAGCATTTTTTACAGCCTTAGGCTTCAACCTTAATCTACAGTATGGCGCACGCGAAGATTCAGCCTGTTTTTTAGTGGGTGAAAGCAATTTAGCCATTATGCTTTTCGAAGAAGCATTATACGAAAGCTTTGCCGGTACTAATATTGCCGATATACGCCGCGGTGGTGAAGTATTATTTTCTATTGATGCAGAAAGTCCTGAAGAAGTTGATGAGCTTGCCCAAAAAGTTGTAGCTGCAGGTGGTACAATTTATGGCGAACCCGGTTATAAAGATGGCTGGATGTACGGCTGTGGTTTTGTGGATCTGGACGGACAAAGATGGAGCATTTTATATATGGATATGAGCAAAATGCCATTAGGCTAAGCGAATAATTGCTATCATAAAAACCAAATCTAATAAACATGGAAAACGAACCAGTTATCGTAAAGCGGATCTATAATGTTCCTATCGAAAAAGTGTGGAATGCTTTAACTGATAATAACGAAATTAAGCAATGGTATTTTCAATTGGCCGATTTTAAGCCTGAAGTTGGCTTTAAATTTCAGTTTAGCGGTGGAGCTGATAATGGTCATCAATACCTTCACCTTTGTGAGGTGACGGAAGTTATACCCGGTAAAAAAATCGCATATACCTGGCGTTATGATGGCTTACCCGGCAACTCTGAAGTAAGCTGGGAGTTGTTTGAACAAGGTGATAAAACCTTATTGAAACTGACACACACAGGCTTAGAAAGCTTTGTAACAAACGGACCAGACTTTGCAAAATCAAGTTTTAATGGCGGCTGGAATTATTTTCTTAATGAGGCGCTTAGTAAATATTTGGAGCCTCGAGTATGATTTACACTGTAGGTAATTCGTGGAGACATGAACCACTGTGATATAACCAAAATTGTCATTCTGAACACAGTGAAGAATCTTTTCTAGTAAAGTCAGGTGTTATAACCTGACTTTGCATAAAGTTTTAATGGATTGTAAGATGGTAACATGTTACACCACTACTAAGAACTGCTCCATGGCCTTAAACTATATTTCTTCCAATGCCGTTTTTATAGTCGCGTAAATATAATCCAGGTCTTCATCACTAATTACATAAGGTGGCAGGATATAGATAATATTTCCCAGTGGACGTAAAATAATTCCCTTATCTAAGAAATAGGCATACAGTAAATTACGCAGGTTACTTAAATAAGATGTTTCATTGCCTGTTTCCCACTCAATGGCGATAATAGTACCTGTTTGCCTGATGGCCTTTACTTTGGAATGGCCTTTAATTTCATCCAGAAATATGGCGTGTTTGGCCTCTACCCTTTTAATATTCTGCAGTGTTTCACTTCTTAAAAGGATATCCAGACTCGCCAGAGATGCCACACAGGCAATTGGATTGGCCGTAAATGAATGTCCGTGGTAAAGCGTTTTTAATTTATCATCACTTAAAAAAGCTTCAAAAATTTCATTGGTACAGGTAGTTACGCCCAAAGGCATTGTTCCGCCGGTTAAACCCTTACTTAAACAGATAATATCAGGTTTATTGGTTAGTTTTTCGCAGGCAAAATAAGTTCCTGTTCTACCGAAACCTGTCATTACTTCATCAGCGATGGTTAAAATCTGTGCATCTTTACAGGCAGATAAAAGCTGATCCAGGTATTTTGCTTCATACATTAACATTCCACCTGAACCTAAAATTAAAGGCTCGAAGATGAAACAAGCAGCCTCAGTTTGGAGTTGGGAGATTTGATTTTGAAGTGCTGAAATATTTTCTTCGTTTGGCAGATCGATAAATTCTACATCGAATAATAAACTGTTAAAAGCATCGGTAAAAATGCTCCGGCCACTAACTGACATGGCGCCAAAGGTATCACCATGATAAGCATTTTTAAATGCCAGAATCTTTGTTTTCGGTTTTTCTTTATTGTCCCAGTATTGCAAACACATTTTTAAGGCCACTTCTACTGCGGTAGAACCATTATCGGTATAAAAAACCTTATCCTGCTTGCCTGGTAATATCGGTAAAAGACGTTCTGCCAATAAAACTGCCGGCTCGTGCGTAAAACCGGCAAAAATAACATGCTCCAGCACTTTAAGCTGTTCTGCTACTTTTTCGGCGATGTATGGATGTGAATGTCCGTGAATGTTTACCCACCAAGACGAAACGGCATCAATATATCTTTTACCATTCTCATCAAAAACATATACACCTTCTCCCCTTACAATCGGGATGTGCGGGAGGGCATTTTTCATTTGGGTATAAGGGTGCCAAATCACCTTTTGATCGCGTTCAGTTAGATTTAGTTGGGTGTTCGGAGTTTGGATTTCGGAAGTATCTGACATAAATATTTATTATTTAACTGAATATTGTTCTTTTAAAAGTTGGGCAACGGTTTTATCGGTTTTGAAGGTGATTGATTCGATATCCAAATCCTCTATTTTTACCCATCTGAAAGCCTGCAAAATTTCACCTTCGCCATCGAAATCGTAAATGGTATCTTTAAATGCCAGTTGTAATGGTGCTTTTTCTTTAACTAAATAATAAACACTGATGACCTGGCTATCATTAAATGATGATTTTTCATAAAAGTCGGTGGTATAAAAGTGAGATAAAACTTCGATTTCGGCTTCACATTCTTCTACAAATTCTCTTTTCAAACCGTCAATCAAACCTTCACCAAGTTCTAATCCACCGCCGGGGAATTTGCTGAAACGGAAACCGTATTCTTCTTCATCACTCACCAGAACTTCGTTGTGCTGGTTAATCAATAACCCATATACCCTTACATTAAAGTAGCTCATTTTCGAAATGTTTTTTGTTTTTTATGACTATTTCTGGTGTCCAGACGATTTCTTTTTTAAAAGCCTCAGCCCTTACCTTACATTCGCTCATATGGCAATAATGGCAACATTCGGGCAAACAAGGATCAGCGTGGATAAAAAGTTCGGCTTTGCGTATCCCGTTTTTATTGATCAGTTCATCTATCTGCGAAATTTCGCGGTGAACCATATTTAAATCAAAATAATAGGGTAAAGTTACATGGCAATCGATGTGAAATTCTGGGCCATATTGTTGTGTACGCAGGTTGTGTACGTCAATCCATGGATTATGGCGGTACTTCTGCAATACCGCAACTACTTCCTCAACCAGTGTAAAATCACTTTCATCCATTAGTCCGCCAACCGAGCCGCGTGTGAGTTTATAACCCGAATAAACAATATAAAAGCCCACTAACACAGAGAGTAAGCTATCTAACCAAATAATATTTGTCAGTTGAATCAGTATTAGGCCAATAACAATGGCTCCACTGGTGTAAGTATCGGTTAACAAATGTTTACCATCTGCCTGTAAAGTAACAGAATGCACTTCTTTGCCAGTGCTGATCAGATAAAGCCCCACGATGAGGTTAATCAATCCTGTAATGCCGATAATCAGGGTTCCTGTTAAGAGTTCGCCAACGGCATGAGGATAAATCAGATTGTAGGAAGATTTAAAAATAATGGCTATACCTGCAATCAGGATCAGGATGCCTTCTACAAATACAGAGAAAAATTCAACTTTCCCGTGCCTGTAAGGGTGGTTTTCATCTTTAGGCTGTGTACTCAGGTAAATGCTGTAGAAAGCAAAACTACCGGCAATAACGTTCACAATGCTTTCAGCAGCATCGGTTAAAATGGAGTTGGAACCGGTAATAAAGTAAGCAATAAACTTGGCGAGCATCAATACAATACTTACTACAAGGGAAATAATGATGGCTTTCTTTTTAACCGACACAATATATTTTTTTCAAAAATACGGTTAACCGATAAATTAAATGAGAAAAACTCTGCCTTTTTTAGTGCAGAATAATATTTGGTTTATATATTTGCGCTCAAAGTAATTAACCATGAGCACCTTATCGAAAAGAATCAACAGTCTGTCAGAATCTGCAACCCTTAAAATGACCAAATTAGGCCGCGAATTAGCGTCTAAGGGCATCAATATCATCAGTTTAAGCGTTGGCGAACCCGATTTTAATACGCCTGACCATGTAAAAAATGCTGCTAAAAAAGCGTTAGATGAAAATTATACGCGTTACTCTCCGGTACCGGGATACCCAGATTTGCGCCAGGCGATTGTAAATAAATTAAAAACAGAGAACAACCTTGATTATGATATTTCTCAGATCGTTGTTTCTACTGGTGCCAAACAATCTTTATCGAATGTAATTTTAACGTTGATCGATCCGGAAGATGAAGTAATTATCCCGACTCCTTACTGGGTTTCTTATTCGGAAATGGTTACCCTGGCAGAAGGAAAATCTGTTTTTATTGATACTGATATTGAAAGCAATTTCAAAATTACACCAGCACAGTTAGAAGCGGCCATTACACCGAAATCGAAACTTTTTATGTTTTCTTCTCCTTGCAACCCAACCGGTTCGGTTTACAGCAAAGAGGAATTGGCTGCATTGGTTGCTGTTTTTGAAAAACATCCAAATATCTATATTCTTTCTGATGAGATTTATGAGCATATCAACTTTGTTGACAAACACGAATCAATCGCCCAATTCGATAGCATTAAAGACCGCGTAATCATCGTAAATGGTTTCTCAAAAGCTTTCGCCATGACGGGCTGGAGATTAGGTTATATTGCCGCAAATAAAGAAATTGCAGCTGCTAATGATAAATTACAGGGACAAACCACTTCTGGAACATGTTCTATTGCACAAAGAGCGGGTATTGTTGCTTATGAACAAGGATTAGCAAGCGTTTTAGAAATGAAAGAAGCATTTTTACGCCGCAGAGAGCTGGTTTATAACTTATTAAATGAAATTCCGGGTGTAAAAACCAACCTTCCTGATGGTGCTTTTTATTTCTTCCCTGAAATCAGCTCATTTTTTGGCAAAAAAGATGCTGAAGGAAATGTAATTAAAGATTCTTCGGATTTAGCTTTATACTTATTAAACGTTGGTCACGTAGCAACTGTGGGCGGCGATTCTTTCGGTAACAATAACTATATCCGTTTATCATACGCTGCATCAGACGAGAGTTTGGTAGAAGCACTGAAAAGAATTAAAGAAGCGTTGGCTAAATTAGCTTAATCAGTTTACAGTTGACCATCTTGAGTTAACTGTTTTATAAAAAGAGGTTATATTATTAAATAATTTTCATTCAAACTGTCATGTTGAGCCTGTCGAAACACTTAATCGTGTATTAAACAAGTTCCTTCAACAAGCTCAGGATGACAGATTTATTTAAATATAACCTCTTTTCTGTTATTATCTTGTTAGCTAATCCAGCTTCTCTTCGATTAATAATTTAATGATCCCATCAGCCATTCCTACTTTAGGTACATAAATTTGTTTAATTCCTGTCCATTTCATTAAAGTGAGGTAAATTTCGCAGGCCGGGATAATAACATCAGCACGGTCGGGGTTTAAACCTAAGGTATTAATGCGTTCTTTTAAGGAGTAACTCGTCAGTTTATTATACATGGAATTTAACTTCTGTAAAGATAAAGGTGCATTTTCCTTCTCGTCCGACATGCGGAAAAGTTTGTTAATGTTGCCGCCTGTACCAATTCCAGCAAGATGTTTATATGCTTTGGTATGTTCTTTTACCCAATCTTTCATTTCTTCCCAGGTTTCTTCTTTATCCTGATTATCAAGCATCCTGATGGTACCGATATTGAAAGACCTTGAAGCTTCAGGCGCTCCTTTTACAAACACAGAAAGTTCGGTACTGCCACCGCCAACATCAATGTATAAATAGGTTTTATTTTCATCCAGTTCCTCTTCAATATGATTGGCATAAATAATATTGGCTTCGCGCTGCCCTTCAATAATTTCAAGAGTCAGGTCGATTTCTTCTTTAATCAGTTTTACGATGTCTTGTCCGTTCCTGGCTTCCCGCATGGCAGATGTTGCACAGGCCAGGTATTCTGAAACATGATAAACATCCATCAGATTTTTAAAAGCCGTCATGGTTTTGACTAAATCTGACGATTTTTTATCTGAAATATGCTGATCTAAAAACGCATCATCGCCCAAACGGAGCGGCACACGGATTAAAGTATTCTTTTTGTATTTATATTTTCCGTCCTGTTTGCTGATATCAGCAATGAGTAACCTCACTGCGTTCGAACCGATATCTATAGCTGCGTATCTTAACATTATGATTGATGCTTGGTTTTTAAATAGTTGTAGATGTCTACCTGTGCCCTTATTTTTTTACTTAATCTGTTTTTATGGTACTTATTGTTGTTTAAAGCATTAATCTGCCTCGATTTTGTATTGTCCTGCAGTTGCAGATCGATAATATCCTGAATCTCCTGTTTCACATCATGATCCAAAACCGGAAAACCTACCTCTACACGGTGCTCAAAGTTCCGGCTCATTAAATCGGCAGAGGAGAGATACATGTCGTTTTTGCCATTGTTTCCGAAAATATATACCCGGGCATGTTCTAAAAATTTATCAATAATGCTAATCGCTGTTATATTTTCACTAAAACCCTTTACGCCTGGTACCAGGCAACAAATCCCTCGGATAATTAACTGGATTTTAACTCCGGCATTGCTTGCATCATAAAGTTTGGCAATAATTCCTTCATCGGCTAAACTATTTACTTTAAGCATGATATAAGCCAGTTTGCCCTGTTTGGCATTTCTGATTTCGCGGTTAATAAAATTGACTAATTTAGACCGGCTTTCTAAAGGGGAAACAATTAAATGCTTAAAGCCTTTGGTTACAGTACGTTTATTCAGGGCATCAAAAAGTTTTACCAGATCGTTGGTAATCTCCTTTTTGGCAGTAAAAATACTATGATCGCAATATAAACCAGCGGTTTTTTCGTTAAAGTTACCTGTTGCTAAATTGGCATAATACACCGGTTTATCTTTCTCAATCCGTTTTACCAAACAAATTTTAGAATGGACTTTATAATCGGTTAAGCCATAATTTACCTTAACGCCTTCTTCCATTAAACGGGTGGTCCAAAAAATATTTGCCTGTTCATCAAAACGCGCTTTAAGCTCTAATACAACAGAAACAGCCTTTCCGTTTTTAGCCGCGTTGATCAAAGCATTAATTACTTTGGAGTTTTCTGCCAAACGGTATAAGGTAATCTGTATTTCGGTAACCTTTGGATCGATAGCAGCCT
Organism: Pedobacter jeongneungensis; assembly: GCF_039538295.1. NCBI lineage: Bacteria > Pseudomonadati > Bacteroidota > Sphingobacteriia > Sphingobacteriales > Sphingobacteriaceae > Pedobacter > Pedobacter jeongneungensis. The sequence continues at coordinate 129,243 of NZ_BAABBY010000006.1, read as the reverse complement.
CGCGTAAAAACAAAATAATGTAATCGTATGATTGGTAAGGCAGGTTAACCAGGTAATCTCGTTGTGCTACTTTACTAAAAACACTTTCGGTACGGTGTAAACCACGAACTTTTAAAGGCACATTCGGGGTATATTCAAGTTCCTTTTTACCAACGTTCGGGAAAGCGATAAAATCGCCAAATTTATGGTAACGGTTACCGGGAATCAAACTTTCTGCTTCAAGCTTTAATTTATTCACCAAAACCGTAAGCATATTCAAAGGCATGGCCGAATCGTACAATAAACGCATCGGTTTACCTTTTTTGCGTTTTTCCAAACTGCTTTTTAGATCCTCAATAAATTTATCGTTGATGTTTTTATCAATATCCAGTTCCGCATCGCGGGTGAGCTGAATCGAATAAGCCTCTAAATTATCGTAGGTGAAAACGTAAAAAATATCATCCAGGCAATAACGGATAATATCTTCGGCCAGAATGATAAATTTTAAGTCATTTGTTTCAGGAAGGACTAAAAACCGGGGTAAATTAGGTGGAATTTCGATAAGGGCGTATTTTTCTCTTACTTTTGTATCCTTTTTAGATAATTTTACAAAGAAATACAGGTAACGGTCCTTTAACTCCGGAAAAGGCTTGTCCATATCCAGCATAATGGGCACCAGGTTGGATAAAATCTTATCCCTGAAATGGTTTTTCACAAACTCACCCCTGCTCACGTTCAACTGGGTATCGTTTAAGATAAAAATCCTGTTCTGCGCAAGTTCGTTGATTAGAGTAGCCTGAAAAAGCTGGTCGAATTTTCTTTCCTGCTTTACTACAATATTTTTTATTTCGTTCAGGATTTTCTTTGGGTTAAATCCTAAAAGTGCCTTTGCTTTATCATTCAGGTTGGTAAGGCGTGTCATGGTGGCCACCCTCACCCGGTAAAACTCTTCTAAATTTGAAGAAAATATGGATAGAAATTTAATACGCTCAATTAACGGCACGGTTTCATCGGCAGCTTCCTGTAGTACGCGGTCGTTAAAGTAAAGCCAGCTAATTTCGCGGTTAAAAAAGGGGATCTTCTTATTGCTCATTTAAAAAAATAAAAATCCCCGTTAAAAACAGGGATGCTCAAAACTGCATATTAATTTGTTAAATCGATGTTAATTCATTTACGCATTAACGTTAACAAATTTATTTTTTGGCCGGGGCTTTAACCACTTTCTTAACGGCAGGTGTAGTTTTAGCCACTGTTTTTTTAACAACCGGCACAGCCTTTTCCTGATCAGCTGCAGGAGCTTCGACTATATTTACGGCTGCAGTTGCTTTTGCCGGTGCTTTTTTAACAGCAGTTGTAGTTGCTGCAACAGCTTTTTTAACTTCTGTAACTGGTTTTGCCAACACTTTTTCGGCTTTTTCTTCAGTTTCAATTGCGGCCACTTTAATGCTCTGCACCACAGGTTTAGCTTTAGAAACGGCTTTTTTAACTACTTTTTCGGCAGATTTTTCAGCTTTGCTTGCCGCTTTAGCAACTGGTTTCTGTTCTTTTTTTGCCTTTTCTTTTGATGCCTGCAACAAACCATCTATTTTTTGGCCTACATCGGCTTTTACGATCGTAAATTTCTTAGTTAATTTTTTAGCCACACGTTTACTCGCCTTTCCAACCTCTGTACTAATTTCAGACACATCATGACCTAAACTTTTAATTACTTCCAGAAACTTATCGGTAATCGACTGTTCTAATTGTTTTTTAGCTTCTTTCTTCGTGATCTTTTTTTGAGACTTTGGTTTAGTGGTTTTCATATTATTTTTCGTTTTTTTGTGAAGTAGATTAATTTCTACTAAATCTACTTATTTTTTTACTTTAAAGCTAAAACCATGCCTTCTTTTGATATAGTGAGTAAAGTTGACGCGCAAACATTAGATAATGCGATCAACAATGCCAAAAAGGAAATCCTTAACCGATTCGACTTTAACGGATCAAAAAGCACCGTTGAACTGGATAAAAAAACAAACGTTGTAACCATTGTGACCGAAGACGACATGCGTCTTAAAGCCATAGAAGGTTCGATTATTTCGAGGATGATGAAACAGAATTTAGATCCTAAAAGTCTGGATTTTGGCGATGAGCAACAGGCTTCAGGCAACATGATCCGCAAAGAAATCAGCATTAAGGAAGGATTGGATAAAGAAGCAGCCAAAAAAGTTGTAGCCAAGATTAAAGCCAGCGGATTAAAAGTTCAGGCTTCTATTATGGATGACCAGGTGCGTGTAACAGCGAAAAAAATAGATGATTTACAGGCAGTGATCACTCTTTGCAGAAACGAAGATTTCGGTCAGCCTTTGCAGTATATTAATATGCGTAATTAGGTTAACTGTTGAAACGGGTTAATTGTTAAGAATAATCACACAATTAACCAGTTGACCAATTTATACTATTAACCAATTTCAACTATGGAAATCAGCGAAAACGGATTTATATTTTCAGATAATAAGGAGCTTTTAGATATTACAGCTATCCACCATTATTTAAGTACGGAATCTTACTGGGCCAAAAATATTCCGTTTGATACCGTAAAGCGATCTATTGAAAATTCGCTATGTTTTGGTATTTACAAAGGTTCTGAACAGGTAGGTTTTGCCCGTTGGGTAACGGATAAAGCTACATTTGCCTGGCTATGCGATGTGTATATCAAGGATAGTTACCGTGGTTTGGGTTTATCTAAAAAGCTGATGTCGTTTATGATCTTTCATCCGGATCTGCAGGGATTACGTCGCTACCAACTGGCAACATTGGATGCCCATGGCTTGTATGAGCAATTTGGTTTTTCGGTAATTGAAAATCCGGACAGGCAAATGGGGATCGTGATTACGGATATTTACAGCAGGGACGCAGAATAGTTCAAAAAACCTTTTTTAAGTTCTCTTGTTTTCAATACACATCAAAATATAGAGAAAACATGAAAAAGATATTTTTATTATCTACAGCTTTTGCATTAGCAATCTCATTTCAGGCTTGCCAAACTGCAGATAAAAAATCGGCAACAACAAAAGACAGTGTGTCTGGCGATACCACTATGGTTAACGGTAACCATGTTGCAGGATCGGAAAGCACCGAAACAGGCATTGATGAAGCAGGTGCAACTTTTTTAAGAAAGGCAGCTGTTGGCGGTATTATGGAAGTTGAAGCGGCAAAAATTGCAGCTAAAAATGCAAAAAGTACTGAAGTAAAAGATTTTGCGGCTAAAATGCTGGCCGATCATACCAAAGCCAACACGGAATTAAAAGCTTTAGCCCAAAGCAAAAAAGTAATTACACCGGATGCTTTACCTGCCGACCAGCAGATCCATTTGGATGAAATGAAAAAAATGACGGGTGCCGCTTTCGACAAACATTATATGGATATGATGGTAACCGATCATAATAAAACGGTTGCATTATTTAAACAAGGTACCGAAAACCGCGACCAAAGTGTTAAAGAATGGGCAAACAATACTTTAAAAGTAATTGAACAGCATGATGAAATGGCAAAAAAGATTGTAGCGGGTTTAAAATAGACAAAGTTTATTTTTAACAAAAAAATCCTGGACTAATTGTTTCAGGATTTTTTTGTTAATGGTGTTATAAGTTAATGGTTCGTGCGGATACGAACTATGCATAGATTGGTTATTTTTTAATAGAGATAGGTCATCATTTCGAGCGAAATATCGAAGTCGTGAAATTTATCAAGATATATTTATCTATTCCGCGATGCTCCGATCGGGATGACTTTTTTATAGAAACCTGTCTAAACACAACAGCAAATATGCCAAAAGCATAATTTTTGCTACAATTTCTTTCAATAAAAAAATTAAAATTAACTTTCCGCGTTTAATACAAAAATAAATAAATGAATAAGAGTAGAATTTTCAGAACGCTTTTAAGTCTGGCGCTTGTAAGTGCGGTGCCAACATTAGTTAACGCACAAAAAGCCAATTGGCAAAATCTTGATCTCAAAAGTGACAGTACATTCGGAATCAGTACCGAAAAAGCATATAAAGAACTTTTAAAAGGTAAAAAATCGGTTAAAGTGATTGTTGCTGTTAACGACGGCGGTGTTGAAGCCACACATGAGGATTTAAAACGCATGATGTGGGTAAATACCAAAGAAATTGCCGGCAATGGTAAAGACGACGATAAAAACGGTTATATCGATGACATTAACGGCTGGAATTTCATCGGCGGCCCGAAAGAATCAGTAAATTTTGAAACACTGGAATTAACGCGTTTGGTGCGCCGCGATCAGGACCGCTTTGCCAGTACTACAGATGCCAACGTTGCAGAAAAGGATAAAAAAGACTGGGAAACTTTTAAAGCAGAACGTGCAGATTTAGAAAAACAACTGGCAGAAGCTAAAGAGAATTTAGCTGGTATTACCGGTTTCAAAAATGCTTTAGATGCAGTTGTAAAAAAGATCGGCAAAGAAAATCCAACAGTTGAGGATTTCAAAAATTTCAAGCCATCTACCGAAGTTGAAGGCAGGATACAGAATGTTTTAAGTCAGCAGCTGGAAAAAGGCAGTTTTAAAGATTTTTATGAAGATCAGATTGTTGAAGGATTGGATTATTACACCCGCCAGGCCAATTATAATTTAAATCTTGATTACGATCCGCGCTCGATTGTAGGCGATGATCCGAACAATGTAACCGAAAAATTTTATGGCAATAATGATGTTGCTGGTCCGGATGCGATGCACGGAACACATGTTGCCGGTATTATTGCGGCTGACAGAACCAACAAACTAGGTATTTTAGGCGTGGCAGATAATGTTGCCATCATGGGTGTGCGTTGTACGCCAAATGGTGATGAAAGGGATAAAGACGTTGCCAATGCCATCCGCTATGCGGTTGATAATGGTGCAAAAGTAATTAATATGAGTTTTGGAAAAGCTTACAGCTGGAATAAGGCGATTGTTAACGAAGCCATGAAATATGCAGCATCTAAAGATGTATTGATTGTACAGGCAGCAGGAAACGAAAATAAAAATATTGACGTTGAGAACAATTTCCCTAACCATAAAGATTTAGATGCAAAAACCATTGCTTCATGGATTACAGTTGGTGCATCAGGGCCAAAAGATGATGAAACCCTTAAAGCAAGTTTCTCTAACTTTGGTAAAGAACAGGTAGATGTTTTTGCTCCTGGTGTGCAGATTTACTCTACTGTACCGGGTTCTAAATACAAAAATTTAGATGGTACGAGTATGGCCTCACCTGTTGTAGCTGGTTTAGCCGGCTTAATCCGTTCTTATTACCCAAAATTAACGGCTGCCCAGGTAAAAGAAATTATTGTGAAGTCGGTTACTAAAGTGAACCATAATGTAGAATATGCCAAAGGCGAAGAGCCAGGTGCTGAAAAAGTTTCTGTTCCTTTCTCTGACCTTTGTATCAGCGGTGGTGTTGTGAATGCTTATAATGCATTGAAATTGGCAGCAACTTATTAGACTATTTGCGTTGAGGTTCCCGCCTGCGCGGGAATGACGATTATTCTAATACAATTTATCACTAAATAAAAAAAGCGAACCATGAGGTTCGCTTTTTTTATTTTATATCATTCTGAGCATAAGTCTTTTTCTTATTTCGCCTGCACTAAAACATCAGGATAATCAGAAATAATTCCATCAACATTTAATGCTTTTAATTTTTGAATATCAGCTAAAGTATTTGCTGTCCATGGGATGATTTTTACCCCATCTGCATGTGCCTTTTTAACGAACTCTTCATTTACCATTTGCCAAACCGGACTTAAAATGAAAGGTTTATAACCCAAATCTGCAATATTTTCTTCGTAAGTTTTTTTATTGGCTACCAGAAAAGAAGTTTTCAGTTTTGGATACTTTTCGTGAATAATCTGAATGGTACGCTTGTCGAAAGATTGAATCACGACAAAATCAGTGATCTTTTTCTTGATAATGACCTCAACCAAAAGTTTAACAAATTCTTCCGGTTTAGGATTGGTGATCCCATCACCGCTTTCGCTGCATTTAGTTTCGATGTTGTAGAAAAACGGTTTGCGTTTATTGGTTTTAATATCATGCTGTACGGCATCGATGAGATCAGCGAGTAAAGGCAAATGCGTTTTTTCTTTCTTTTGTTGCGGAAAAAGATCATAATATTTGGTTCCCAAATCGAACTGTTTAATTTCATCGTAGTTCATGCCAAAAATCGGATACTTTTTAGCATCTGAAGCCGGAATATCTTTTCCGTCAGGTGTAAGCATAAAAGCAGGACTCAGGTAATCATCGTGAGTGACAATAACTTTACCATCTTTTGAGATATGTATATCCATTTCCAAAGTGGTAATGCCATCGATTTTCATGGCATTTAACATTGCCTGGATGGTATTTTCGGGCATTAAACCACGTCCGCCACGGTGCGCCTCGGCACTAAATGCGGGGAATTTAACTTCCTGAGCATTCGATTTTACCACAAATGCAGATAAAAAAATAAAGATTGCTGTTTTTTTAAGTTTCATATCTAAAAAAGAGATTTTATAGTGGCGTTTAATGTTGCCATTCAACGCTATTAATTTAGCCCAAGATAGAGATATCAAGCGTTTCCATTTAACGCGGTTAATTAAATCTATATTAAATTTCTAACCCCAGTCATCTGACAAAATTGTTAGGCTTCTATTTCTGCTTCAAATTTTTCACCAAAGCGATCGGTAGCTACAACTTTTACTTTTTTAACTTCCGGCCCGAAATGTGCCAGAAATAAATGATCGGTAGAAATCGGCTCAACAAATGGTCTCTGATTTGGCAGTTTATCGCCTTTATATAATTTAACTGATAAAGGATCAAATCCATCCTGCTGCGCTAAGGTACCCATTGCTTTACCATCTAAAAAGTACTCAACTTTCCATTCGGGATCGTAATTCCAAACATTGACAATCAATCTTTTTTGATTGGTCAGGGTATCAACATAAATGCTTAATTGTTTTTTACGGTCTTCGCCGGTTGATTTATAATACCATTTTAAATCGGTTCCGTTTACTTCATAAACACCATATCCACGGGGTGTTCCGTCGCCACAGATTGGGCCTGTCCACCAGCCACCGCAAACCGTACCATGATTATGCTCGTAAATGCCATTTTTAATTACATTTTTATTGAAATGCGTATGACCTGACATGATATGCACATTTTTAAAATCCTTTAACACGGCATAAAAATCTTCATTGTTTTTTACTGAATTGTGCACCGGGATATGCAGGCAAATAATTAACAAAGCATCTTTTGGTACCAATTGTAAATCTTTGGCCAGCCATTCTAATTGTGTGGGTGTTATGTATCCATCATAGGTTCTTTCTACGCCTAAATAGCGAACATCATCTAAAACCACATAATGTGCTTTGCCCCTGTTAAAAGAATAGTATGTTGGGCCATAATGTGCCTGAAAGGTACGGTCCGACGTATCATCGCCACCTTGCCTGTAATCCTGATCGTGATTTCCTAAAGCCTGAAAAAAGGGAATTCCGATGTTGGCAATAGCTTCGTCGTAAGCCGGAAAAAGGTCGAAGTTATCCCAAACCAGATCGCCTACACCAATACCATGTACCAATGTTTTTCCCATGCTTTTTACCACTTCACGGGTATCGGGCACAGAAGTTTCCATCATTTGCTGCACATCTTTTTTGGTTTTTACCTGTGGATCGGCCCATATGATGAAATTATGCTTGTTATCGTTTTGTTTTAAGGGTTTAAGATCAAAGTTTAATTTACCAGCGGTATCTGGTTTATAATAATGACGGGCAATGCTGCTCTCAGTTTTAAATTCGTAGCCTGATGGTGTACTGATCCATACGAAACGGGCAAGTTCATGCAGTTTTAGTTGATAATTTCCCGTTTTATCGGTTTGGACTACGCTGTAGCCATCAGAGATGACAGCACCAGCCACAGCTTTTCCCTTACTGGTTACGGTGCCACTTACCAGACCATCAACAGAAAAAAGTGAGGAAGGAAAGGATTTTAGGCTAACGAATAAGGTGGTGGTTAATAAAGTTGATTTTTGTATAAATGATCTTCTGTTCATGGTTTTTATTAATACCCGTTTATAGGGTTTAAATTCTATTATAACAAGAAGACCAGTTTCTACTGATCTTCTTGTTTGAATTGATATTCTTAATGTTTTGTTATTTATCGATCAAGGTTGTAACACCTCCGGTTTCTATATCGTTGAGTACCGAGGTATTGCTTAATACAACACTGGTCATGGTTCTCACCGATTCCCATCCGCCTTTGGTTGCTTTGTAAACACCGCCTAACTTTGCAAAACTTACAGCTGTTGGAAAACCCGCGAAACGTTTAGAAATATCATTGGTTCCTTTTCCATAATATTCTTGCGGAACTTTTCCGGCATAGGTAGCAAATTTGTCTGTAATGGTAACCCTTAGTCCGTACTCGGGTGGCCCGGCGGTATAAAAACTTCCACCAGCCCCACCATAAAAAATAACATCTAATGGTATTGTGCTTGGCGTAACATTTGTTCCTTCAAAGATGGCGATACCTGCAACATTGCCACTGTTGGCCAACAGGTTACCCGTTACATCACCTACACCGTTTGCACCTGGCACTTTAGTGTAATCTACAGGTGATATCCATTTTGAGGCTGCAATAACTGTTGATGCAGAACCATTAATCCGCTGTCCGGCACCACCAACATAGAAAAACTCTCCTTTTTTCACTGATCCCGAGGTAAGATTAAATTTATAGGTCCTCAGTGCACCAGTGTTCCAGCCTAGTGTAGGAAAAGCAGTTGCACCAGCATTATTGTTGGTATAAACCGAAAATGGTGTGGCAGCAAAATCAATATCCTTAGTGGCCAAAAACTGGATATATTCGTAATTTCCGTCTGTGCTGTTCGGATCAACCAAAAATCCGGAGATGATGGCAGGCGAAAGTTTAGGCATCGGAACGTAGAAAAAATCGTCTGCTGTCCGCATCCTATATTCAATCTTTTTGGAGTTTCCGCTACCGGTAACGTACACTATGCCTGTAAAATTACCCGATGGTTGTATCGCCGTATTGGTAAAAGTAGCATTGGCACTGGTACGTAAGGTTGCCACGCCAAAACCATCGTTCAATATCTTATCGCCAGAATATACCGTACCGCTTGTAGGTTCCGGATCGTACGCCGCATTGTTGATTGCTACCAATGTACTTTCGTAGCGATCAGGGTTAGCCAAAATGGTATTCGTATTTGCGGCCTGCAACTTAATGGTTCTTCCTGAGGCTACTTTGGTTATGGCCGAACTTGTTAAACCGGTGATTTGTAAAATGCCATCAACCCTTTTTAACACGCCTCCATCCAATTTGATGTGCAACGAATCGCCGGGTACAAAATTTGAAGCGGCTGTGCCGATATTGAATGAAATTCCCCTTAGCGAATCTGCTGTACCATTGATACGGCTATTCTGCAAAGCAATCAGTCCCGCTACCGAATTGCCCGACCTAAAATCTGAAACCACTACGCCCCTGATGCTGGTAGCACCACCTATAGCCTCTGGATTGAGCGGGAGATCTGCATTTTTATAGTACCTTCTTAAATCGAAGTTGGAAATGAAACCACTTTCCGAAAATTTATAGCGATAGTCATCATCCCTTTTACAGCTGGCATAAATTGCTACAACAGCTGTTAACAAAAGAAAATATTTTATTGTATTTTTCATCATTAATCGTATTTAAGGTTTTTGCCACCACATTAGTGTATTCACATCATCTGGTCCCTGTGCGGCCAGCACATTTTTATAGTTTGTTGGATTTGTTGATTGGGCAAGTATTGGATAATATAAACGCACCGGCATTTTGCCTCCATTTAATAAACTAAATCCTTTTGGAAGCAGCGGGTGACCAGTTCTTCTGTACTCAAACCACTGCTGAAAATCGACCAAAAACAAGGCATAATATTTCTGAAGATGGATTTGCTCAAGTTTGCTGTTTGCGCCAACTACTTTACTATCCAAAGGCAATGCATTGTTCCATGCAAAATCGCCTTTAAAAGCGTAATCTCTTACAGCGGCATCATTACCATTTGCATATAAGCTTGGTATCCAATAGTTAATACCATCTGCTATCCCTTTATAATAATAGTTCTCGCCAGTTCCATTAATCCAGCCTTTGGCAGCTGCTTCGGCCAAGATGAAATCAACTTCGGCCACATCCATGATCACCCCTGTTGAAGCATCAGTTTGCAAACTTGCCGGATTACCCGATTGTGCGTCGGAATAAAAATAAGCCTGTTTTATCGGTGCTCCACTTCCGATCGGATAAGCACTCTGTACACCAACATATCCCGCCGGACCAGCTGCAATACCCCATCTGTTTATCCCATTTTTTCCATAGGCTGGGATTATCCTCGGATCGTTCCAGCTGGTAAGATTATTGATAAAAAAGTCGACAATGGCTGAGGCCCTGAAATCAGCTGGCCTAACATTTACCATAAATGGTGAAGAATATACTGCCGTACTGCTGTTTGTACCGTTCCAAAGAATTTTAGCGGTATGGGTATTATCCATCATAATAGGATACTTGGCAGGATTGGTATCAACAATCTCTTTAATTTTGGCTATTACCTGAGCGCTTACCTCGGCCTTGCCCGAAATTCGTAATAACAACCTCAAATACAATGAATTACAAAATCTACGCCATTTATCGGTATCGCCATTATAAACCGGATCGCTATTGGCTACAATCTTCTTTCCGGCAGCAAGAAGCGTATTGGCTTCTTCCAGCTTGCTCAGCAGCGACATGTAAATATCTTTTTGTTTATCGAAAGCGGGTTCAAGCACACCAAATTTACCCTGGTTTGCCTGTGTATAAGGCACATCGCCATAAGTATCAGTAAGTAATTGCATGGTCCATGCTTCTGCAATCTTTGAAATCGCCTGATAAGAAGTATTAACCGAATCTGGTCCGCTGGCAATGGTATTGATATCCTTGATATTGGTAAGTTCCGAATACCACGAATTCCACATGGCATCAGATAACTGCCGTCTGATATCGTATCTGTAAATCCTGCCTTCCAGCACTTCATCAAGCGTAGAAACGGTAACTTGCATCAACTCGTTATTAATGCTCCTGTTACGAATCAGGTTGGCACCCAAAACATTTGTTAAAGTAGGTGCCAGTAATTTATCAGCTGCTACTTTGGGTACACCTATCGGATCGGTATTAATTTTATCGAAATCTTTCTTGCAGGAGAAAAATGAGGTCCCCATTACCAGTAAGAAAGTATAACCTGTAATATTTTTAATCTTTTTCATTTTCTTATTAGTTTATACCCACTACTAAACGTGCACCAAAAGTTCTGGTTGATGGCAGCTGCCCTACTTCAAAACCTGTTACAATATCGCTACCGGATAATGTACCAAACTCAGGATCGAAGGCTGGCCATGGCGACCAGGTATACAGGTTACGTCCATACACCCCAATAGTTATCCTGCTCAGGCCTAAACTAGACACTAACCGCTTTGAAAAGGTGTAATTGATATTTGCCTCTCTAAATTTTAAGTAATCTGTTCTGAAGGTACTTCCTTCAGCATTGGTAGAACCATACATGGCTTCATAAAATGCACCAACATCAGTTGCAACCGTTGTATTAGGGCTATAAGTAACGCCATCAGGATTTAACATCACTCCTTCTCCAATCAAACCACCATATCTGCCTGGCAGGGTTAATTTTAATTTACCAAGGCCTGCCATTCTGGCAAATGTTAATGAGTGGGCAACAGCTCCTAATTGCGCATCAAATAATACGTTGGTGCTAAATCCCTTATAAGTAAAACCTGTGCCAAAACTAAATCTAAATTTAGGCATGGTGTTGCCGAGGTATTTTAGTTGCGTTTGATCTGGAATGGCTTTACCGGTATTATCGAATATCACTTGTCCATCAGGCGAACGTTTCAACCCAAAACCGTACATATCGCCCAAACTACCCCCAACATTCGCTACTATCTGAGTACCTCCAAGCGGTCCGGTACGCAATATCACCGAACTATCGGCTAGTTCTTTAATGGTATTTCTGTTTGCAGAAAAAGTTCCGTTAATGGTCCATTTGAATGAGCGGGTTTGTAAAGGCGTTGCATTTACCGACATTTCTAAACCTTTGTTATCTACACGCCCGGCATTGAAAACCGCAATCGAATAACCAGTAGCCCTATCAATGGAACGGCTTAAAATCTGGTTTTTCGTATTTCCGGTGTACGCTGCAAAATCGAAATTCAATCTGTTTTTAAATAATTTCAACTCTGCACCTACCTCAACTGTGGTTGTAGATAACGGCTTTAAGTTGATGTTTGGAAGTATGGTAGGGTTGGTCATCGCACCACCCGGATAAATCCCGTTTGAAGCCAGTGTATAGTTATATGCCGTGCGGTATGGCGTTGTTCCGCCACTACCCACCTGAGCAATAGATCCACGGAGCTTGAAATAGCTGATTGCAGAAGGCATTTTCCAAAAATCTGAAGCAATAAAAGATAAACTTGCAGATGGATAGAAGAAGCCAACATTATCAGTACGGAGCGGTGAGGCTAAAGTACTGTTCCAATCCTGCCTTCCCGTTAAATCCAGGTAGAGGTAACTTTTTAGCGATAGCGACAGTGTACCGTACAAACTATTAATGTTATAGCGGGCAGTATCGGGTACAGAAATTAGCGGATTCTGATTGTTATCCAGGCTATAATATCCCGGAATAACCAATCCATCGGCACGTAACTCTGATTTATAGTAACGGTTTCTTAACTGGCTACCTCCTACCGATGCCGAAAGTTTTAAATCTCTTGATAAGTCTTTATTATACCTTAATAAGAAATCTGCATTGACTTCGTACGAATTTATATCCTGAACACGATAAGAGCCCTGAGCAAATTTTGCACCTGCTGCATCCCAAGGGCGACTTGTTTCGCGAATATCGTGGTTATAATCAATAGATGAACGTACCAACAAAGTTAAATCGTTGGTAAACTTATAGGTGGCCTGAATATTCCCAAGAATACCGTTTCTTCTTTGTCCATTCAGGTATTGTTCCGATATGGCATAAGGGCCTTCGGGGAAACTTGAAGTTAAGTCGATAAATTTACGTTGCTCCTGTCCGGCCACCCAATAGTTTTTAAACCAGTCCAGATTCATATTTGGATGTGCAAACATAAACCAATACATTAACGACTGATTGCCATAACCTGTTGCTGGTAAGTTATCGCTATGCCTGTTGTTATAACTTGCCTTAAAAACGATATTCAGCTTTTTGGTTACGTTACTATTTCCTGATAAAGAAACTGAAGTACGTTCTAAACTTGTATTAGGAACAATCCAGTCGTTATTGCCATGGCTGGCGGTAAAGCGCAATCCCACTTTTCCGGCATTTCCATCTAAACTAACGGAGTTTGTGGTTTCAACGCCGGTTTTGAAAAATGCATCAAGAGCATTTGGATATGCAACCCAGGGTGTACGTGTTGTTCCCCCCTTTTGGGTGGTTGGGTCATACTGAAAAAACATGCTGGTACCATCAAACCTTGGTCCGTAAGTAGAACTGGTTGCATGTGTATCTGCACCATCGGCATTTGTTCCGAAACTATAATAACTGGCACCGCCAACACCTGCACCATACTCTTGCTGAATATCCGGTCCCCTATTGATCTGCTCAAAAGCTGTATTGGAAGTATAGGTGATGTTGAATTTCCTCTTTTTGCTTCCGGCCGATTTAGTGGTTATTACAATGGCTCCGTTGGCACCACGCTGACCGTAAAGGGCTGATGCTGCCGGACCTTTCAATACCGTAACATTTTCAATATCATCAGAGTTTAAGTCGTTAAGTGCGCTTCCAAAATCTGTAGGTAAGATATCACCTGATGTACCGTAAACGCCACCACCGGTTCCGGCGGTACGTTTTGCGCTGCTACTGGCCACTACACCATCAATAACAATAAGGGCTTCATTATCTCCCGTTAAATTATTTTCTCCACGGAGGATAATTTTGTTCGATCCAGCGAGGCCACTGTTGCGAACCAAATTCAGACCGGCTACTTTTCCAGATAATGCATCTGTCCAGTTAGTGGCTACTGCATTAGTAAACGCAGAACTATCTAAAGAGGTAATGGCATAGCCCAGGGCACGCTCAGAACGTTTTATACCCAAAGCTGTAACCACCACATCGTTCAGCGAATTATCTGCCGGTACCAGTTTAAAGTTAACACTTGTAGTTGCACCAATGCTTACCTTAACTTGTTGTTTTCTGGCAACATCGTAAGAAATAAATCTTGCCTCAACCGTGTAAATGCCCTGGGCAACATTAAAACTATATTCGCCATTGTTATTGGTTTGCCCAACCGCGTTAAGTTCAACAATTTTAATGGTTGCAGCCGGAATAGGCTCGTTATTTTCATCAACAACCTTCCCAATGATTCTGCCGGTGCTGGTGTTTTTTGCTGTAATCAGAATGTTGCCGGCACCACCTGCTTTATAGGTAAAAGGCATTCCTTTTAGAAGCAGATCGAGTATTTCGAATACCGACCGGTTCCCGCGAGAAACATATACCCTTTTTTGATCGTCGAGCTGATTATTATTATAGGCAATATGATTACCGCTAAGCTTTTCTAAAGATTCAAAAGCTTTTTTTAAAGTCATGCCATCAGCTTCGAACAAAATTTTCTTGTCATTTTGGGCATGGATATATTGAGAGAAAGAGAGCATATTCAACATCATTATGGCGATAATCACCATAATTTTTGAGGGATACTGACAGACGTTTTCCATCCATCGGGTATTAATTTTCATATCTTTACTAAGTTTTACTTTGTCAAATGAGTTTAAACAGTTTTTAGGGCTTGAAATGTGTCCAGCATTTCGAGCCATTTTTCGGCTTTAGTAATTTTATATCATATCTATCTTTATAGTTTATCGTTAATAAATGATTACTTTATTTTCATAGATTTTGTATTTTGAGTCCGATAGCCTGGCAATTACATCCATAATCTGCTTCGCCGAACATTTATCAAATTTTGCGGTAAGCTTTACCTTTTTTAAAGCTTCGTTTTTTATTTCAATATCAAGATCATACTCACGCGCAATTACCTCAGCGATTTCGCTCAGGGGTTTATCGTAAAAAAAGATTTTGTATTCCCTCCAGCTATCAAAATCAATTGCGTGTACTTGTTTCTTGGCAAATTTTCCGTTGTTTTTGTTAATGGTAAGTTGTTCGTCAGGCAAAAGAAACTGCACAGGAGATGTGTTTCCCTGATTTTTAAACAGTACCCCTACTTTTCCCGTTTGAACGGTGATGGTAATGTTTTTTAATGATGGATAAGCATTGACGTTGAATGAAGTACCCAGAACAGTGGTACTTACTTTACCGGTGTACACTACAAAAGGCTGTTTGTTACGGTGCTGCACATCAAAAAAAGCTTCGCCATCTAAATAAACGATCCGTTGGGCGGAGGTATTAAAATTGAGTGCGTAACGAATCTTGGTATCACCATTGAGGTAGATATTAGACCCATCAGGCATGGTAACCAATCTTTTCTGTCCGCGTGGATTATAGATTTCATTATAAGCCACAACTTCGGTCTTTTTTGGATGAAGGGTATTGAAATAGAGAACCGGCAATAACGCAATGATCACAATAGCAGCTGCGATGGTAAAATACTTCCGGTAGTTGATTTTCTTTATTATAAGCGATTGATCAACGCTATTTTGGATGTGCTGTTGAATGGCCAGCCAGCTTTTTTGCTGATTAGCAGGTTTGTTTAGCGAATAATCTGCGGCCTCAAAGGCCTGTAAAGTCTCCCTGAAAATCTGCTGATTCCGCTGGCTGCTTCCAACCCACATCAGTAAATCAGTTAAATCTTCACTGCCGATGGTTTTCTTGCTGTAATTTTCTATTAATCTGTAGTAACGTTCGTCCATTTAGTAATGCTGTTCTGGATGTAAGACAGATTAAACGGCACCAGTACGTAGCGAAAAAGATCAAGTTATTGTTAACAAATTGTTAAGTGTAAAGAGTGACCAAAATAGATTAATAATGTAGAAGGATTGTTTCATTCAAGGAAAAACATAAATGCTTTTTTTGGAAATGAAGGGTCGGTATTTTATAGATCCTTTAACCTCGCTATCCTGATTGAAAAAACCGGAGATCCGCTCCTGTCATGTGTAGGTGCAACAGCCTGATACAAAATCAAATTAATCTGGTATTTCCGGTGCAAGTGGTTTTAGGTTTCAGAGCACCAGCCTTACTTAAATAAACCCGATTGCAGGGAAGAGCTTCCGATCCTTCATCGGAACTCGTACCAAAAAGCGGGACTGAAAGGGCCAAAAGCCAGAAACCACACATTTCCTATTAAACTGAATGTAAATCATGTTTAGAAAAATGACTTTCATTAAAAATTGGAAAACAAAGAAACAGATTAAATCTTCGATCGGTCGGCGGTCAGTGATCTAAAGTTTTTCACGGCCTGATATAGTAAAGTTTCTACTGTTCTTACCGAAATACCCAATAAATCGGCGATGATATTTTTTTCCAGCAAATCGATGCGACTCATTAAAAGCACTTCTCGCTGCCGGTCGGGCAATAAGTTAATCAAACCTATAATTTCAGAATAGGATTCTCTACTGGTAAGCTGTTCGTGTGGATTTAAATAAGTATCCGGATAATCGAGTGTATCCTCGCGATCGTTTATACTTAAAATATGAAGTTTTACGCGCTGAATTTCATTAAAGGCTAAATTTTTGGCGGCAGTAAACAGGTACTTTTTAATCGATTTAACCTGAAGCTCGTTTCTTCTGTCCCACAGCTTCATAAACAGATCAGCAATAAGCTCTTCGGCTTTATTATAATCCTTAATGTAAATGGAGGTAAATTTACACAAGGCAGGGTAATACCTGTTAAAAAGCGTTTCTAATGCAAGGTTGTCCTGATTTGCCAATAAAGACATTAAATCTTCATCACTTTTGCTTAAATATACATCCTTCATCTTGCCAGCAAAAGTAGTCTGCCAACGTTACGGTAACGTTAAGCAAACTTTGCCTTTAAGTTACGGATGTATTAATTGTGTTGGATTTATATTGAGTACATGTTTTTTATATAAAGCATTAAGCGAGAATGTTCTTTCGAGTACAATCAGCCCAACAACAGGAAATATCAGTAACTCGGTAATATTAAAAGTGTAGAAAAAATAACCGAATATCAGGATTAACCTGAAACACTCCAGGTAATAAATCCATTTGCGTTGCTCTAGCAGCGCTCCGATATTGATCAGTGTAACCAGAATAAAAATTGCTATAGCCACTTTATGTACCGGAGTTAAGTATCCGTAAAACATAGTAGTACTGGTTAGCATTGCCACCACTATCATCAGCTGCACATTTAAATAAATTTTAAATTTGGGTTTAGGTTTAGCCTCGTGCTGTATCTTATTTTGGTAATAACGTTCTTCTAAAACCGGCCTGATATTCTGGTCCATTAAAGCCGGACTGCCAAAAACAGCATCCCATTTTGCTTTAAATCCATTTGCACGCCGGTAAGCTTCCGCAATTTCGAGGTAATAATGAAAATGCTGCCATAAAAAGCTATAGCTTTTAATTGGATGCGTTAAGCCATATTTCGGGGCTTCCTCTTCTTTTTGGAAAGTACCAAACAATTTATCCCAGAAAACGAAAACATCTCCATAATTTTTGTCGAGGTATTTTTCATCCGATGCATGGTGAACCCCATGTAATGAAGGAGTTATAAATACATTTTCGAGCCAGCCCAGCTTGCCAATCAACTGTGTATGTGTAAAAAACGAATAAGCTCCATGCGCCAAAAGTATGGTAATAATCATATTGGGGTGAAAACCGATTAATGGTAAGGCACACCAGAAAACGTTGCGAAAAATAGCCTGAATGGTGGTAATACGGGCAGCTGCAGATAAATTAAATTCCTCGCTCTGGTGGTGTACGATGTGTGCCGCCCATAAAAAATTAATCTCGTGTCCTAACCTGTGGTACCAGTACCAAACCAGATCGGTAGCAAGGAGCAACAGTATCCATACATACCATTTGGTAGAAATATCAAAAATGGCATAGTTTACATACACCCATTTATATACCTGGTAAAAGCTGGCAGCTATAAATAAATTGAGCAACCTTTCGGCAATACCTACACTGAAATTTGCAACGGTACTTTCGTATTTAAATATCTTCGCTTTTTTCTGATGCTGTGCGATCTTAAACTCAATAAATACAAAAATAAAAAATGCTGGTATCGCAAATGCAAGGTAATTTACGCTCATAAACTGTGGTCTTTTTTATGTTAACGTCACAAACATAATTATATTCTATTAAATACATAGATTTTATAGATAATATTATTACACATAAATTACTTCCTTATTCATTTAATGTTTGTTGTTTTAATTTATTTGTAGAACTTCGAAATTATAAATACATCACTATGGCGATTAAGAAAAAAGCTGAAAACAACAATATATTATCGATCGATATTGGCGGTACCAGTATAAAAACAGTACTTTTAGATGAAGGCGGAAACATGCTTACTGAATATTTAAAAAGCAAAACCCCACCAGAAGCTACTCCAAAAGATATCGTTTCGGGCATTGTAGACTTAATTAAGCCTTTTCCTGATACTTATAACCGGGTGTCGATCGGATTTCCGGGTTATGTTAAAAATGGTATTGTTAAAACCGCCCCCAACCTGGCTAAAAATAAATGGGCTGGTGTAGATCTTGCCCAACGCGTAGCCAACGAATTAGGCAAACCCGTACGTTTGGTAAACGATGCCGATCAGCAAGGTTTAGGTGTGGTAGATGGCAAGGGTTTCGAAATTGTTTTTACAGTGGGTACAGGTTTCGGTACAGCATTGTTATTTGATGGAGAATTACTTCCGCATTTAGAACTGGCACATTTCCCGATCAATAAAGAAGAAGATTACGACGATTACATCGGCAATAAGGCCTTTGAAAAAATTGGTGGCGAACGCTGGAACAAAAGGTTGAAAAAAGTAATCGAAATCTATAAAACGGTTTTCAATTATGATACCTTATATATAGGTGGTGGAAATTCGAAACAGATCGATTTTAAGCTTGAAGACAACATTAAAATCGTAACCAACAGAGATGGTATTAAAGGCGGTGCAAAGCTGTGGAAGCTGGCCGATAAGTATAATATCTTTACGGTTGAACCCGAAAAATAATTGACCTTTATTACAATCTTTTAACAACAAAATCTGCATTATTAATTTGTAAACCCTAATTTTGGGTGCATTCTAAAAAATAAAAAATGGCAAATAACGATTCGAAAAAATATAAATTGGGAATGATCGGTTTGGGTACAATGGGCCGAAACTTATTATTGAATATGGCTGACAAGGGCTTTTCTGTAACCGGTTATGATAAAGACCAAAAAATGATCTCGAAACTTGAAGAAGAAGGCAAAGAACATCATTTAGAGGGCTTTAGCGAGATTGAAAGCTTTATTTCAAGTTTGCAGACACCCCGTACGTTAATTTTATTAGTACCAGCCGGACCAATTGTAGATAGTGTTATTGCAGAATTAAAACCACTTTTGAGCAAAGGTGATATTATTATTGATAGCGGTAACTCACATTTTACCGATACCAACCGCCGTGTGGATGAACTGGAAAAAGATGGTCTTCATTTCTTCGGAATGGGCATTTCTGGTGGTGAAGAAGGAGCACGTTTTGGTCCTAGCATGATGCCGGGTGGAGATAAACAAGCTTATAACGTAGTTAAAGATGTTTTTGATGCCGTGGCTGCAAAAGTTGGTACCGATCCATGCGTAACTTATATTGGTCCGGGTGCTTCTGGCCACTTTGTTAAAATGGTACACAATGGTATCGAATATGCCATTATGGAGCTGATTGCCGAAGTTTATGGCATTCTTAAAAATGGTTTAGGTT
Organism: Pedobacter jeongneungensis; assembly: GCF_039538295.1. NCBI lineage: Bacteria > Pseudomonadati > Bacteroidota > Sphingobacteriia > Sphingobacteriales > Sphingobacteriaceae > Pedobacter > Pedobacter jeongneungensis. The sequence continues at coordinate 109,322 of NZ_BAABBY010000006.1, read as the reverse complement.
ACTCAAACGAAGAAATTTATAAAGTATTTAAAAAATGGAACGAAGGCAGGTTGCAATCTTTCCTACTTGAAATTACTGCTGAAATTTTCTTATTTAAAGATACCGAAACACAAAATGATCTTTTAGATCAGATTAAAGACGAAGCTCGTTCAAAAGGTACCGGAAAATGGACATCAGAGGTTTCTATGGAACTTCAGCTGCCAATCCCAACCATTAACGAAGCTGTTTCAAACCGCGATTTATCTAAATTTAAAGCATTAAGGGTTTCTTTGGAAGAAGCTTTCGGTAAAAAAGATACCAAAATCGAAGTAACGGTTGAAGAACTGGAAGAAGCATTTTACTTCTCCATGATCAGCGCTTACGCACAGGGCATGCACTTATTGGTTCAGGCTTCCAAAGAATATAAATACGATTTACAATTACAGGAAATTGCTAAAATCTGGCGTGGTGGCTGTATCATCAGGGCTAAATTCTTAGAAGATATTTATCAGGCTTACGAAAAAAACAATGCTTTAGAGCACTTGTTTGGCGATGCCGGCATTCAAAATATCATTAAAGGTACTTTAGCAGGCACACGTAAAGCCATTGGCGCCTGTATCAGTTCTGGTCTAGGTATTCCCGCATTTGCTTCTACCCTAACCTATTTTGATACCATTACTACGGGCAGAATGCCTTCTAATTTAATCCAGGCACAAAGAGATTACTTTGGTGCGCATACTTTTGAGCGTATTGATAAAGAAGGCGTTTTCCATGCCGATTGGAATAAATTATCATAACCCATTTGATTCACGAACAAAAACATAAAATGAAAACCAAAACCGCATTAAACCCTACCATTTTTGTAATATTTGGTGGAACAGGTGATTTAAACAAAAGAAAATTAGCACCTGCCCTATATAACTTATTTATAGAGGGTTACATGCCAGAAAAGTTTGCCATTATTGGTACGGGCAGAACTGAATTTACCGACGACAGCTATAAAGCTGCCCTGGAAGATGCTGTAAACCAGTTTAGCCGCAGTGGTAAAGTTAAAAAGGAAAAGTGGGAAAATTTTGGAAACACCATCCACTACTGTCCTACCGATTTTGCACAGCCAAAAACCTTCGAAAACCTTAAAGAGGCGGTAGAGAAATATCAGAAAGAATATGGTGCCGGTACACAGGTAATTTTCTACCTGGCTGTTGCGCCTAACTTCTTCCCTATCATTGCCGAATGTTTACAGAAATATAAATTAACGCAGGATGAAGATAACAGCCGTATTGTTATCGAGAAACCTTTTGGCCACGATTTAGAATCTGCAAAAGAACTGAATGCTTTACTGGCAACTATTTTTACCGAGAAACAGATTTACCGTATCGACCATTATTTAGGTAAAGAAACGGTTCAGAATATGATGGCTTTCCGTTTTGCAAATGCCTTATTCGAGCCGTTATGGAACAGGTCATACATCGATCACGTGCAGATTTCTGTAACCGAACAATTGGGCGTTGCCGATCGTGGTGGTTATTACGAAGGTTCTGGTGCGTTAAGGGATATGATCCAGAATCACCTGTTGCAATTGCTTTGTTTAATTGGCATGGAAGCACCGATCAATTTTGATGCCGATGAAATCAGAAACCGCAAAGTGGAGGTTTTAAAAGCCATGCGCCCATTTTCAGCCGAAGATATCCGTTTCCACACCGTTCGTGGTCAATACAGTAAGGGTTGGGTTGAAGGTAAAGAAGTTCCGGGCTACCGCCAGGAAAAAGGTGTAGACCCGCATTCAAATACGGAGACTTTTGCCGCGGTTAAATTCCATATCGATAACTGGAGATGGCAGGGCATTCCTTTCTATTTAAGAACAGGAAAACGCTTAAACCAGACTTCATCGTTAATTACCATCCAGTTCAGGGATGTGCCGCACCAGATTTTCTCTTCAGGTGTAACCGAAAACTGGCAACAGAACAGGCTGGTAATCAGCATTCAACCAGAAATGAGTATCCGTATGCAGGTACAGGCCAAAAGACCAGGTTTAGACATGGTGTTGAACCCTGTTGATATGGTTTTCGATTATAAGGGAACTTATGAGGGCGATACCCCTGAGGCTTACGAAACCTTATTACTGGATGCCATGATGGGCGACCAGACATTGTTTATGCGTGGCGATCAGGTAGAAGCTGCGTGGGAACTGGTAATGCCGATTTTAAATACATGGGAAAGCAAAAAATCTATCAATTTCCCTAACTACCCTGCCGATAGCTGGGGACCGGAAGAAGCCGAAGCATTAATTGCAAGAGATGGTTTCCATTGGTTTAACCTGCCATTAAAGAATAAGGAATAAAACTCATCCGTCATTGCGAGGTACGAAGCAATCTTAAATCTATAGGTTTCGAATAGCGACCGTTGTAGGATTGCTTCGTTCCTCGCAATGACGATTAATATATTAGCATGAATCTACTTATATACAAAACATTAGAAGAACTTAACCAGGACCTGGCAGATTATGTAATTAAAATTGCAGAAATGTCTATCGAAGAAAACGACCGTTTTAACTTTGTATTAACGGGTGGGAGTTCTCCTAAAGCACTTTATCACTTCCTCGCAACAGAAGGTCAGCATCGCATTGATTGGGAAAAAGTATATTTTTTCTTTGGCGATGAGCGTAATGTTCCGGCCGATGATGATAATTACAACGGATTAATGGCTAAAAAAACCATTTTAGATCCACTCGGCATAAAAGAAGATCACATTTTTTATGTAGATACTACTTTAGCGCCCGAAAAAGCAGCTATTGAATACAAAAAAGCCATTGATAAACATTTTAATGGTGAAGATATCGCGTTCGACCTTATATTATTAGGCATGGGTGATGATGCGCATACCGCTTCTATCTTCCCGCACACTACTTTGGTTAAAGATGAAGAAGTTAATGTAGCTTCGGTTTATGTAGAAAAACTGGATACTTACCGCATCAGTTTTACCGCTCCGTTAATTAATAAAGCTGATAATGTAGCATTTTTGGTTTTTGGAGAAAATAAGGCAGAAGCCTTAAAACATGTAATTGGCGATACAGAAAAAAATGTTGATTTATACCCTTCTCAGTTAATCGATCCGATTGATGGGAAATTAACCTGGTTTGTGGATGAGGCTGCAACAAAATTATTAGAAGATTAAAAAGAGTATATGTCTGAAGAAAAACAAGTATCAGACTTCTTAAATGGGAAAACGGAATATACCTTAGGGTTATTCCGTTTTTTTATTGAGCAATTGGCTGAAATGAGTAAAGTTAATCTTCGCGCCACGAAATCAATGATAGTCATCGAATCCAAAACTCCCTTTGCGTACCTCACACAACTGGGCAAAAATTTCATCCATGTGGTTATTCCATTTGATAAGCCTTATGAAAATAATCTTTGCTTCACCAAAATTGCACAGGTTCCCGATACAGAACAGTTTAACCACCATTTAAGAATATATTTTAAAGAAGATATCAACGAGGAAGTAAAAACCTTTTTAAAAATGGCAATAGATCAGTGCTAAACCAATTTAAAATTATAGTTTATAATTAATTGTTAACTGATAATTGTCAACTGAAAACTGTTAACTGAATTAGCTTCTAATCGCTTCTACCGGATCTAATCTTGATGCAGAATAAGCCGGCCAAAAACCTGAAATTGTGCCGATAATGATTGATATTCCAATCCCTAAGGCAATATTGTTTAGCCCAAGGATGATATGGAAATCTGTTGCTGCTCCAATAGCCAAAGCGAGCAAAAAGACGAGCAGCAAGCCCAGCAATCCACCTAAAATACAAAGTGAAATCGATTCAAATATAAATTGTAATAGTATAAAGTAGTTTTTTGCACCTAAAGATTTTTGAATACCGATAATATTGGTCCGTTCCTTAACCGATACAAACATGATATTGGCGATACTAAAACCACCAACCAGAATTGAAAAGCCCCCAATTACCCAGCCTGCAATGTTTACCATTTTGAACATCGAATCCAGTTGATTAGAAATAATAGTCGTTTTATTCAGTGCAAAATCTTCTTCCTGTCCGGGCCTGATTCTATGGATCGAGCGCATTAAACCTTTCAGTTCGCTCTCTACTTCCTCCAAACTCACATTATCTTTGCCACGAACGGTAATCTGCGGACCATAACGTTCGTTCTGGATATCTAAAACACCTTTAGCAAAGCTGATTGGAATGTTAACGTTTTTATCGAGTGAAGTACCTAACATGTCTTCACCCTCTTTTTTGAAAACGCCGACAACAGTTAATCTGCGACCTAAAATTTGCACCTGCTTGCCTACAGGTTCATCTTCGTCAAAAAGTCCTGCAGCTATATCAGATCCTAAAATACATACCGGCGTGCCGTTTTTACTTTCATTTTCTGTAAAATACCGGCCATCCTGAAGCTCAAAGTTCCAGGTTTTATTAAAATCATGAGAGGCGGCCCAAACCGAAATCCCTTCTACAGAGCTGCTTCTGTATTTGATGGTTCTGTCGTTAGTTGATATTTCGAAAGTAACCCCCTGAGCGTTTTCAATACGTTCTCTTAGGGCTTCAAAATCACGGAGTGAAGGCTGAGGGCGGTTCATATATTTCCACCAGGGATAATTATCACCAAAGCTCCATGGCCATTTTTGAACGTAAATGGTGTTAGAACCTAGTTTATCTACACTCGACTGTAGTTTACCACGAAAAGTATCTACCGCAGAAAACACGGCGATAATGGTAAAAATACCGATTGTTATGGCTAAAAGCGATAACATGGTGCGTAATTTGTTCTGGCGCAACGCATCAAATGCAAAACGGAAACTCTCGCCTATTAGCCTAAAGATTATCATAATTAAAGGTTAGATGCAAAGCCATTGAAAAGGTTACAGCTGATCATCAAAACTAATTAATTTTATACGTACAACGCATTTAATCACCGTATTATTTGTTTCAAAATGAAGTAAAACATAATATACCTTAAAAGCGTTTGATAAAATACGGAAAAGAAAAATTAAATTCGTATTTTTGCACCTCAAAAAATTCATCAAGAATGAAATTATCACAATTCAAATTCAACTTACCAGAATCATTAGTAGCCAATAATCCGGCCGAACAACGCGACGAAGCCCGCCTAATGGTATTGCATAAAGACAGCGGTAAAATTGAACATAAAATTTTCAAAGACGTTTTAGGTTATTTCGATGACAAGGACGTAATGATATTAAATAACACTAAAGTTTTTCCTGCACGTTTATATGGCAATAAAGAGAAAACCGGTGCAACTATCGAAGTTTTCTTATTGCGTGAATTAAACAAGGAATTACGTTTATGGGATGTTTTGGTAGATCCGGCCCGTAAAATCCGTGTAGGTAACAAATTATATTTTGGCGACGATGATTTATTGGTTGCTGAGGTTGTAGATAATACCACATCACGCGGACGTACCATCCGTTTCTTATTTGAAGGTACTGACGAAGAGTTTAGAAAAAACGTTGAAATTTTAGGCGAAACCCCGCTTCCTAAATACATTAAACGTAAAGCAACTGCTGAAGATAAAGAACGGTACCAAACAATTTTTGCCAAGCATGAAGGTGCTGTGGCTGCACCAACTGCAGGTTTGCACTTTAGCCGCGAGTTAATGAAACGTTTAGAGCTTAAAGGTATTGAGTTTGCAGAAGTAACTTTACACGTTGGTTTAGGAACTTTCAGAACTGTTGAGGTGGAGGATTTAACCAAACACAAAATGGATTCTGAACAGTTTATCATCGAGCAGAAAGACGCGAACATCGTAAATAAAGCGATAGAAGATAAAAGAAAAATCTGTGCGGTTGGAACAACTTCAATGCGTGCTATAGAATCTGCTGTTTCTGCCAACAGAACATTAAAAGCAGCAAACGACTGGACGAGTAAGTTTATCTTCCCTCCATACGATTTCAGTATTGCAAACTCAATGATTACCAATTTCCACACGCCAGAATCTACTTTATTGATGATGGTAAGTGCATTTGGTGGTTACGAAAACGTAATGAATGCTTACGAAGTTGCAGTAAAAGAAAAATATAAATTTTACAGCTATGGTGATGCCATGCTAATTATATAGATTTGAGTAATGAGATATGAGATTTGAGTTAATCAGGTCTCATATCTCAAATCTATAATCTCATCTCTTAAAATATGAAATACTACGCTATAATTGTAGCAGGCGGTTCTGGCAATCGGATGCAAACAGAAACCCCAAAACAATTTCTATTGCTCAAAAACCTGCCGGTTTTAATGCATACCATAAAAGCTTTTGCACAAAGCGATACACAACCCAAAATTTTATTAGTACTTAATAAAGACCAGCAAGGTTACTGGAACCGTTTATGCGAAGAATTTAATTTTCGCATTCCACATGAGGTTATTGATGGTGGAAAAGAACGTTTCCATTCGGTTAAAAACGCGATTCATAACATAGAAGAAGAAAGTCTGGTTGCCATACATGATGCGGTAAGGCCATTGGTATCCAAATCGCTTATCGACAACTGTTTTAAAGCAGCTGAAGCTCAGGGAAACGTAATTGCAGCGGTACAATCAAGCGACAGTGTCCGGATGCTGAGAAACGAAAAAACATCGGCACTAAAGCGCGATGAGATTTACCTGGTGCAAACACCCCAAACCTTTAACATTAACACCCTCAAAGAAGCTTATAACCAGGATTTCGCCAGTCATTTTACTGATGATGCCAGCGTAGTGGAATCGATCGGCTACCCAATCAATATTATAGAAGGTGAAAGGGGAAATATCAAAATCACCTACCCTATCGATCTCGAACTTGCAGAGTTGCTGTTAAAAAATTAAGATATAATAAAAGGAGTCCTGAAATTTCAGGACTCCTTTTTGTTTCAATAGCATTTGAGGCTACTGAATGTCCGCTAAATATATTTTATGCGGCCCTGCCAATTACTTTAAGCAGGATTGCAATAACTGCGATTACCAATAAAACGTGGATTATTCCGCCAACGTCACCGAAGCCGTGAAATATAAATCCGATCACCCATAGTATTACCAATACTACTGCGACTAAATACAATAAATTTCCCATAGTGTTAATTTTTTAAGCAATGTTATATTTCAGTAATGTTATATTATTGCTCTATTAACACCTGTCTTTTAAGTTTTGTTTAAAAAATGTAAGTTTTTTATTAGCAGGGCACCGGGAGCGTTGAGTGTATGGCAGTTGGCGTAATTCCGAAAAAACAAAAAAGCAACTTCTTTTCGGGAAATTGCTTTTCTTTCTATTCGGTCAGATTATTAATATTCATCTTCGTTAAAGAAGAAATCTTCTTTAGTGGGATAATCTGGCCAGATTTCCTCAATCGTTTCATAAGGCTCGCCATCATCTTCTAATGCCTGTAAGTTTTCGATTACTTCTACAGGGGCACCAGAACGGATACCATAATCAATTAATTCGTCTTTAGTTGCAGGCCATGGTGCGTCTTCCAGGTGCGATGCTAATTCTAATGTCCAATACATATCTTCAATTCTATTAAATTCTTATTCTTATTAAGCGCAAAGTATATTAAAATTTTTGAGCAAAACAAACTTATTTTTCCACTATTAAACACGTGGTATCCAAATGTTTTCTTCTGCTTTAAAATAGGCGCTCAGTTTTCGTGCCAAAACAAACAAATAATCACTCAACCGGTTCAGGTAAATCGTTACGTGCTCATCTACAAAGCTATTTTCTGCAAGTTCTACTGTCAGCCTTTCTGCCCTTCTGCAAACGCAGCGCGCAATATGACAGAAAGAAACAACAGTGTTTCCGCCAGGCAACACAAAATGCTTTAAAGCTGGCAGTGTTTCGTTCATTAAATCCATCTCATTTTCTAACAAAGTGATGTCAGTTTCATGCAGGTCGGGGATTTTCATTTTAGACTTTTCCGGATCGGCAGCAAGCGATGCGCCAATGGTAAATAACCTGTCCTGGATTTCTTTTAGCAGCTGTTGATTATGCGGATCAATGTCCTGACACATAATTAAACCAATGTACGAATTTAACTCGTCAACAGTACCATAAGTTTCGATGCGTAAATGATATTTTGGAACGCGGGTGCCACCAATTAATGATGTTTGTCCCTTATCGCCGGTTTTAGTGTAGATTTTCATGCCCCTAGCCCCCTTAAGGGGCAATAATATGGTTAGTCCTAAATTCCCCTTCAGGGGATTTAGGGATTTAATTGATTTTTTCCCAATCGCTGCCGTTATCTTTCAAGGCCTGCAAACGCGGAGAAACATTTTTGATATCGGTATTCAGGTAATCGTTTTCGATCAGTCCATCACGCATCCTTACAATGCGGTGTGCATGTTGTGCAATATCTTCCTCATGCGTTACCAGAATAATGGTATTTCCTTTACTGTGAATTTCTTCCAGCAAGCCCATAATTTCTACCGAAGTTTTGGTATCGAGGTTACCTGTTGGCTCATCGGCCAGAATAATGGATGGATTGTTGATCAATGCCCTGGCTACAGCCACACGCTGGCGCTGACCACCAGAAAGTTCATTAGGTTTGTGGTCCATACGGTTGCCCAACCCTACGTTCTCTAATGCTTTGGCAGCCCTTGCGGTTCTATCTTTTTTACTGGTACCAGCATAAATTAAAGGCAAAGCCACATTATCTAAAGAAGTGGAACGTGGTAAAAGGTTAAAAGTCTGGAAAACAAAGCCTATTTCCTGGTTACGTACTTCTGCAAGTGCATCATCAGTCATGTGACTCACATTTGTACCATTTAAAATATAAGTTCCGCTGGATGGTGTGTCCAAACAGCCTAAAATATTCATCAGGGTTGATTTACCGGAACCGGATGGGCCCATCAATGCTACAAATTCGCCTTTGTTGATATCTAACGAAACTGATTTTAGCGCATGAATAACTTCAGAACCAATAACATATTTACGGCCAATTTCTTTTATAGTAATGAGTGGTTTCTCCATGTTTTTTCTTTTTTAGACAAGCGTAGCGGGTAAGATGTTACAAAATTATTTATTTGATTGTCCTTTTTGCTAAAATACTAGTTCATGTGTTTGAGTTCATTCCAATTTCTGCAAATTTAAAACGGTTCATCAGATCAATAATAGCGTTGTGAGGTTTGTCAAAATTATAGGTTGTAATATCAAATGTTTTACTCCAGTTTCGAAAATAAATAAAGAATATAAGATTTGTCATGTCTCCTGCATCCCCACCGGTTGACTTAGACTCAATAGAATATGTACCATATCTTATTATATCATCCCATTTATAAAAGACATAAGATAATTGTTTTTTAACTTTAATCCCATCGGGTATTATTATAATTTCTGGCCATAAATTGTAAAGTAGTACGATGATAAGAGGCAAAAGAAGAACGGATAACACTATCAACAATTGAATGGCGTCAGAAAGGTTGTGAGATGATAATACTATAAACACGAACAAAGCTATAAGGAAAAACAACAATGCAATCCAAAGTACCGGTTTTTTTGATCTTCTTATCAGAATCTTTTCCATTCTTTTCGCATCATTTGCTAGCCGTAAATAAAGTTACGGCTAATTATTTTTCAATAATTTTTGGGACCATAAAAAACTGATCTGTATGCTTTGCCGCATTTTTTAATCCATCGGCAGTAGAAATTTCCTGTTTTACTACATCTTCGCGCCAAACATTTACCGATTCGTTCATGTAAACCAATGGTTTTACATTGGAAGTATCCAATTCGTTAAGCTTTTCCATAAACGACAAAATTTTGTTCATTTCAGGGATCAGCGTATCAACTTCTTTTTCGTCAATATGAATTCGGGCCAGGTCGGCTATTTTATGGATGGTTTTTGCGTCTAAATTCATATTATACTAACTTACTGTCAATCAATTTAAAAACCTTTTCTTTTAAACCATCAGCATCAACATCGGCCAAAACTGAGGTATTTATAGGTTTGTGGACGTAAATATCGCAAATTCCGGGCTTACTTCCATACTTTGCTCCATCATCCCAGTTAATTTTCCAAACATTGGTGATACTAACAGGCACTAACGGGATATTTTTATCTATTGCCAGCCGGAAGGGGCCATTTTTAAACTCGCCCAGTTTTGGCGGATAATGATCATCGATCTTTCCTTCGGGGAAAATAACCAGGCTCATTCCCTTTTCTAAATTCTCACCGGCTTGTTTAAAGGCCTTAAAGGCTGAAATTTTACTGTCGCGGTTAACAGAAATATCAATGGTTTTAAAAAATATGCCCAATACGGGGTTTTGCAGTAATTCATCTTTACCCATAAAATGAAATTTACCATGCCCCATGATACAGAAAATCATAATATCGAGATTGGAAGTATGATTGGCGCAATAAATATAGGTTTGTTTTGGGTTGAGCTTTTCTTCGTAATGGTAACGAAAAAATACTCCCGAAAAGAGACTGCATAAAAAACTATTGGCTTTACGGCAAAAGTTTAAAATACCGTAATATTTTTCATTACGTGAGGTAATGTAGTAAAAAGGATAAAAAAGGGCGAAAAAAAACAGGATCCAGAATAAAAACCAAACCCGGTGTACTTGCCTTAGAAAGTTGATCATAGATATATCAAAAATATAAAATAGTTTGAAATTTCAAACTAAGGATAAAGATTGTGGTGAGGATGGATAGAGAAGGTAAATGCACAGATCCCTCCACTTCGCTGTGCGGTCGGGATGACGACTTAGCCTATGAACTCTGTCGGGATGACGGACGCCTCTTAGCAGAAAACATTGTTTATAAACCTTATTGAAGTGAAAAGCCCGCAATCCCGATTTTTCATCGGGAGAGGACTTGTAACGGAAAGAAGGACTACAGCTTCCGATGAAATGCTGGCTTTCATTTCCAAATTATTGATATTTTTTATAGTTAGTGAGACAACAACCAACTGGAAATTTACAGGTTAAAGATCACTCCGCTTCGGTCGGAATAACGGCCGCAGGATCTACCCCAGTCGGGATGACGGTCCTTTGGAAAATTTCTTACCATGAAAATTAAGGTGATTTGCGGATTGCTTGTATTTTATTTTTAATTTCGTGCCATTATGAAAGAAACAGTGGTGAGCGGCATCCGCTCAACAGGAAAATTACATTTAGGCAATTACTATGGCGCGGTTAAAAACTTCGTGCAGATGCAGAATGACTACAATTGCTATTTTTTTATTGCCGACTTACATTCTTTAACAACCCATCCCACCCCGGCCGATTTACATGGCAATATTAAACATGTATTGGTTGAATATCTGGCGAGTGGAATTGACCCGGAGAACAGTACTATTTATATACAAAGCGATGTTCCGGAAATTGCGGAGCTTTATTTATACCTGAACATGAATGCTTACATGGGTGAGCTTGAACGCAGTACTTCTTTTAAGGATAAGGTGCGTGCAAATCCTGACAATGTTAATGCAGGTTTATTAACCTATCCGGTATTGATGGCGGCTGATATTTTGATACATAAAGCAACTAAAGTACCTGTAGGAAAAGACCAGGAGCAGCATCTGGAAATGGCACGTACATTCGGAAACCGCTTTAACAGGTTATACAATACCGAATATTTCCCTGAGCCTTATGCGTTTAGCTATTCTGACAAACTGGTTAAAGTACCAGGTTTGGATGGCAAAGGAAAAATGGGAAAATCGGAAGGGGAAGCAAATGCGGTTTATTTATCAGATGATCCTGAAACCATCCGTAAAAAAGTAATGAGAGCAGTGAGTGATGGCGGTCCGACAGAAGAAAACCAGGCAAAACCAGAACCGATCCAGAATCTTTTTGATTTAATGAAAGTGGTTTCGAGCGCTGATACACTTGCACATTTTGAAGATTTGTATAGTAAAATGCAGATCCGTTACGGCGATTTCAAGAAACAACTGGCAGAAGATATGATTATTGCTACGGCGCCAATGCGCGAGCGTATTCAGGATATTGCCAAGGATGATTCTTATTTAAGACAGGTTGCAAAGCATGGCGCATTAAAGGCCCGCGAAAGTGCACAAAAAACCATCAGGGAAGTACGCAGTTTAATCGGGTTTAAAAGTTTTTAATTATTTTAATAGATTTGAGATATGAGACACTAGATTTGAGATAAGTTAATGCTTTACTCCAAATCTTATATCTCACATCACATATCTCAAATCTCATATCTAAAAAAAATGCACATAGCAATTGTAGGAAATATTGGTGCCGGTAAAACCACTTTAACAGGTTTATTGGCTAAAAATTATGGTTGGGAAGCTTTATATGAAGCGGTGGATAACAACCCGTACCTGGAAGATTTTTACAGCGACATGAAACGCTGGAGCTTTAATCTTCAGATTTATTTCCTGAACAGCCGTTTTCAGCAGATTACGGATATTGAGGTAAATAAACGTAATGTGATTCAGGACAGGACCATTTATGAAGATGCGCATATTTTTGCAGAAAACCTGCATGATATGGCTTTAATGACCACCCGCGATCATGATAATTACCGTGCAATTTTCGATAACATTACGTCATTTATAAAACCGCCTGATTTACTGGTTTATCTGCGTGCATCAGTACCTACGTTGGTAAACAATATTCAACGCCGTGGTCGTGAGTACGAAGCAGGTATCCGCATCGATTACCTTTCTAAACTAAACGAAAAATACGAAGCCTGGATAAAAGGTTATAACCTTGGTAAATTATTGATTCTAGATAAAGACAAACTGGATTTTACCAATAATCCGGAAGATTTGGGAACGGTAATTCAATCAATTGAAGCTGAGATTAATGGATTGTTTTAATTTGTAGACTAATCTGGTTTAACCACAGATGTACACAGATTAGCACAGATTTTGTACCTTATTTTATAATATAATATTATGGAAAAAGATTTCGAACATGAAAATCCGGAGAACTGGAAATGGGGCACTTTTTATTTCAATAAAAAAGACTCCAGATTAATTGTTCCAAAGCGTGTAAAACTCTTGGGCTGGACATTTAATTTTGCCCATCCTGTTTCTTATCTCCTTATTGCACTGATCTTTATATTTGTTTTTTATCAATTCTATCGGAACAATATATGAGCGATAGAAATTTAAAGGCCATTGGCATTATTCCTGCACGCTACGCCTCCACCCGGTTTCCGGGAAAACCTTTAGTTGATATTGCCGGAAAAAGCATGATCCAGAGGGTTTACGAGCAGGCATCGAAAGCCAAAAGCTTATCTAAAGTAGTTGTCGCCACTGATGATACACGCATTGCAGATGAAGTGAAAAGATTTGGTGGCGAATTTGTTTTTACTTCATCTGATCACCAAAGCGGAACAGACAGGTGTGCTGAGGTAATAGAACAATTGCCCGGCTATGATATCGTAATCAATATTCAGGGCGACGAACCTTTTATCGAACCGGTACAGATAGAATTATTAGCAAGCTGTTTTTCAGAAGAGAAAGTACAATTGGCTACCCTGATCAAATCTATTCATAGCCAGGAAAGTGTGTACAATCCAAATAGTCCGAAGGTGGTGATCGATGTAAACGGGCGCGCCATGTATTTTAGCCGCAGTCCGATTCCCTTTATCAGAAACGGCGAACCGGGTGTTTGGGCAGAGAAGCATCAGTTTTACAAACACATTGGCATTTATGGCTATCGCACCGAATCGCTAAAAGCGATCACCAAACTTCCGCCATCCTCCTTAGAGATCGCCGAAAGTCTGGAACAGCTCCGCTGGATTGAAAATGGTTTTTACATTCAAACCAAAGTTACCGACCTTGAAACAGTAGCCATTGATACGCCAGAGGATTTGCAGAAATTGAATAACCTGCTGGAAGCATTAAAACTCGAGTAAGTATAAAGTTATCTTTAGAATGATTGAATTTTGAATGAATGAATGAATGATTGAGTTTTGAATGAATGATTGAGTTTTGAATGAGGGAATGGGCACTTTGCATGAAACATTCAAAACTCAATCATTCAAAACTCAATCATTTCCTAAAGCACAAGTTCCATCTGAATGTTACAGCGCGTGTAAGGCGTTGGTTTACCAGCCACCTTCTGGAAGCCCAGTTTATGGTAAAGGTTTATCGCTGGTTTCAAAATGGTATTACTTTCTAAATAAATTTTAGCAGCGCCCAGCGATTTTGCTTTCTCCACAACCGCACCTGCCAGTAAAAACCCAACATTTTTGCCCTGTGCCTTTGGCGATACAGCCATTTTGGCGAGTTCGAAATTATATTCACCGTCATCCATCTTAATCAACGCACAAACACCTAGTGGCTCTCCTTCATATAAAGCAAGCAATATGTAACCTCCTCTATCTAAAATGTAGCCTTGCGGATTATCCAGTGCCTTATAATCAGATTCTTCCATGGTAAAATAATGAGAGATCCATTCTACATTTAAAGCCCTGAAAGCTTCCTGGTATTCGGGTTTGTAATCAACAATCTGCACCTTTAAACTGTCTCTTTCCTTCTTCTTTTCCATTACCCTTCTTAATAAAGATTTCTGCTCCAATAAAAACTCCCACTCGCCTATGGCTTCCCAAAGCTTATTCTGCGATTGGGCCGATATTTCTTCAACTGCCGCATTAACGTCGATGAGCTGATCTTCTATCTCTTTCGAAATCTCAACACCTTTTTTAGAAAGGCTTACCAGGTTTCGGCGGCCGTCCGTTTTATCTTTACTTTCTTTCACATAGCCTTTTTTGAGCATTTCGCTGATGATTTTACTTACTGAAGGATGCGAATGCCCGATATCTCTGGCCAGCTCGGTAATAGTTTTCTCCTCTCCTTGCGCAAGCGAATAAAAAACCGGGAACCACTTAGGTTGCATATCAATGTTATACAATTTATAAATCTGGGCACCATCTTCTGTTACCTTATCGGTTAACATTCTTAACCTGCTGCCGATAGCTACCTTACCCGTTTGTTCGAAAAAATTCATAATAATAATTAATTACGTAATCAGTTACGCAAATATATAAAAAAAATAATTGTGACTACATATCGGGTAAAATATTTAATTTGTCATAAATGAAAAAAATCATCTATACGCTCTCATTTATCCTATTAGTAACGGCTGCCCGTGCACAAGAGCCGATAGGAATTGAGGTAAAAAGCAATCTGCTTAACTTAGTTGCAAAACGTCCATCCTTCTCCATCGAAAAAACCTTCTCTAATCAATACGGTTTAGAACTTTCATATACATCAGGAGTGCTTAATATTGGAAGAAATTATAAATATGATGGCTTTTTACTGAGGGCCAAAAAATATTCAGACGACATTAAACCGGGCGACCTTATCCCCTTTTATGGCTTATATCTTGGTAACTTAAATAAAACGATAAATAAGGAAGGATATGCGGATCGTACAGGTTTTATCAGTGTTGCCGGACGAAATTTTACGGCTAATTCTATCCGCGCAGGAGGAAACATTGGCTTTTTATTTATTCCTAAAAAGCGGTTTTTGCTGGAAACAACGGGTGGTTTAGGTTACGGGCGGTATTTTAACGTAAGTAATTATGCTGCTAATCCTAATCCGAAAGGCTACCTCGATTTTCAATTTTGGCTTTCAGCAGGCTATATTTTTTAAATTTGGAGAGTTGTTTAAATTAGAATTTGTAGTTTTGATTATGAAGAAATTATTACTTTTCGTTGCCTTTGGCGTGATATTACTGGCCGCCTGCAAATCGGGTGGAGAAAAAAAAGCTGATGCCATTGAGTTTAAAAATGTAAATCAAACGATAGCCAAATCTTTTTCGGATTTAAAAAAACCGGATACTTTTAAAATCGAACTCACAGGAAGAAAACCTGAAGAAATGGTATTGAATTTCACCATTAAAAACGCCAATGGAAAAGAAATATACAATGCCAAAATAAAAGGCGCAGATTTGGTGAGCAATACAGATCCTAATGTAGACTTATCAAAAGAAAAAGACCAGGTTATTTTCTTAAAAACAATAGCAGACGACTTTTTCAGCGACGATAATTTTCTTGAACCCGCAGTAATGCCCGAAGACAAGGCTGATAAGTACACCCCGGACAAGGCCCTTTATGAAGAATTAAAAAAGTCGGGACTAAACGGCTTTAAATACCGTTTAGGCAAAGAAAACAATATTTACATTGCCTGGAGCGAAAAAGAACAGAAGGTGAAAATTTATTATAAATGTTGTTAAGTTTTATCATGGTTCTAAAGGAAGTCTTTAATCTTAAAATTAAATCATATATTTATTAAGGTAAACATACATCATTATCCTAAAATCCATTCCTATCATCAGTTTAGTTGAAATATTTATAGACTTAACAGTCGTGTAGCACAATAAAACATCCCATGAAAATTATAAAAAGAATAATATGGGATATATTAATAGCGAAATTATTTCTGAATATTTAAAATCGGAAAGGGTTAAATTACTTTCAACACACAACAAACTTTCGATACCGATAATTAACCGCATGTACAGGAAGATGGTTAATGGTATTAATTTTGATAATATTAAGGTATGTGATAATTTAATAATAGATGGTCACCACCGCTATATTAGTTCAATTTTGGCTGATATTGATCTAGGATGGATACCATCATGTAAAACCAGCGCAACAAATGTATATGATTGGACTAATGTAGAATTTGTTGATGAAGAATGGGATACTGAATTAAAGATTCAGAGAATGAATGAGTTAGATGCAGAATTCAACAACATATCTATCGAAAAAATATCTGAAATAACAAAATAAACCGTAATTTAGTGCTATGCTTTTATTATTAGACATCGACGGCGTAATGGTGCCTGCTAACTCATGGAGAAGACCTGAGATTTTAGCAGATGGCTTTGTTGAGTTTGACTCAAAAGCAGTTAAAGCATTAAATAAAATCCTCCATCACAAGGATTTTGAAATTGTTCTTACCACTTCGCATAAGTTTAAATACAGTTTGAATCAATGGCTGGATATTTTTAAAACCAGAAATATTAATTTAAATAAAATAAGCCGTCTTCCTGAGAACATTGATCTTACAGATAGAAAAAATGAGATCTTAAACTGGTATAAATCACAGGGCAACATTTATAGCCTCATTATTCTTGATGATGATAAATCGCTTAATGATTTACCCCGATCTTTAAAAGAACGATTGGTTCAAACCAGTGCATCTGTTGGTTTAACTGATTATCTGGCAGATGAGGTACTCGAACTGGCCGAGAAAAATCATAGCGAATTCGCTTAAAAAATTTCTTTTATGAAAAAATCTGACTTAATGGCAAATCGCTTAAGAGAGGTTTTTTTAAATGGATATTGGATCAATAAACACGATTGATGACAGACCATTAAAAACCACTTTATAATCGCATATAATTTTTCCGGAAATTAGAATCAAACTTACTTTAACGCTATTTTACTGAATCACATCCCTTTATCATATTTAAAATATCTTCTTTTTTCCTGCTCGGAAACAAGGAATTTTCTTACCTTTGTATCCCGTACAAAAAGCGGCAATAATTACATTTTGCCGTAAAAAATCACAAACATGACTAAGTATATTTTTGTTACGGGCGGTGTTACTTCCTCTTTGGGTAAGGGCATCATTTCCGCATCTTTAGCTAAACTTTTACAGGCACGTGGCTACCGTGTAACCATCCAAAAATTCGATCCGTACATCAATATCGATCCGGGAACTTTAAATCCTTACGAACATGGCGAATGCTTTGTAACCGAAGATGGTGCCGAAACCGACCTGGATCTTGGTCATTATGAGCGTTTCCTTAACGTTCCAACTTCACAGGCAAACAACATTACTACCGGCCGTATTTATCAGAACGTAATCAGCAAAGAACGTAAAGGCGAATATTTAGGCAAAACTGTTCAGGTTGTACCGCACATTACCGACGAGATAAAACGCAACATGCGTATTCTGGGCGATAGCGGTGACTATGATATCGTAATTACCGAACTTGGCGGAACTGTTGGCGATATTGAATCTCTACCTTTTATCGAAGCTGTTCGTCAGTTTAAATGGGAAGAAGGAAGTACCAACGCCATCGTGATCCACTTAACTTTGGTACCTTATTTAGCTGCTGCAGGTGAGTTAAAAACCAAACCAACACAACACTCCGTTAAAGCTTTGTTAGAGTATGGTATCCAACCGGATATTCTGGTTTGCCGTACCGAACACCACCTTGGTCCTGATTTAAGAAAAAAAATCGCTTTATTTTGTAACGTTAACATCAATGCGGTAGTCGAATCGATGGATGCATCTACTATTTATGATGTGCCATTGTTGATGTTAAAAGAACAACTGGACAAAACTGTATTAGCGAAATTAAAGCTACCGACCAAAAACGATCCGGATATGGAAAGCTGGAAAGATTTCCTCGGTCGTTTGAAAAACCCAACTGCTGAAGTTAAAATCGGTCTGATTGGTAAATATGTAGAATTACCTGATGCCTATAAATCAATTATCGAATCTTTTGTACACGCAGGTTCGAAAAATGAATGTAAGGTAAAGGTAGAATATATCCACTCTGAAGGCATTTTCCCTGATAACGTAAAAGAAAAACTGGGTCATCTGCAAGGCGTTTTAGTGGCGCCTGGTTTTGGTAGCCGCGGTATTGAAGGTAAAATTGATGCCATTAAATACGTAAGGGAAAATAATGTTCCTTTCTTTGGAATCTGCCTGGGTATGCAATGTGCAGTTATCGAATTTGGTCGTAATGTTTTAGGCTTAAAAGATGCGCACACTACAGAAATTGAAGAGAATGCTGCTAATCCGGTAATTAACATGATGGAAGAGCAGAAAAAAATAACCAATAAAGGTGGAACAATGCGCCTGGGTTCTTATCCATGCGACATTAAAAAAGGAACAAAAGCTTTTTCTATTTACGGAAAATCGCACATTAACGAACGTCACCGTCACCGCTACGAATTTAATAATGCTTATTTAAAGCAATATGAAGATGCCGGAATGACTGCATCTGGTATTAATCCCGAGAGTAATCTGGTTGAAATTGTAGAGCTTAAAAACCATCCTTTTTTCGTTGGCGGACAGTTTCACCCAGAATTAAAATCAACAGTTGCTAATCCTCACCCACTTTTTGTTAAATTTGTCGCCGCTGCGATGGAGTTTGCGAAAAAGAAAACGAATTAAAAGCAGTATTAAACATAAATAATGGATAGAAATACCTTCACAGGACTGTTCCTGATCATGATCATTTTGGCAGGATCGTTCTACTTTTTTAGGCCGAGTGAGGCCGAAATGAAAAAAGCCAGAGAAACAGAGCGTCTGGATTCTTTAAAAAAAGCTGGTGTTACACCGGTACAAAAAGACACCACTAAAACTGCTGCAATTGCCAACCCGGCTGTAGATTCATTAGCTTTAAAAGGCCCTTTTGGTACTGCAATAACCGGTACAGAAAGCAATACCATTTTAGAAAACGAAAATTTATTAATTACCTTAAGTAATAAAGGTGGTAAAATCAGTTCCGTAGAAATTAAAGGACAGAAAACTTTTTCCGGAAAACCTCTTGTTTTATTTGCAGGGAGCGAAAATAAATTTGGTTTAAATCTTAATGCAGCTGGTAAAGTAATTAACACCAACGATTTATATTTTACGCCTGCCAAAACTGGTAATACGGTTACCATGCGTGCCAATTATGGCGCTAATGCTTATGTAGAATATGTATATGATTTGAAAGCATTAAGCAATAAAGTGGCATTTAATGTTAATTTGGTTGGTTTACAACAGGTAATTGCAGGTAATAACATTGGCTTAAACTGGCAAACTACCTTGTTACAACAAGAAAAATCAATTGAAAGTGAGCACCGTTATTCAGCACCTTACTATAAATATTTAGATGGTGATGTAAACCATTTAAGTGTTTCGAAAGATGAAAAAGAAGAGTTATCGAAAGGTAAAATCCAGTGGTTCTCTTTTAAGCAACACTTTTTCTCGGCTTCTTTAATCTCGAAACAGGCTTTCGAAAAAGGAAGTTTAGAAGTTAAAATCCCAACTGCTCCTGGTCAGGTGAAGTTTTATGATGCCAATATGCAATTGCCATATGCACATACAGCCAATCAGACTTATGAAATGGAATTCTATTTCGGAACAAACAAATTCTCTGCTTTAAAAGCACAGGGTTACGATTTAGAGCAACAGGTTGATATGGGTTACTGGCCATTAAAATACATTAACCGCTTTATCGTGTTACCTGTATTTAACTTTTTAAACAGTTTTGGCTGGAACTATGGTTTAATCATTTTGGTATTAACCATTTTACTAAAAGTTGCATTATCGCCGCTTACCTACAAGTCATACTTATCAATGGCTAAAATGCGTGTTTTGAAACCAGAAATGGACGAAATTAAAGCAAAAGTAGGCGAGGATAATCCAACCCTGGTTCAACAGGAATATTTAAAATTATATAAGAAAGCCGGCGTAAATCCACTCGGAGGATGTTTGCCTATGGTGCTGCAATTGCCCCTGGTAATGGCCTTCTTCTTCTTCTTCCCGAACTTGTTTGAGTTGCGTGGAGAGAGTTTCCTTTGGATGAAAGATTTATCAACTTACGATGAGTTTATCAAATTCGGGGTAAAAATTCCATTTATTGGCGATCACTTAAGTTTGATGTGTGTGCTGATGACGGTTTCTACCTTAATCATGACCTATTTTAACAACCAGGTTTCTGGTGCAACCGGTCAGATGAAATACATCGGTTACATTATGCCGATCATTTTCTTAGGCGTATTGAACAGCTACCCTGCGGGATTAAACTATTATTATTTCTTAGCCAACTTAATGACTTTCGGACAGCAGTTCTTAATTCGTAAAATGGTTGATGATGAGAAAATCCATGCTTTAATTCAGCAAAATAAAGCGCGACCAGCTGATGAGAAAAAGAAAAAATCTAAATTTCAACAGCGTTTAGACGATTATATGCGTCAGCAGCAACAAGCTAAAAAGTAATTTTGCTTTCAACTGATATGAAATCCCCGGTTACCTAAAAGTGACCGGGGATTTTTGCTTGGAGCTTAGGGCATGGAGCTAAGAGCATTAAGCGCATGCTGTTAAGCGTTAATTCCAGGTAGCATGAACATCGGTCCTCCGATACCGGACTTCTTACAAATTCCATCATCAATCTTACATTCCTCATTTTACATCTTCCCTCCCCAATTCCCTTTTTAATTGTAATATTTGACATACAAGTTTCCGAATAAGCTAAAAAATTCCAATTTTAGGAGATTAAATCTGAACCAACAAATTACTTAACATTTCAAAATGCAAAAGAGACTAACAATTATTCTGTTTTTCGTTGTCAGCTTTGCCTACGCACAAAAGAAACCATTAGATCATAACGTTTATGATACCTGGGAATCAGTAGGTACAAAGCAATTATCCAATAATGGCATCTGGGCCATGTACAGCATCTTACAGCAAGAAGGCGATGCGCAACTTTACCTTACCAATATCAAAACCAATACAAAACTGAACGTTCCAAGAGGAATGAATTCGCAGTTTAGCAACGACTCTAAATTTGCGGCATTTAATATCCGTCCTTTAAATAAAGATTTACGTCAGGCTAAAATAAAGAAGAAAAAGGCTGATGAATTGCCAAAAGATTCGTTGGGTATAGCCAACCTGACTACCAACACCATTACTAAGGTAGCGAGAGTAAAATCGTTCAAATTTCCTGAAGAAGGCTCAGGAGTTTTAGCTTATTTGACCGAGAAACCAGATACAGCCAAAAAAACTGTGAAACCTGCTGAGAAAAAAGATGGGGAGACGGATTTTGCTGATGATGAACCGGCCGCAAAGGGTAAAACTGAAGAAGGAACTGATTTAGTAGTCAAAAACCTTTTAACCGGTACCGATAAAACCTATAAATTTGTAACCGATTATTATTTCAGTAAAGATGGTAAACAACTGGTTTTTGCCTGCAGCGGATCTAAAAAAGATAAAACGGCTCCACAGGGTGTATTTTTATTAAATACAGAAAAAGGAACACTTAAAACACTAATTAAAGGTAAAGGAAGTTTCAAAAATTTCACTTTTGATGAAGAAAGTGAACATGTGGCTTTTGTTGGAGAACAAAGTCCTGAAAAACAGGAAATAAAAGACTACAATGTTTATTACAATTCATTAAGCCTGGATACTGCACAGATATTGGTTGATTTCGACATGCCCGGCTTGCCTGCAAAATGGTCGGTTAATGGCGACGGAAAGATCACTTTCAGCAAAGACGGTAAGAAATTATTTTTTGGAATCTCTCCAATTAAAAAGCCGAAAGATACTACCATTGTAGATTTCGAAGTAGCAAAAGTTGATGTTTGGAATTACAAAGATGATTATCTCCAACCCATGCAACTTAAAAATGCAGACAGGGATAGCAAAAAAAGCTACTTATCCGTAATTGATGTTTACAGCAGCGATCCTAAAGTAATTCCGCTTACAGATTTAAAATTGCCAGATGCCAATATGATTGCTGAAGGTGATGCCAATACCGTTTTAGCCTCAACAGATTATGGCCGTAGGATTGAATCTCAATGGAGTGGTTCTACCTCAAAAGATTATTATCTCGTTGATACAAAAAATGGTCAGAAAAAGAAAATCATTGATAATTTAAGCGGTTATGCAATGGCTTCTCCAGGAGGAAATTATGTGCTATTCTTCGATAGAAAAGCAGGTAGCTGGAGCACTTATCATATTGCAACAGGAAAAGTAACCGTTTTAACAGCTGGTTTAAGCGAAAAATTTGTTGATGAAGAAAATGATGTGCCAGATTTACCTTCTGCTTATGGTTTAGCCACCTGGACAGAAGGCGATAAGGCGGCGTTAATTTATGATAAATATGATATCTGGTCGTTCTCACCAGATGGAAAAACAGCGCCAAAAAACATTACTGCCGGGTTTGGGAGGGCTAATAACCTTACTTTCCGTTACGAAAGGCTACAGCCTGAAAACAGGTTTGAACGCAATGCAGATAGTAAATTTGTTAAAGCGAATGAGTTGGTTTGGTTAAATGCTTTTAATAACGCAACCAAAGAAAATGGTTTTTACCGTACAAATGTAGGTTCGGTTAAAGCACCGGAATTGGTGGTGATGGCCAAATTTAAATATTCTAATTTGGTAAAAGCCAAAGATGCGGACGTTTACATTTACGATAAAGCCAATTATATAGAATCGCCTAATGTTTATGTTTCCGCAGATCTTAAAACCGAAACTAAATTAAGCAATACCAATCCTCAGCAACAAAATTACAACTGGGGAACGGCAGAACTGGTAAAATGGACCACGCCAAAAGGTTATAAAGCGGAAGGGATTTTATACAAACCTGAAAATTTCGATCCGAATAAGAAATACCCGATGATTGCGTATTTCTATGAGAAACTTACTGATGGTTTATACACTTACCAGGCTCCAGCTCCTACTCCGTCACGTTTAAATATCTCATATTTTGTAAGTAACGGTTATTTGGTTTTTGCACCGGATATCAGCTATGAAACTGGTCACCCGGGCCAATCTGCAGTTGAATTTATCAATTCAGGCGTAGAAAGTTTGAAGAAAAACAGTTGGGTTGATGGCACTAAAATCGGTATCCAGGGTCAAAGCTGGGGCGGCTACCAGGTGGCGTATCTGATTACTCAAAATAATATGTATGCGGCAGCCTGGGCGGGTGCACCTGTTGCCAACATGACTTCTGCTTATGGCGGAATCCGTTGGGAAACCGGTATGAACCGTCAGTTCCAGTACGAAAAAACACAAAGCCGTATCGGTGCAACCCTTTGGGAAAAACCTGAATTATATATCGAAAACTCTCCGTTATTTATGTTCCCGAAAGTAAATACGCCGGTTGTGGTAATGGCAAATGATGCTGATGGTGCGGTGCCATGGTATCAGGGTATCGAGATGTTTACAGGTCTTCGCCGTTTGGGTAAACCGGTTTGGATGTTAAACTATAATGGTGAGGCACACAACCTGGTTCAACGCCAAAACCGTAAAGATATCCAGATCCGAGAACAACAGTTTTTCGATTATTATTTAAAAGGAGCAAAAGCGCCGGCATGGATGACAACCGGAATCCCTGCAACTGAAAAAGGAAAAACCTGGGGTTTTGAATTAACTGACGAGAAACCTTAGTTGAGTTTGGAGTTTTAAGCTGCGAGTCTGGAGGCCATGGTGCATAAGAAATAGCTTATAGCAGAAAAAAAATTAAAATCCATAGTGAATAGTAATTGCTATTTATTATGGATTTTTTCGTTGACCATAATATTAAAGCATCTTGTTCCATACCGATGAATATGGCTATCGCTAGCGACTCCAATCCCAAAGCTCCCAACTCCAAACTGTATGCTATGAAATTCGGCTTAAAAAAGCTATTTTCACGCATCAAAAAAACAAAACAAACTAAATGGCATTAAGCAGGATTTGGTCGGGATTTATTATTGTAGCTATTCTTGTAGCTTGTATTAAGTGCTTCTTCTTTGGACAAAGCGATATTTTTAACTGGATGGTAATTGGAAAGTCTGATGATCCGGCCAACCCGCTTAAATTAGATGGTATTATTCAAACCTGCTCCATTGCGGTAAAACTCTGCATTGAATTGGTGGGTACTTTAGCCTTATTTATGGGCTTTATGTCAATTGCCGAGAAAGCGGGTGGTATCCGTTTATTATCGAGAATTATCAGTCCGTTTTTTTCAAAGCTTTTTCCTGAGGTACCAAAAGGTCACCCTTCTATGGGACACATGATTATGAACTTTTCTGCCAATTTATTGGGATTGGATAATGCTGCAACTCCTTTTGGCATCAAAGCCATGGAAAGTTTGCAGGAGTTAAATCCGAATAAAGATGTAGCCAGCAATTCGCAGATTATGTTTTTATGCCTGCATGCGGCAGGATTATGTTTAATCCCGGTGAGTGTAATTGCAATCCGTTCTACCCAAAATGCTCAGGATCCTACCGATATATTTATTCCCTGCATGATTGTCACCTTCGTAGGAACCATGGCAGCCATGCTGATTGTATCTTTTAAACAGAAAATCAACATTTTACAACCCGTTATCTTAACATGGGTTTTAGGTATCTCAGCGGTAATAGCAGCAATAGTCTGGTACGTTAGCCGCTTAAATGCATCTAGCGTTACCTCTTTTTCGGGCTTGTTAAGTGGCGGACTTATTTTATTAATCTTTTTGTTGATTGTTCTTGGTGCACTTTATAAAAAGATAGACATTTTTGATTCTTTTGTTGAAGGTGCTAAAGGGGGATTTGAAACCGCAATTAAAATTATTCCATATTTAGTTGGGATTTTGGTCGCGGTTTGTATGCTGAGGACAAGTGGAACATTTGATGTGATCATGAACGGAATTAAACACGCCTTTATATTTTTGGGTGCAGATACCCGTTTTGTTGATGCACTGCCTACTGCTTTAATCAGGCCGTTAAGTGGTGGTGCTGCAAGGGGCATGATGGTAAGCACGATGATTGCCAACGGACCAGATTCTTTTGCCAGCAGGTTATCAGGGGTTTTTCAAGGGGCATCAGACACCACTTTTTATGTAGTAGCTGTATATTTCGGTGCGGTAGGCATCAGGAATACCCGTTATGCAATTGGCTCGATGTTACTGGCTGATTTAGCAGGTGTAATTACGGCAATCACCATGGCTTACCTGTTTTGGCCGGGATTAAAATAACGACACAAAAAATCTCCATTTGACAAAAGCCAAATGGAGATTTTTTTATTGAGCATTAGGTTAAATGTGTACTAAACTACGAAACCGGAAAGGAAATCCTACTGATGATTTCATCAATGGCATCCGGATCGATTGCTGCATTTTTCGATGCACACCATTTTTCGCTTTTGTTATCCAGCCAGATACAAAAAGAATGGTAACCGTCTAAAACAACAGCATAGGTTTCATGAAAATCATCTTGGATACGCATGCAAAATCCCTTAAAAATTTTGCCTCTCACAATGAATTGCAGGGTGGAATAATTTTCTAACATGGCTCATTATATTTTTGGTTAAATTACAACAAATTATAACTGAGAATGTTTCGTTAATTTAAAGGAATTAATAATTAATTCTTAAACCATCTAACAAGGCTTAACCTATGTTTAACATATTAGAGTAACCCTTTGCTATTAAACGCTTTTTTGAGGGTAAATATATTTCACATTGAAGGTTTAATATAGTCCTGCCCTTTTTAACAATAGAAGTTTCGGCCACTACTTCATCCCCTTCGCTGGCTGGTGCAAAATAATCAATGTAATTGTTTACTGTTGTATAACGTTCGTTTAATCCCATGGTAAAAACCGTCGCTCCGATCAGGTCATCAATGATGCCTGCAGTTACACCACCGTGCAAAATATGATAAGGATTGGTCATTTCTTTACGGATGGTGTATTGACAAACCAAAATACCATATTCTGCCCTGATCAGCACAGGCGCCAGCCAGTTCATAAAGTTAGACGGTGAATCGGTAACTACCCTTCCGATTGATTGCCTTAAAAAATTGAGACGTTGTTCGCTTAAAGATAAATCCATGTTTGATGTAAAAGTAGGGAAAATATGTAAGATGTAATAATGTAAGATGGATGATGGACATGGCAGTGAACAGTTTCCAGTTGGCAATTGCAGTTCCATCATTCCCTTTTCCATCTTACATATTCCACTAAATTGGTACAATAATTTTAAAACTGAAATTCCTGCCCATATTGTAAATTCCCGATCGGCCATTTGGCGATTGGTTATAATATTCGAAATACTTCAGTCGATTTAGATTTGATTGATAAGCGACATTGAAAATATTATCTGCCTGAATAAAAATATCACAAAGCATTTTTCCTTTCTTAGATTTTAATGTTGAGCCTATCCCACCGTTAATCAGCGTATAACCTGCGGTAAAGGTTTCTGTATTATCTAAAGCATAAAATTTATTCTGATCACCAAAAACAGCTGCATCGATTTTGATGTAAGGCTGAGAAAAAATGCCAATTTGTTTTTGTGCAGTAGCCTTAATCTCTGTTCTAAATTGTAAAGGAGGAATAAAAGGTAAATATTTACCTGCCTGGCCATGTTGGCTTAATAAATCCTGATTTTGATTCAACCCCACAATATATGCCAGACTGTTGTTAAAACTTAACCATTTCATTGCCGTTGGATGCAGGTTAACCGATACTTCTGCACCATATAACCTGGCTTTTGACTGTTGATACTGATAAGTTAAATTACCGGGCACAATAACCACCGGATTGCCATCGGCATCGGTTAAACGCGATTGATAAATATAGTTCTGGATATTATTATTAAACACTTCCATACTGATATCAGCATCTTTTAAATAAGCAATAATGCCAATATCTTCCTGTAAATTAAATTCGGGCTTAAAAGTACGGTTGCCCAGGTACACAATGTGTGCGCCCGGATCTAAGCCATTTGAACCAATTTCAGTGATGTTTGGTGCGCGGTATCCCCTTGCTATATTTGCTTTAATCAATAGTTTTTCGGAAATGTTATAGGTAAAGCCCAAACTTCCAGACAAACCGTAATAATTTTTATTAAAAGAAGGGAATTGCAAGGTTCCGCTGGCATCTGTAGCACTTACCTGCTTACCAAAACCTGTTTGGCTATCGGTACCTACATAAAAATTGCCCCAATTGATGTTTCTTCTGTCTAACCTGATTCCTCCTGAGATATCGATTTTTCCCATTGATTTCTTAGCAAAATAGAAGGCACCAATATCAAAAAGATCATAATCCGGAATGGGAAAATCTGTAGCGGCCTTGCTCCTGTTCCCCTGATACATGCCGTTTACGCCAATGGTACTTTCGATTCCGGCAAAATCGGGAAGATTGTATTTGAGATCGTAATTAAAGGTATTGAGTACAACGTAAAGTCCGGCCTGACTGGGTACAGTTGGATGATTATATTCCCGCCTTACGCTCTGCTGAGCACCAATTAATACATTTAAATCACTCGTTCCAAATTTAAACTGGCTGGCATTGTAAAAACGGTAGTGTTGAATGTGCTGGTGTAAAGGATTAATTGAATAGCTGTTCAAGTCATTTTCAGGCACAATTGGTCTGTTTTTAATATCATCGCCGTTGTCTAAAACCTGCCGGGTAAACTTTCGGGATAACGAATCGCGGCTGCCATCGGGTATTTCCATTAAGTTATCGTAATAAGTGATGGCTGTTTTAGAAAATCCCCAGGTTTTATCTACCCTTGCACTGGCCGAAAGGTTATATTCCCTGAAAGCGGTTCCATAAACCATTCCATCTATTTTATTTTTGTAATTATGGGCGGTTTTTCCGGTTGCCCTGAATGTATATTTCCAATCGTTTTTAATATAGGCTAAACCGATTGACGAGCCTAACATGCCATTATTGCTTTGATAATTTGCAGTAAAATCGCCTTTTAGCTTTCCATTTTCAAAATTCGGAGCGTAAGGGATCATATTGATTACTCCGGCAAGGGCATCAGAACCATAGGTTAAACTGGCAGGACCTTTAACTACCTCCACTCTTGTAACCCCGTATTCGTCAACTTCGATTCCGTGCTCATCGCCCCATTGCTGTCCTTCCTGTCTTAAACCATCATACAGGGTTAAAACACGGTTATAGCCCAACCCACGGATAAAGGGTTTAGAAACGTTTGGTCCTGTGGTAACCGCAGTAACACCCGGAACTCCTTTAACAATGGCTTCGATTAAGTTGGTATTAACATTCTGATCCATCGATTTTCGGGAGATGACGGCTATAGGCACAGGACTTTTTCGCAACTGCGTAGCCCGGTTTACGCCTGTAATCACCACATCATTCAGATTTGACGACAGACTTAACAGATCTGCATTAACGATTACTGTATCTCCTTTTAGTAACACTTTAATCCTTTTCGATTGGTAACCGATCCCGGTAAAAATAAGATCATAATTTCCTGTTAAGAGATTATTAAACTGATAATTACCAGAAATACTTGATTTCGCAGATCTGTTGGCGCCCAAAATCTTTATCGTAATATTTTCTACAGGTTCATTTTGAGCGGTAACCAAACCTTTGAGGGTTACATTTTGCGCGGATAGATTTAGCGATATACAAAAACAGAGGCAGTATAGTAAGAATGATTTCATGAGATGACTATTTATCTAAATATAATTTTAGACAAATCTAAATTTTAATTTAAATATATCAAATTAAATTTTTAGAGGAGTGGATAGCCCTGAGCGGAGAACGTTGAGCGGAAAGTGGAAAGCGGTTGGTGCAATGGATAACTAAGTGTAGTTAGGAGGAGGAACGACAGCCATCCCGACTTTTCGGGGAGGCAATATTTCCTGCTAGCAATCCTTGTGAGAAAGATTGCTTCGTCGGCTGAAAAAGCCTTCTCGCAATGACGAATTTGGCGGCTTATCATTGCGCCAAGATTCTTATGTCACTCATATTGATTTTTAAAAAATAAAATATCCCTCAGGATGACAGACCGCACCTTCATAAAACGAGTTGATGAGGACGAAATATAGCCGAGTACAGACTAAGGAAACTGAACTAGACTAAATCACTCTTTTTCTAATTCGGTTATCGCTTGCAGAAACCAGGCCGCATGCGGCAACCACTGCTCCGTCCAGCGCCATTCGTTACCGCTGGCCTCTTTTTTAAAATCTATTCCAGAACCATCAGCTGCGCCATCTTTGCCCGTAATGCCGTTAGAAATGCCTCCTTTTTGAGAGCCATGCCCGTAATTTGATGCCATATAAGGAACATTTTCTTCACCAAAGCCATACATAAAGCACATATTATATGGATTTAAACCTAAAATCCAGTTCAGCTGATTGGTTGCGAAGTTTTTATTAGCCGGTTGATTACCTTGGCTAAAAGCTGCTGCTGCAAGTGAAGCCAGTCTTGCGTTTTCGCCCTGCCACCACCAGCCGGTTTCGTTTTCCTGGGGAATGAAAAAAGTGTCCTTCACGCCTCCCGGAGATTTAAAGGTTTGCCTGGCATAACCAAAAGGATTCTCAACTGCTGAAGTAACTTTTATCTGATAAGCTAAATTAGCATTCAATGCCCGCAGGGCATCTTTAACTAAATTTTTATCGGTTTCTACTGCCAGGTAACGGTTTAAAGCCATTAAAGGTAAACCAGCATCTGATGCATGAAAATATGGCCGGTCAGTATCATCGGAAATGAAATAACCTTTAGGATTTAAGCGTTTTTGCAGATGCTGTACCCTAGTTCTGGCTTCCTGCAAGAAATAGTCTTTTTTTGTAGCCTGATAAAGTTCGGTGGCGGCCATTAACGCACAATAATCGTCGATAATGTTTTCTTTTCCATCATCACAATATTTTAAATTGTTGATTTTTAAATGTTCGTAAGCACGTTGTGAAGCATCAATATATCCGTTTCTTTTGGTGCGATCTAAGTTCTCCCAGGTAGAAATTTTGGCCAATGCCGCAATGGCCATTCCACCGCCTTCTCTAAATGCGCACTGATATTCGCTGGTGGTTACACTATTGGCATGTAAACCTACCACACGCCTGGCTTTCGGATCCTTATTAAAATAACTAAAAACAATCATGTAAAAATAACCTTCATCACTTAACGATTTCACCAGATAATCAGCACCGTAAACGGCTTCATCTTTTATAGAATCAGTCAGTTTTAAACTTTTAAGCAATTTTGGCAGTTTATTCGCAGCATCTATCAAGGTATAGGTTACGAGCGGGATCTGTTGTGGCGACATAAAATTGGCATAAGCCAGGTGTGAGAAATATTTGCTTACATCGCCTGATGCATCACACCAGCCACCGGCTAAATCGACCGTCTTTGAAGAACCAAACAATTGTACATGTTTATCATTTTCGAGTTCTATATTGGTATTAGCCCGCTGGTTCCTGAAATAATGGAGTAAAGAAGGTAAAGTTGATTTGGCCAGTAAATTTTCGCCAATTTTAAACTTCGGCGAATGAACCTTTGTGAGGCCTTTTAGTTGAATGATGTATTCACCTGTGGTGTTAAAGCCTGAAAAATCAAGATTGTAATAATATTTTTCTCCCCATTCTTTAAATGATCCGCCGGGCTTTAATAAGCCTTTAAATAATATTTTTTGATTGGCTGTACTCACAATTTCGAATGCTTTTACATCATTTTGCTGCATATCTGAAACAAAGATTGCTCTTTTAAGAGAATTGATATCGTACCCGATCTGGTTAACTAAAATCTGCTGTGCTTTTACAAAAGTGGTTTGGGCAAGCAAAAACAGGCAAATTATACTTAGAACGTTTTTCATAATAGTTTAGCTTTATTTCAGATAGGGTGCACTTGCCCAAAAAATGGCGTTTTTAAACAATTTTTGATAGGTTTTATCCTGAAACAGTTCGGGGCTATGGCCCATAAAAATATAGATGTTTCTGGCTTTCATTTTTTCGTTCGTCCAGATTACGGGGTGATCGCCCATTTTTGGGACATCGCCTGGCTGATAGGTGTTTTCATCAACGCTAGCCAGTACGTTTACCTGTTGCCTGGGACTTTTATTGTAGGTGTACCACTCTTCTTTTTTGATCAGAAATTTCTTTGGAAGGCCTTTAAATACCGGATGATTCGTTTTTTCAACCGTCACTTCTCCCTGAGCAAAATTAGGAATATAACTTTTAAACGTAATATCGCCCATGAAACCACTAAACCAGGGCCACATTTTATAGCCGTCGAAATCGCCCAGCAATGTTGCATGGTGAAAACCGATCCAGCCACCTTTTCCGTTCTCAGTGTAATCTTTAAAAGCTTGCTTTTCGCTGTCTTTCCAGGTGTAGGGAGGATAATCCAACTGAATGATTAATTGATAGGAGGCTAAAAATTCCACAGTAAATTTTCGGGTATCATTCACATAATCGACCTCAAAATCTTCTTTTTTTGCCAAACTATCCAGCCAAACACGCGCCACTTTAGAATAAGCCAAATGATGACCGCCATTCTCGTAAATGGCAAGCGCTTTAAAAAGTGGTTTTGCCTGAACAAAACCGCTAAGGCCAAATAAAAATATTATTGCTGCTGGTATTTTTTTCATTTATTTCAGTAGAAAGTGCGAATAAGCGTACGCAAAAATTAAAAATAATGAAAAAGAGCCATTTTAAGCCAGATGATGATATGTTTAAACCAGAATACCGGTGCATTTTGGTTTACAACGTTTGAAATAATTAGTAAAGCAGATCTTTAACATTAACCTGTAATACCTTAAAAAAAACTAAAACAACTGAATATTAGCACATTAACTGCATTCTCCTCGAATGCAGTAAAATCTTTTAAACATTTTTTGACGTTGGCTGTTAAAGGCACAGTTATTATGATTATAATTGGGAACAGAACAGTAAACCAACTATATCCCTGAGGGAAGTGCTGTAACCTAAAGGACTTGTTAAACAGTGCTAAACCGATAAAAGAATTATATGTTGGTGATCAACAATTTTGAAGAATATCAATCACACCTTGGTAAAGAACTAGGTGTTTCACAATGGCATACCATAGACCAGGAGCAGATCAATAAATTTGCTGATGCAACTTTAGACCATCAATGGATACATACCGATCCGGAAAGAGCCAAAAATGAAGGACCATTTAAAGCCACTATTGCGCATGGTTACCTTACTTTATCTTTGATTCCGTATTTGTGGAAACAGATTGCAGATGTGCGAAACATTAAAATGGAAATCAATTACGGTATAGAAAGTTTCAGGTTTGGACAGGCTGTTCTGGTAAACAACGAAGTGCAGTTAAAGGCAAAACTAAACTGCATTACCAACCTGAGGGGAATTACGAAGGTTACCATCCAGGCTACATTGGTAATAAAAGATCAACCAAAACCAGCTTACGTTGGCGATGTGGTGTTTTTATATCATTTTATTTAAACTCTGCGGTGATCAGTTTAATCTGCGGGAGGATAATCGGCAACACTTATTTTCCCGCTGATTTAAGAGGATTACACAGGGAATATTTTCATCTTTGCGATCGCCCGGAAAACAATTCTGCTTCAGATACGTTAAAACTATATCTAAACGAACATTAAATTTGAGATATGGAAAACATCATCACTCCTGCCCAGCTAATCATCAACCACGCTAATAATGGTAACAAGGCAACTTTAAAAGTTGGCAGTAAATTTCAATGGGACCAACGATATGCTTCAAAAGAGGCTCCATCGTTAGATTCTTTCATAAGTGAAATCGATAATTTCTACGACTATAAATTAGTTTCAGGGTACGAAGGAGCTGTTGGACAAAATATTTATATGGTAACCGGGGTGAAATAATACACCCAAATCAATCCTGTTGACAGTTATCTGATTCATTCAGCATCTGCTACATAGTTTCTTTTAAATTCAAATTTACCATCAGGTAGCTTGATTTTTGCTATCACAATTTCTATTGAAACGGATGGATTGGGCTTTCTTGCCAGTGTTGCAATGCTGGAAGTAATTTTTCTCATACTCCTTAGTGCCGCAAAATATTGCCGGTCTAATGCTTTAATGGTTTCGAGATTACGCTTTTTTACCTGATAGGCTAAATTTGCCTGTTCAGAACAATATTGTTGAATCTGATCTAACTTCATCATTTTTCCGTTTAGTGTGGTTAATGCAAATAACGATAACTTAATGCCTTTAACCCCCACAATTTTGTTTTGCCTGATGATGTAATCGAAGCCATTAAATGAAATGGTGCCGGCAGTTGCAATATCGAGTATTGAAATTACCCGTGGATATTGTTTTTGAGGATCGAAACCGTTTTTGATCAGCATTTTATTGAACATGAACCTTTGAGTCAGCATTGCTTCAATCAGCTGATCACCATCAAGCTTTCCGGCAGGTTTAAACTTTTCAGGCAAACTGAGGTCAATGCTATTCTGTGCAATTAAATTTTTATTTGAGTTACAACTGGTGTGTAACAGCATAAACAGAGCAATTAAAAGTGAGAGAGGGACGGCGTTTTTCATTAGATTTTTTTAATACAATGCAAATTATAAAATAAAATTCACTTTTTTGTATTATTTATCACACAAAAAACAACATATTCTGTTTAAGAATAATCTGATCTATCCTGCCTCTGCAACATTTGGCTTCATTCTTTCCTGAGTAAAATATTTTAAGCGATCAAAAAAAATTACTATTTTGATTTAAATCATTCTTATTGATCACTACCTAAAACATCCGCAACATGAAAACTTTGTTTATTTTATTATTGATGTCAGCCGGCATCCACACTTATGCCCAAAATAAATCCGCTTTAGATCAGCGTTTAGTTGGCAAATGGAAAGTTATATCTAAAATTGAAACCGATAAAACCGACGGAAAAATTACGGAGAGCGATAAAGAGCTGTATAAAGCAAACGAAAAAACATATGAATTTACGAAAAAGAATACTGTAATCATTACACAGGGCTTTGGCAAACACAAGGAAGAATTACCGGCTGTAAGCGATGGTAGCAAACTGTTTATTGGTAAACCAAACAAAAACAAAACACCTTATCTTGTCAATTTACAGCAAAATAAACTGACGTTGCTAAAAACTGAAACGAAGACTAAAAAGGGCAGAACTATTGTTGAAACTGAAGAAGTACTTCTACAGCGCTAGCTTTATTTAGTGTGGTGG
Organism: Pedobacter jeongneungensis; assembly: GCF_039538295.1. Taxonomy (NCBI): domain Bacteria; kingdom Pseudomonadati; phylum Bacteroidota; class Sphingobacteriia; order Sphingobacteriales; family Sphingobacteriaceae; genus Pedobacter; species Pedobacter jeongneungensis. The sequence goes on along the minus strand of NZ_BAABBY010000006.1, from coordinate 74,736 downwards.
TTACCTGTTACATCCACCTGAGGAAGATATCCTGCCCTGAACATTTTTACTATTGATTTCGGAGTTAAAACACTCACAGTACCCAAATCGGGTAATGGGATGGATTTTTCGTAACCCCCAGGTGTCCAGGCATACAGCTGGCTATTTTTTAGCAAATATGGACGATCCTGAAGAAGGATAAAAGTGCCATCAGGAAGATCTGCTAATTTTTCTTTGTAAGTAATTTTGGCTTGATCAGCATCAACTCTTTCCCGGTGAAGGATATCATCTATTTCAGCAACAGGGGTTTTCATGTTAAAGCCAAATTCCGGATTGCCCATTAACCAGGATGTTTTAAAACGCTGATGATCTTCGTAGCGGCATTGAAAACAAGGTCGGTGTCCGGCTGAAAATGCGGTGGCTTCATCTAAAAAGAATAGTTCCGTCCAGCGGTTGGGTTGCATCACCTCACGGTGCCTCCCCCTGAATGATAATGCACAGGTAATCCAGGCTCTTATTTTATACGGACGAATAATTTGTTGCTGCTTGTTATGTAAAACCCCACGGTTACCTAGCCATGCACCACGGTGGGGCGTTTTAATGATTTCTCCGGATGGATTTACCCTGTTTTGCAGCATGGTGTTAAATTATAGGTGATTACGCTGGCCAAATTGTTATCTAGAATGCAACTAAGAACCTAAAATGCTTCGAAGCAAAATCTTTGGATTAAATATAATCCAAAGATTTTACTATTCAGACTGAATTTTATCAATTTTCAGCGAAAGAATTTAAGGAAACAGACTTCCGACTTCACTGTGCTTTGCCCAAAGTGACGATTTTGGGACTAAACCATCTAAAACATTAACTATTCCTCTCCGCTATTTTTCATTTTCATTAAAATGGCATAAGCGTTTTTGGTTACAATGCTGGTTAATTTACTTTTAGACCTGATTTCTATAAATCCATCAAGGCTGGCTCCGGTTTCTACGGGAATCATTTTATAATGGTAATTCCCCAGATCGGTAAAAACATAATATTTGTTTTCCCATTTTACAATGGCATCTTCGGGCGCGGTTTCTACAAGCGCATTGGATACGGCAATTGATGCATTTAAAAAAGTACCGGGCAATAATTTATTATCTGTATTTTCAAGATCGCAATGTACGCTTGTGGTGCGGTCGTCTTCTATATTAGGCGTAATCAGGTGTATTTTTGCCTTGTACTTTTTATCCGGATTAGCTGAAGTGGTGCAAATAATCTCCTGCCCCACTTTAAGGTTTGCGGCATCTTTTTCAAAAATGGTGAGGTTGGCGTGCAATGCTCCGGGACTAATCAGTTCGAAAAGAATATCGGATGAATTAACATATTTCCCGGCATTGGTATTTACCTTAGTTACATAACCGCTGATGGGGGCATAAACTTTAATGCTCCTGCTGATATTGTCCTCATTTAAAATACCAGGATTAATATCAATCAGTCTTAATTTTTCAGCCAGTGATTTAACCAGGACTTTTTGATTATTAAAATCGCTTTCCGTTTGTTGAAAAATCTTATCGCTGGTGGCTTTGGTCTGGTTTAAACCTTTTTGCCTGGCATAATCTGCTGAGGCAAATTTAAGTTTATTTTTTGCTGTAAGATAGTCTTGCTGTAACTGAATATATTGCTGATCTTCTACAATGGCGAGTACGGCTCCTTTTTTTACCATCATACCAGGGATAAGCATCATCTTTTTGATGTAGCCACCCATAGGCACGCTTACCGAATAGGTATTTTCGGGCGGAACATCTACCACACCGTTTACATTAATGGTATTGTGCATGCTTTTGGTTTCAGGTTGCCCTACTTCAATACCTGCATTTTTAACCTGTGCGGCACTTAGTTGTACTTCATCGGTTTTTACCTGCACTGTTTTTTCTGCAGGAGCACTTTTTTCATTTTTATCTGGACTGGTGCAAGCCGACAAAATAGCGATGCCCAATAATCCACTTATTATTTTATACTTCATTTGTATGTTATTTATCTGTTGCGGTGAGTTTTTCAATTTCAAAAGCGGCTTCGTTAAACTGCTGTACTTTATCGTAATATTCGGCTTTAAGCTGTATAGATTGATTGATCAATATCACCCAATCCAAATAGGCAATTTCCCCAGCATTTAATTTATCGGAAGCCGTTCTGATGATATCTCCTGCGTTTGCCAGTGAAATTTTCTGATAAGATTTTAGGAGTTTATCTAGCTGTGTATAACGGTTAACCGCATTTTCCAGTTCTGCATCAAGGGTCTTTTTCATCAGTTCCAGTTCCTGGTTTTTTTGCTGCACGGCAATGCCTGAGGCTTTGATGCGTGATTGTTGCACGCCAAAGAAAACCGGAATGCCCAAACCCAAACTGAAAGAAGAAAATCTTTTATTTTTATCGAAATATTGTTCAGTACCCATGCTGTTGGTTTGCCAACCGATAATGCTCGAATTGTTGTAACCGAAAATCAGCGAAGGCATCAGTTTGCTTTTCTCTACCGATTTTTGTTGCTGGGCAAGCGTTAACTGCGCTTCGTTAAGTTTAAGCAAAGGATTGTTATTGATTTCCGCTTTAACCACCGGATTAAATCCATATACCGGACTTTCTGCCTGAGGAATCAACAAGCGATCGCTGTTTAACAGGAACTTAAACCTGTTTAATTGTTGAGTATAATCTGTTTGCAGCATTTCGAGCTGATTTGCGATTTGCTGTTTCTGGTTTTCGGCAGTACGGAGTTCGAGTACATCTACATCGCCTGATTTAAAACGTTGAGACGACTTTTCTTGGAAAGCACTGTAAACACTATCGGCCCAGATCAGGATTTTGCGTTTTTCGCCCAATAAAATCAGGTTGTAATAAACCGATTTAACCTGTGTTTTTAAGTCAAGCTGTTTATTATCCAGCTGTGCTTCACTAATGCGCACGTTGGTATTATTTACTTTGTACTGTCTGGAATAAACCGATGGAAAATCAAAGCTCTGTGCAATGGAAAACTTATTATCGTTGGCCAGGCTGTTAAACTTACCATAATCAAAAGTTACAGCTGTTTTAGGCACATCAAAAGCATTTTTGCCCAGTTGTTTATAGTACTGAATTTCTGTTTGCGCCACTTTTAAGGATACATTATTTTTTACAGCGGTATCAATTGCGGCTTTTAAACTGATCTGCTCCTGCGCATTGGCACTAAATGCAGCAGATAATGCCAGTAAAGTAACAATAGCAAGCTTTCTTTTCGGTTTGAAATAACCGAATCCTTTTTCGAACAAAATGTATAACATGGGTAAAACGAATAGAGTTAACAGGGTGGAAACCAGTAATCCGCCGATTACCACAGTTGCCAATGGTTTTTGAACGGCACCACCGGCACCGGTACTGATGGCCATCGGGATAAAGCCCAGCGATGGTACCAGAGCAGTCATTAACACAGCGCGTAGTTTAGATTTGGTAGCATGGATTACGATGCGTTTTACATCTCCCCAGCCTTCTTTTTTGAGGCGGTTAAATTCGGTAACGAGTAAAATCCCGTTCAGTACAGCAACACCGAATAATGCAATAAAACCAACCCCTGCCGATATACTGAAAGGCAAATCCCTCATCCAAAGGGCAAATATGCCTCCTGTGGCAGATAGCGGAATGGCAGTGTAAATCAATAGCCCTTGTTTTACCGAACTAAAGGCAAAATAGAGCAAGAGGAAAATCAATAACAGCGCAATGGGTACCACAATGGCCAAACGCGATTTTGCAGCCGTCATGTTTTCAAAAGAACCGCCATAAGATATGGTATAGCCTTTAGAAAGGTTAAGCTGCTGTCCGGCTTTTTGCTGTAATTCTTCTACTATCGATTGTACATCGCGGTCTTTAACGTTAAAACCCACAATAATGCGGCGTTTGGTATCTTCGCGCTGGATCTGGTTTACACCCTCCACCTCTTCGATACTGGCCACGGTACTTAAAGGAATCTGGTTGCCTGATTTGGTGAGCACCATCAGGTTTTCTACATCTTTAATGTTTTTCCGGGCGGCTTCATCCAGTCGCACCACCATATCAAAACGTTTTTCGCCTTCGTAAACCTGTCCTGCAATTTGTCCGGCAAAGGCGGTGTTTACCACACGGTTTACATCGCCAACATTAATGCCGTATTTGGCCATGCCATCCCTGTTATATTTAATTACTACCTGCGGCATTCCGGTTACCTGCTCCTCGTACACGTTAATGGCACCTTTTACCGTACCGATAATATTGCCGAGGCGTTTAGCATAGCCGGCAAGCGAATCGAGGTCCTCGCCGAATATTTTACAGACTACATCCTGTCTGGCTCCCGTCATCAGTTCGTTAAAACGCATCTGTACCGGAAACTGGAAACCGACGGTAATGCCCGGGATAACTTCTACGGCTTTGGTCATTTTGGCGCTCAACTCGGGGAAAGATTTAGCCGAGGTCCACTCCTTTTTCGGTTTTAAGATCACCATCATATCCCCTGCTTCAAAAGGCATCGGGTCGGTAGGTACTTCGGCGCTACCAATTTTAGTAACGATCTTTTGTACCTCCGGAAATTTCTCCAAAAGGATTTTTGAAGCTTTCTGTGTGGTTTCGATGGTATTATTCAGGTTGCTACCGGTTAATAACCTCGTTTCTACAGCAAAATCGCCTTCTTCCAACTGGGGAATAAATTCGCCACCCAAAGTCCCCATTATGAAAACAGATAGGGCAAAGAGAGAAACGGTAACAATCAATATCGTTTTGGGGAACTGAAGTACCCTGCTTAATATGGGCTGATACCTTCTTTCCAGCAAGGCCATTAATTTATCGGTGAGGTTCTTTTTATGGCTGATGGTTTTATTGAGGCATAACGCCGACATCATGGGCACATAAGTAATGGAAAGGATAAATGCACCCAAAATGGCAAAGGCAATTGTCCAGGCCATGGGTTTGAACATTTTACCTTCAATCCCTTCCAGTGAAAGGATAGGCAGGTACACAATCAGGATGATAATCTGACTGAATACTGCGGATTTGATCATCGACCCTGTTGATTTTTCAACCTCGGTATCCATCTGATCCTGATTAATACGATTAAGCGACCTGAAGTGTTTACTGTGCGAAAAACGGTGCAGAATGGCTTCTACCACAATTACCGATCCGTCAACGATTAATCCGAAATCTATTGCTCCCAGCGACATCAGGTTACCGCCAACACCAAATTTATTCATCAGAATAATGGCAAATAACATCGATAAAGGAATTACCGACGATACAATTAAGCCGGCACGTAAATTACCGAGGAAGAAAACCAACACAAAAATTACGATTAGTGCACCTTCCATTAAATTGGTTTCTACGGTACTAATGGCATTGTCAACCATTTTAGTCCGGTCGAGAAAAGGCTCAACCACAACCCCATCGGGCAGCATTTTTTGTATGGCGGCAATTTTATCCTTTACTCGCTTTACTACAACAGATGAATTTTCTCCTTTCAGCATCATCACCACCGCTCCGGCAACTTCGCCCTGTGCATTATAAGTCATGGCACCGTAACGAATGGCTGAACCATATTGTACTTTCGCCACTTGCCCCATCAATACGGGCATACCGTTATCCAGTGTTTTAACTACTATTTTTTCGATATCACTCAGGCTGGTAGTTAAACCCTCACTCCGGATATACAAAACGGTTGGTCCTTTTTCGATATAAGCACCCCCGGTATTTTCGTTGTTTTTTTCCAAAGCATCAAAAATTTCGGCAATGGTAAGTCCGTAGGCTTTAAGCTGGTCTTGTTTAACAGCCACTTCGTATTGTTTAAGCCTGCCACCAAAGCTCGATACTTCGGCAACACCTGGCGTGCCCAAAAGCTGCCGCCTTACAATCCAATCTTGTATGGTGCGGAGCGCCTGCTCATCGTATTTGCCTTCGTAGCCTTTTTTAGGGCGCACCACATATTGGTAAATCTCGCCTAAACCAGTAGAAACCGGTGCCATTGCCGGCGAGCCTATGCCCTGTGGAATTTCCTGCTGTACCTGTTGCAGGCGTTCGGCAATTTGCTGCCGTGCCCAGTACACATCAGTTTCTTCGTTAAAAACAATGGTGACCAGCGAAAGCCCGAAACGGGAAAAGCTTCTAATCTGTTTCAGTCCCGAAATACTGCTACAGGCCTGCTCAATGGGAAAAGTAATTAAGCGTTCGATATCCGGTGCACCCAGTGAAGGCGAAACGGTGATTACCTGCACCTGGTTATCGGTAATATCAGGCAGGGCATCAATAGGGAGTTTAGTTACCTCGTACGCACCCCAGCCAATAAGGGAAAGTACAAACAAGGCAATAATCAGCTTATTCCGAACGGAAAAGCCGATAATCTTATTCAACATAATAATTATTTTAAATGGATCGACATGATATTCAGGCGGAGCATAAAGACTTCACCTGAAAAAAAAAGAAATAAGTAGAAATTATGCTGATGCCATTGGTGGCCTGAAAAGGCTTCCGAAAGTAGGGTTACTGTATTTTGGTTCGTAACTAAATGTACAGGCTGGTAAAAGATTTAAACAGGCTGCCTTTAACAGGATAAATCTTTCGGCGGGAACGGCAATGGAGATTACGTGATGACCATCTATTTTTTTAAACGGCAGTTTCATGTCCTCCTCGTCATCATTATCGTTCAGATCGTGCCCAAAATAGTGCATTTCCAGAAAATCAATAAAACTGATCTGCGCATCGAGCTGATGGTGCTGGATAAAATGAGAAATTAACTGAGGCGCCTTTATCACTTCACGTACAGAAGCGTTAAAAACAATGACCGGGAACAGCAGAAAGATGACAACTTTGTTCACGGGAGCAAATATAAGGCAAGCGTGCTTCGAAATCAAGCAATCAATTTATCATATCTGTTACTTTTAAGCTGAAAAGGCATTAATGGCGATGACCGGCCGGTTCAATGTGGATTAAAATATTGCCGAGTTCGGGGATATCCTGATGGAGGGTATCCTGAAGTTTGTGCGCCAGCTCATGTCCGTCTGTTACCGAAAGACTGCCGTCAACCAAGGCGTGAAGGTCTACATGATATTTCATCCCTGATTTACGGATAAAACATTTTTCGGTACCCAAAATGCCCTGTACGGTGATGGCAACCTTTCTGATTTCCTCTATGATATCTTCGTACATGTTTTCGTCCATAATTTCGCCCAAAGCCGGCCTGAAAATATGGTAACAGTTGTAGAGGATAAAACCCGCAGCAAATAATGCCGACCAATCATCGGCAGCTTCGTAACCTTTGCCCATAATCAGGGCTACCGAAATTCCGATAAAGGCAGCAACAGAAGTGATGGCATCGCTCCTGTGGTGCCAGGCATCTGCTTTTAAGGAAGAACTGTTGGTCTCTTTACTTCTTTTCATTACCAGGCGGAAAGAAATTTCTTTCCAGATGATGATTGCCCCAAGAATAAATAAAGTAAAAGGCTTGGGTAAACCATGAGGGGTTTGTATGTTTTCGATACTCTCGTAAGCAATGATGGTGGCCGAAGTAATCAAAAAACCAACTACTAAAAAGGTAATCAGCGGTTCTGCCCTGCCATGGCCATAAGGATGGTTTTCATCAGCAGGACGGTTGGAATATTTGATACCGAAAAGCACCAGAACTGAGGAAAAAATATCGGCAGTTGATTCGATGGCATCTGCAATGAGGGCGTACGAATTACCAAAAATCCCGGCGGCGCCTTTTATCAGGGCTAAAGACGTATTACCAATAATACTGAAGTAAGTTGCCTTTATTGCTATTTGCTCATTTGTTGCTTCCGCCATATTTACACCCATCATTTAAGCTCAGGACTGCAAAAGTAAATAAATTATAAGTGCGCAGGCATGAAGAAAGCACAAAAAAAGGCAAACATTTGCATGTTCGCCCTTTCCTTTGCTTAAAGTCATCACAAGTTAAACAAATCCTACTTACATGAACGGACAGACAATCAAATTCATGTGCAACAAAATTAATACTATCCTTTAATAGTAGTTAACCGCAAATGGTGATTGTAATTGACATTAGTCAAAAAATATGCATAAAGCGTGGTAAAAAATTTCAGCAGGCAAATAATCAGAGAATCAAGCAGTTGAAACAGATAATTACAGCTACAAATTGAACATATAAGAAAATATAAGCCAGATTTATCTAGCATATGAGATAATGCATATCCTGGGAGAATTAGCTGGTCACACAGGTAAAGACCAATTAACACATCCAAAAAATAAAAAAAGCCCCCGGCTATTGCCAGAAGCTTTATATGCGAAAATGCGGTTTAACTATTTTGCAGTATTTTTCTTTTCAGTTACTTCAGCTCTGATTTCCTGAGCCAGTACTTTTAAATCCTGCATAGCTTTACGTACACGTGTACCTGCTGCAGCGTTACCACCATCATAAAATTTAGCTACATCAGCTTCAACTGAAGCGATAACTTCCTGTACTTTTTTAAATTTGTCCATAATTGTTTTTAATTGGGATCTTTTACGATCCAGGTTATACTTTGTTTTCTTTCCGTAAGCAATATACGGGCCGCAAAACTAAACAATTCTATTAAAAAACAATATCTGGATGTAAAAGAAAGGCATTTTACTCATTTTTCGGTAAAAACTTACTGATAATGCGCTACAATGGGATCTGAAATATTTGTTTCAGGACGTTGCGCGATCCAGTTTTCGATGCTTGCAGCAATGGTTTCCCAGCCGGGCTCGTTGCAGATAAAATGACTTTTGCCGGGTACAATCTCCACGGCAGTTGCGCTTCCCTCGTCAGTGTAAGCTTTGGCGATTTTGTTAATCAGATCGGCCGGACAGATTTTATCTTCTTCGCCACCGATAAATAATAGCGGTGCATGCGGAAGTTCTACGTCAATTTGTGCCGAACTGCCCATACAATCCCTGAATACATTACGGCTATCGTGCGTAGCCGTTTCATCATAAGCTAATCTGCTCTCCGCTTCTGATAAAGTATTGGCAAAAGCACCAAGGAAAGTTTCCTCGTCCATATAAATCGGTTCGTCGCCTTTAAATGGATTGGCAATGGTTGCGGCATTTTTAATGAACGACCAATCGAAAGTAACCATACTGTTTGGTGCTACAGAACTGATGGCCACCCCAATTTTAGCAAGGCCCCGGTTAACCAAAATCTGTGTAATTAAGCCTCCAACAGAATGACCGATAACAATCGGTTTTTCAGGCAAACCGTAAATCAGCGTTTCGATGGCTGTAATAATGGTATCGAGTTCCAGTGTGCCTAAGCCTGCAGGCGGATTTTGCCTTAATGCAGCGGGCTCACCTTCGTGCAATGGCCAAGCCGGTGCAATTACATCATATCCTTTTGATTCAAAAAAAGAAATCCAGTTTTCCCAGCTTTTTGGATTCTGGAACATGCCGTGTATTAAAATAATTGTATTTTTCATAGTGATGTTTTTTTAATAAAGACATGTTTCGCTAAAAAATTGTTTAATTCAAAACACAACCCAAAAGAATATTGCAGTTTAAATGCTCCTCCCATACATTTCTGTCTGTTTTTTAAGCCAGTTTGTTAGTGCGGCGGTTAACTTTTCCGGTTTTAAGCGCCACAGCCAGTTGCGTTCCATGCTTCCGGGAGTATTCATGCGGGTATCTTCACCTAAACCTAAAATATCCTGCACCGGCAAAATGGCTGTTTTAGCGATAGAAGCGTAGGTTGTTTTAACCATGACTTCGTTTACATTCTGCTCATTAACTTTAAAGCCCGCATATAAATTTAACCTTTCTTTAGCCTTAACGTTCATTTCGCTTATAAACCAGCCTTTAACCGTATTATTATCATGTGTTCCGCTATATACAATGCAGTTTGTTGAATCGAAGTTATGCGGAATATGCGGCGAGGCCAGCAGGTCTTCTCCAAAAGCAAACTGAAGAACCTTCATCCCCGGAAACCGGAGGCTTTTTCGCAACAGATCAACATCGTCCGAGATTTCACCTAAATCTTCAGCAATAAAGGGCAGTTCGCCCAGTGCATTCTTAACCGTTTCAAAAAAACCGGCTCCAGGTCCTTTTACCCATTTACCGTTGGTGGCATCTGTGTCTCCTGCCGGAATTTCCCAAAAGGAAGAAAAAGCCCTGAAATGATCAAGACGGATTAAATCGAATAGTTCTATATTTTTCTTCAAACGTTTTATCCACCAGGTGAATCCTTCAGCTTTCATCCGCTCCCAGTTAAAAACTGGCATCCCCCAAAGCTGCCCTTTCTCATTAAAATAATCGGGCGGAACACCGGCAACTTTTTCAGGATTAAGATTAGCGCCGAGTTTAAAAAGTTCGGGATGGGCCCATACTTCAACAGAATCGCGGTCTACATAAAATGGAAGGTCACCGATCATCTCTACGCCATTCTGGTTGGCATATTGTTTTAACTGCGTCCACTGTTTGTAAAAGATAAATTGTTGCCATTTAATTTCATCAATTTCCTGGGCATTGGTGTTACTAAAACTTTCAATGGTTTTGCGGTCTTTTTTCTTATAAGTATCCGGCCAGTGGTACCATTCTAACTGTTGATGGTGTTCTTTTACCGCAGCATAAATGGCAAAATCATCCAGCCAGTCTTTTTCTTTGTTACAGAAATCCTGATATTGCATTTGCAGTGCCTGGTGCTCACTTTTTATAAATCGTTTATACGCCTGCCTGAGTAATTTAATTTTCGATTTTTCTACTGCTTTAAAATCGATCTGATCGGTAAATGGAAGCGTGGCCTTTTCCAGTTCATTTTCGGTAAGTAACCCATCCTCTTTTAAATACCGGGGACTAATCAGCAATACATTGCCTGCCATAGCCGAATTGCTCGAATAAGGCGAATGTCCGTTTTCTGCCTTTGTCGGATTAAGCGGCAAAATCTGCCAGTAACGTTGTCTTGAAGCAGAAAGAAAATCAACAAATTGTTTAGCGTCGGCTCCCAGATCGCCAATACCAAATGATGAAGGCAAAGAAGTGATGTGCATTAAAATGCCTGCAGATCGTTCAGGTTTCTTCTCTTTTAGCGCAATGATGGCCAAAGGAATTTCAGTAAACAACTGATTGACCTGAATCCCTTCAGTTAAAAAATCTTTCACGGCAGATTGCGCTGATAACAATTCCTGCCAGGAAGTTGGTGCATTTTGAGGGAGTAAAATCTCCGTATTGAGCCAGTCAAAGGGCTTATCGGATATGGTTTGGGTTAGTGAAGCCAATCCCAACGGAACGGCCACTACAATCCACTGTTGCTCCAGTTTCCGGGCAAAAGCAAAAATATTTTTACGATATTTCCCCTGAACTGTTAACGGAATATAATCTCCTTTTTCAAAAAGCGCATGATTCCCTTTTCTAATCTCTAAAAGCGTTTTGGTAAGCCATAGCTTTATTTTACCCGAATAACGCTGCTGCCAAAGATTTTTGGGTGTCGAATCTTCAAGATCAGCTATAAAACCGACTCTTTTCTGGTAATCTACAGCCCTGCGGTTATCCGGATCAACGAGGCTCAGATCCCAAAGTTCTGTTCCCTGATAAATATCGGGAATGCCCGGGCAGGTAAATTTCAACAGCAACTGCGATAAACTGTTTACAACCGCGAAATCGGCAATCTCTTTTAAAAAACCTGAAAGTATCTGATACCCTCTGCTCCCCTGACTCATGAGCAATTGGGCAAAATCTTTTAAACTATTTTCATAATCTTCATCAGGTTCGGCCCAATCAGAACGTTTTTTAGCTTCGCGTAAGGCCTTTTCTATGTACTGACTTAAACGGTCATTCATATCATCTTCCTCTTCGCCCGGCATGGTAAGTGCCCCTAAAATAGTTTGAAGGATGAGGTAAATATCATTCTGGTGCAACCATTTAAACGAAGGTGTTTTTTGTTGCAGCGACGCTGTTAGCTTTAATAGTTCATCAACAACTTTAGCCCAGCGCTCCGGAATATCGCTAAGTACATTTAATCTTGCCCGTACATCTTCTCCTCTTTTGGTATCGTGTGTTGAGCTTCCGTTCATAGACAATGGCCAGTTCAATTGTCTTTGAACCATATTCTGATGAAATTCTTCGGCAGTTATGCCAAAAGCATCAGCCGCATCGCCAACCTCGCTATGGCCAACAAAACGGTTGTAGGTAAACATCAGGGTATCTTCTACCCCTTTGGCCATTAAAGGCCCTGTAAACTGCATGCAGCGCTGGTAAAAAGCCTGTAATTTCTGGTTATATGTTTTATCTTGCTTGTTCGGAAGAATTAACAGCACTTCTTCGAGTAACTGGCCTGCTTCAGTTAATTTTTGGTTCTTTATTACCGGGCGTAATAAATCCTTTATCTTGCCAGAATCTTCCGCAGATAATGGAAAGGTATAATTGTAGTATCGGTAAACAGGCATCTGGATCAGCATTTCGCCTAACGCGTGTTTAATTTTTTCTTCACCAACAGAAAGGATACGTTCATGATCAACCAGGTTCGATTTCACAAACAGGTTAAAAAGATTATCCAGTTCGCCATGCATGTGCTGGTATAAAATAGCGGTTTTCTTTTCGTGCATCAGTTTTGCAGGATCCTGCTTTTTACCGGTAACTTCCTGATAAAGCTTGTTGAATGGCTTTTCTGCGGTTTTATTGGTAAACAGGTTATTGCTCATGGCCAGAAAATCGTAGCCGGTATTACCCTGTGCTTCCCATTTGGCTGGCATTTCTTCGTTACGGGCCAATATTTTTTCTACCACTACATAAATATCATCGCCTGCATGCTTTCTCAACTCACCGAGATAAGCTTCAGGATCGTAAAGCCCGTCGATATGATCAATTCTTAAACCCTGAAATATGCCTTTTTCTACCAATTTTAAGATGTATTGATGGTAAGTTGCAAAAGCTTCAGGATTTTGAATATTTAAACAAATGAGGCTATTTACCGTGAAAAATCGCCGATAATTGATCTTTTTATCCGTTTCCTGCCAGTTGCAAAGGCGATAATGTTGTAAATCGACCAGTTTTTTTAAATGGTCCTGATTTTTATTGATTTGCTCTAAACCATTTTTTTCAATAAAGCTTAAGCCGGCAGCATTAACCGGCCATTTGCTATCTCCATACCTTAAAGCATAATCCTGATCCGTTTTTGTTACCTGTATAGCTGAGTTGGAAATGGCATTGTCCAGATCTTCTCCCAAAAAAGGAACCATTAACTTTTCAGTATAATCGATGTCGAAAAATGTGGCGTACTGAGATTTTTCTCCATTTTTCAGCACGTCCATTAACCATGCATTATCAGCATGAAATGCCATGTGGTTCGGTACAATATCCTGTAGCCAGTTAATGCCTGCTGCTTTTAGTTTTTTACTAATGGCTAACAATTCTTTTTCGGTGCCGATTTCAGGATTGATTTTTAAAGGATTAACCACATCGTAACCATGGGTACTTCCCGGCGATGCCTCGAAAATCGGTGATGCGTAGAGGGTTTCAATCCCTAAATTTTCGAGGTAAGGGATAATATGATCAAGCGATTTAAAGTTAAACTCTTTATTAAACTGGATACGGTAGGTAGACTTGGGATTATACATTGTGGTTGTCGCTTGTAAAAATTAAAATGGTTTCGGGATTAATGGTAATGTGGCCCTGATCAGAAACTGATGGTATTTCTTTGTTTGCGCCTCCCCATTGCACACTGTCAGAATTGAGCAGGATTTCCAGGTTAGATAAACCGGGTATGGAAAGCTGTTGTTGCTGACCGGAAAAGTTCAGTAAACAGGTAATTTTTTGCTTGTCGTGCCAACGGTTTAAGATTAAACAATTTTGATCTGTAATGGCTTTTGCCTTAACCTGGTTACGGTTTAAATGATTTAACGCAGTGTTGCTTTTTCTTAATTGAATTAATGTTTTATAATAATCCAGTAACAGTTTGTGCTTGTGTTCGTTCAAACTATCCCAGTTGAGTTTAGAGCGGTTAAAAGTAGCCTCACTTTGTGGATCAGGTGTATCTTCTGAATGGTGGAAAGCTGCAAATTCGGCTTTTCTTCCTTTCCTAACCGCTTCTACCAGTTGTTTATCGGTGTGGCTTATAAAAAACTGAAAAGGATTTTCTTCGCCATACTCTTCGCCCATAAAGATCAGTGGTAAATAAGGGCTACAGAACACTGCCCCGGCAAGGAGTTTTACCATTTCGAAACTTAATAAAGTGCTGGTTCTTTCGCCGAGCATCCGGTTGCCAACCTGATCGTGGTTTTGAGAAAAAACGATAAACTGTTCTCCGCCATTTTCTTTTGCCTCTGCTCCAAAAGTTTTTCTCCGGTGTGGCGAATACTGTCCGTCGTACACATAAGCGGTTTCATATGATTTTGCAAGATGTTCAATCCCGTTAAAATCAGCATAATAACCGTTTTTCTCCTGTCCGGCTGTTACACGGAGCGCATGGTGAAATTCGTCAACCCACTGTCCGTCCATGCCATAGCCACCTTTATTTAAAGGGTTGATATATCGGTTATCGTTCAGATCGAGTTCTACAAAAAGCTGGTGGCTTTTACCTGTAGAAGAAGAAAGCTGATCGGTATATTTTTTAATTTCCGCCAGAATGTGCTTTGCACCAAGGTCTTTTATGGCATGCACCGCATCGAGCCTCAGCGCATCTATATGGAAATCCCTGAACCACATCAAAGCATTCTCAATAAAATAATGGCGTACAGGATCCGCATCTGCATCATCAAAATTAATGGCCGATCCCCATGGCGTATGGTATTTGTCGGTAAAATAAGGACCGAAATCATTAAAAAAATTGCCTTCTGGCCCCATGTGGTTATACACAACATCCAATATCACGGCAAGTCCATTGTTATGGCAGGCATTTACCAGGTGCTGTAAAGCTTCCGGACCGCCATAACTGTTTTGAACGGCGAAAGGGAAAACGCCATCGTATCCCCAGTTTCTTTCGCCCGGAAACTGCGCAACAGGCATAATTTCGATAGCAGTAATGCCTAAATCAAGCAAATAATCGAGTTTAGTTTCTATTGCTTTAAAATCCCCTTCCGTTGTAAAGGTTCCTGTATGAAGTTCGTAAATGATGTATTCTTTTTGGGCCAATCCTTTCCAGTTTTGATCGGTCCACTTAAAACTATTTGTATTGTAGGCGGTGGAAAATTCACCAATTCCATTTTTAAAAAATAATGCAGCGGGATCGGCTCTTCGCAGTTTAGAAGGATTTGAAGTGTATTTTTCTTTCTTTTTTTCATTCCAGATCTCAAAACCATATTCATCTCCGGGTTTTATCTCGTCGGTTTGAATAAACCAGTAGCCAAATTCCTCTTGCTCCATTTGTATAGGTGAAACGATATTTTTGGTCACCAGAAATACTTTTGAAGTATAGGGTGCCCATAGCCGTATTTCTGCGCTTCCATCTTCTAAAAAGTTTAAACCTATTGTGCGTCGGCTGGTATCGGTCTGCGTCATCTGTAAGATAAGGTTATTGGTTTAAGGAAAAACTTTCTTTCAGTTCCCCATCAGGTGATACGAGATTTATTTTTCCCAAAGTATTTTCATCAACAATTTCGATTATGTGGGCCTGTAAACGGGCCAACAAAGCCTCAATGTTTTCGTTCTCATTAACTACAATATCTATTTCTGCGGGTCCTTTAACCTTAATGGCCCGGGCACTGTTACCTAAAAATGTTTTCAGTTGCCTGATCAATTCTTCCATATCTTTTTATTTAGAAAAGCGTGGTTTAGCCAAAAAAGTTTTGTTTATCCGATAAAAAAGGTTTTCAAATAATTCCAGGTTTGGTATAACCTGAAATTATTTATTGCGAAAATGAAAAAACTCAAAACCTTTGTAAAAAACATCATGTTATATCATTAGTATTTAAACTCTTAAATCTACTCCTATGAAAAAGTTAATGATGATGTTGCTGGCCTGTACCATCAGTTTCGCAAGTTTTGCGCAAACCCGTCAGGACACTACAAAAAAGAAAACAGAAAAAACAAAACCTGCAAAAAGCAAGTCGTGGCCCTCTAAAAAAGACACGAGCAAGCGGGATACGTTGAAACGCGATACCATGCGTAAAACCAATCCACCACGTTAAAAAGAAAAAGGCCCGAAAGGGCCTTTGTTATTAAGTCGGGATGAGAAGATTCGAACTTCCGACCTCCAGCACCCCATGCTGGCGCGATACCTGGCTACGCTACATCCCGTATTAAAAGATTTTTTTTTGCAAAGATAATATCCGTTTCAAAAAAATCAAGTCCAAATTAAATTGCAGGTTGCTTTTCTTCATCTAAAGCTTTGTGTTTTTCTCCCCAACTTTCAAGCAGTTTAATAATGGGTTTAAGTTCGTAACCAATCGGCGTAAGTTCGTATTCTACCCTGGGTGGTACTTCGGCATAAACCGTACGTGTAATGATTTTATTTTCTTCAAGTTTACGAAGCTGCAAAGTCAGCATCCTTTCAGTAATGTTTGGTAATCGTTTTTTTAGCTCACCAAACCTGAGTTTTCCGTTAATTAACCACGAACAGATAACAATGGCCCATTGTCCGCCGATAATGTTGGCCGCATAAACTTCCGGACATTCGTCTGCCAATGCTTGTTTATTCGCGAAATTAGTTGAGGTTTCTTTGATTTTAGACATTACTTACATTTTTTATAGTACCCTACAATTGGATGCTAATGTACATCTTTTAGGTAAGCTGCCTTATTTTTGTAACCATAATTTTAAAATCAAGAAGATGAAAACATTAATCATAGTAACCCATCCCGACATGAAAAATTCTATTGTGAATAAGAGATGGGTTAATGAACTCCATAAATTTCCAGATCAGTTTCATGTTCATCAATTGTACGAAGCGTATCCTGATGAAAAAATCGATGTTGCTGCAGAGCAAAAACTGATAGAACAATACGATAAAATTGTATTCCAATTTCCCTATTATTGGTTTAATGCACCTGCTATGCTTAAGAAATGGCTGGATGAAGTTTTAACCTATGGATGGGCCTATGGCAGTAAAAGTGGCTATAAAGTTGGCGGGAAGAAAATTGCTCTGGCTATTTCGCTTGGGGTTGATGAACAGGAACTTAGCGCAAACGGAATCTATAAATACCCTTTAGAAGAGCTTACCCGCCCATTCGAACTTTCGTTTGAATATGTTAAAGCAGATTATAAGCCATTGTTTGCTTATTATGGGATAGAATATAATTCATCGGATGAATGGATTGAAAGAAGTGTTTCGTTGTATATGGATTTTTTGAATAATTTATAATCAGGCCAGAATGCGACAGAACGACAGGATTAAGATTGCAACAAAAATAAAAACCTGACTATTTTGGTAGAAATGTCAAAGAAATGAAATATTGAAAATCAGGTTCTGAAATGTAAATAAATGGATTGATTATTGGACTTCTTGGATCGATACCGATATACAAAATTTCCCTGCCATGAAAAAAATTCTTCCCTTTGCAACTGCTACTGCCATTTCTGTATTTGCAATAATATCATCGCTGAGCCTTGCCGATCCTGAACTCGGGATCTCAACAGCATTACTAAGCTGGATGGGCTGCCTTTGGATTATTTCTAAAGACCGAAAAAAACAAGGATGCCTGTCTTAAGGTAAGTTAAATGTTAAAGGCTGCCAGAAACACATAAAAACCGGGTTGGTAAGGTAGAAAATCATTTTGTTATACTAGGGAGTGGTAAGTTGAGTTGAGCCTTCATTTTCAAGTATGAAGTGCCGTAGCCGGTACGCTTAGTTTGATAAAATGGCGTGGCTTAAAAACAAAAAAGGCTTCCAGTTTAACTGAAAGCCTTTAAGCTGTACCCCGGAAGGGATTCGAACCCCTGACCCACGGTTTAGAAAACCGTTGCTCTATCCAACTGAGCTACCGAGGCTCATTTTTTAATGAGCTGCAAATATAGAAGTTCTATTTAATATGCAAAAATATATTTTAAACTATTTAGAAGCTGCTTTTCCCAATTCAAATAAGTATTTCAGAACGAAGCAATTAAAATTGATTTTATCGGTAAAAAATTTACAAAAACGATTTTTTAACCAGCATTCTTTATGCTAAAGTATAGATTAAACGTCTAAAAAAGCTTTATGCAACCAGATCAGGCGTCTTCCCCGTTCCAGATATCATCATCGGCATGACTAATTTCATCGTGACTGGAGGTAACACTTTTTAATTCTTCGTGGTGATAATTTCTTTCAGGATTTTCTGGCAGTGCATCGTCATGATTCAATGGTACTTTCCTTAAATGTTCGGGCTTTTTAACCTCCGGTAAATCATCGTGTACAACAGAAGGCGTTAAGATCTTCTTTTTGGGATAATTGCTATTTTCCATAATGTAAGAGGACTCAAATTTTAAGCCACAAATTAAAAGTAGGTTAAAATTATGGGTTTAACAGGGTTAATCAAAGAGATCGCAGGGAAAAGACGGAGAGAGTATTGAACAAAACATGAAAAGATCCTTCGACTACGCTACCATTGACAGATTTAGAAAGGTCGTCATTGCGAGAAGGAACGACGAAGCAATCTTTCTGGCTAACGATTCTTGCTGGATAGATTGCTTCGTCGGCTGAAAAAGCCTTTTTGCAATGACGAATTTGGCGGCTTATTATTGCGCGAAGACTCTTCTGTCATTCATATTAATTTTTATGAAAATTATCCCTTAGGATGACAAAACGAGTAGAGATGAAAGACGAATGTATTCCTCTAAAGAACGATATTTAATAATTCCCTGTTACCCCTATTTCTAAACCTCTTAATTCAGCTAAACCGCGTAACCTGCCAATGGCTGAATAACCCGGATTAGTTACTTTTGCCAAATCATCCAGCATCTGGTGACCATGATCGGGACGGAAAGGAATTGCTTGATCGCGTAACGCATTCTCTTGGGTGATGGCTTTCATGATTTCGTACATATTTACGTCGCCACCTAAATGATCTGCTTCGTAGAAACTACCATCTTCATCTTTCTTTACATTACGTAAGTGTGCAAAATATACACGCTCTTTAACCGCATTAAAGATCTCTAATGCATTATTATCCATTCCTGCACCTAACGAGCCCGTGCAGAAACAAACACCATTAAAAGCCTGATCTACTTCTTTAATGATGTAGTTAAAATCTTCCAAAGTGCTGGCAATACGTGGTAAACCTAAAATCGCATAAGGAGGATCGTCTGGGTGAATGGTCATTTTAATACCTTCTTCGGTACATACATCAGCAATTGAAGAAAGAAAATATTTTAAATTTTCTTTTAACCCCTGCGTACCTATAGCTTTGTATTCGTTAATACTGGCACGCAAAGTTTCCAGTTCAATTTCTTTTTCGTTCGGGATGCCCATGAGCACGTTGATGCGCAGATCAACCAGATCTTGATCTGATAAAGTGGCATGTTTATCTTTTGCTCTTTTTAAAATAGATTCCGAATAATCAGCTTCTGCACCCTCCCTTTTCAGGATATATAAATCGAAAATAGCCAGATCGATCCAGTTAAAATAAAGCGCTTTAGATCCGTCCGTCATTTCGAGATCCAGTTGTGTACGTGTCCAGTCGAGTACCGGCATAAAATTGTAGCACACAATCTTAATTCCGCAAGCAGATAAGTTCCGCAAAGAGGTTTTATAGTTTTCGATATACTGATCAGCATCTGCTCTGCGCGTTTTAATTGCTTCGTGCACCGGTACACTTTCCACTACCGACCAGGTTAAGCCTGATGCTTCGATAATTGCTTTTCTTTCTTTGATATCTTCCAAAGGCCAAATTTCGCCATGTGGAATATGGTGCAACGCGGTTACAATACCTGTAGCACCGGCCTGTTTAACGTCTTGTAAGCTTACCGGATCATTTGGTCCGTACCAACGCCAGGTTTGTTCTAACTTCTTCATTATATATGATTACACAGATTAATTGATTACAACAATAAGGTGATTACACTGATTAACTTTTAGTTATACTCCCGAAAATGCAGTAAAGCCACCATCAACTTTAATATTTTCGCCGTTTACAAATTTAGAGGCATCGCTAAGCAAATATACCAATGCACCGATTAATTCTTCGGGATCTCCGAAACGTTTAAATGGTGTTTTATAGATAATGGCTTCTCCCCTTGCGGTTAAGCTGCCATCTGCATTGGTAAGCAATGCCCGGTTTTGGTTAGTGATAAAAAATCCGGGAACAATTGAATTGATCCTGATTTTGTCCTGGTAACGGTTTGCCAGTTCAACAGCCATCCATTTGGTATAACAATCTATTGATGTTTTGGCTAATGAGTAACCTAATACGCGCGTAATGGCCTGGTTAGCAGAAACCGACGAAATATTTACGATACTGCCGCCGTTTTTGGCTATTTCTTTACCGAAAATCTGGGTAGGCAACATGGTGCCGAACAAATTGAGGTCGAATGCCTGTTTTAAGGCTGAAATATTAAGATCGAAAATATCACTTCCCGGCTGGATAACTGCTTCGGCTACATTTCCACCTGCCGCATTAACCAGGGCATCTATCCGGCCAAATTCTTTGATAATGGTTTCATTCGCATTGAGCAGGTTCTGCTCATCCAGCACATCTGCAATAATATAAATGGCCTTTCCACCGGCATTGGTTACATCGGCTACCCTTTGTTTGGCCGCATCTTCGTTTCTACCAATTACAACGATTGTAGCACCTGCAGCACACAATCCGTTAACAAAAGCCTCGCCTAAAACACCTGTAGCGCCCGTAACCACCACAACCTTGTTTTTTAGTGAAAACAGGCTTTCTACTTCTTTTATCATTTGTTTAGTTAATTTAGTTATTCTACTACCAATGTTGTTATAGAGTGCGGCAAGCTGGTTGTTGTTGCAGCCTCGCCTTTAATCCATAAACTGTATTTTAATTTATCGTCTGATTGGTTCATTACCACTACCACCAGTTTGCCATCGGTATTTAAGAAGGCTGTTGATTGGAGTTTATCGCGACTAGATGCAGCACCAATCCTTTTAGCACCCGGACGGATGAATTTTGAGAAATGGCCCATATAGTAATAAGCATTGGTATAAATCAGTTTATCATTTTTAGTATCGGCATGTACAGGCGCGAAACAAAAGTTACCCACGTGGTTTGGTCCGCCTTTTTCGTCTAAAAGGATATTCCAGTCTGTCCATGCGGCTGTACCGGCATTAAAATCGTTAATCATCGAGTAACCGTAACGCTCTCCTAAAGTCCAGTCGTCTAATTTATTTACATCGTATTTTTCCTTGCAGCCTTCGGTAAAAATGAGCGCTTTATCGGGATAAGCTTCATGAGTTTGTTTTACATTGCCAAACTGCATGCCACTGCCTGTCCATGTTTCGTACCAGTGGAAACCAATACCCCAAACATATTTGGCAGCATCTTTATCATTTAAAATAGTGCTTGCCCTTTGAAAAATCTGATCGCGGTTATGGTCCCATGCAATTAGTTTTTTTGAAGCAAGACCTGATTTCTGTAAAGTTGGACCTAAGAAGTTTTTAATAAAATCGCGTTCCTCTTCGGCGGTAAATACACACGATTCCCATTTTTGTTTAGCCATGGGCTCGTTCTGTACGCTCAAACCCCAGATCGGAATGCCCATCGCTTCGTAAGTTTTAATAAATTTCACATAGTGATTGGCCCAGCTCTGACGGAAGGCAGGCAATAAATGTCCGCCCTGAATCAAGCTGTTATTATCTTTCATCCAGGCAGGTGGCGACCAGGGACTCACAAACAAAGGAAGTTTACCACCAGCAGCTGCCGTGGCCTGTTTAATCAAAGGAATTTTAAATTGCTCATCGTGTGCCACGCTAAAGGTTTTAAGGGCTGCATCGTTATCCTGAACGTAGGTGTAACTTCCGCTCGAGAAATCGCAGCTGGCAATATTGGTACGGGCCAAAGTATAACCGATCCCTTTATCGGGGCTGTAGTAAGCGGTTAAAAGTTCCTGCTGGTTCTTTTTAGATAACTTGGCAAATGTTTCGGCAGAAGCATCGGTAAGTGCACCACCAATGCCCACCAAAGTTTGATATTTAACCGTTGGATCTACAAAGATACATGGCTCTGTTTCAAAAGGTTGTTTATTTTCAACGAAATTTAAGGTTTCAGTTTTACTGATGCGGTATTCTGACTTTTCGGCAGTGGTATAAACGGTTACTTTTTTATTGGCTACGGTATAGGATTGTACCGGTTTTGTGGCTTTTTTGTTCTGTGCGGCCGCAGTAAATGCAGTTGCCAAAACCAATAGGATGCTCAGATTTTGTTTCATTACAATATATTTATTTAATTTCGTCGCCTGAGCGACGTTTTTGCTATTATCAGCGGTACAATTTCCGAATAAATCGATCATTTGCACTATAAAATTTCAAAATTAGCAGCTTATAACAGATTTGTTTCCGAACATTTCTGCATAACTGTTTATTGCTTAATTATATATGAAATCATCCATTTTCTTTTTTCTTAATAAAGCTTCCAGGTAATAATAATCCGCATAATTAATCGGCACATCTACCTCCGATTTAGCCGGACGATGACCAGTACTATGCTCCAGAATAAAACCATAGTTACCACCAGGTTTGCTCGTATATTTTGTGCTTAAAGAATATAAAATTTTATCGGCAGCTGCTTTATATTTTCTGCCATTGTCACTGTATTTTGCCAGATCATAAAGTGCAGATGCCGTAATTGCAGCAGCAGAGGCATCACGCGAAACGTCCGGAATTTTAGGATCATTATAATCCCAGTATGGAATACCATCTGCCGGAGTTATTTTACTGTTTAAGATAAAACCCGCAATACCATCAGCCTGAGCCAAATATGCTTTATTTTTGGTTTCAACGTAACACATGGTATAACCATACAATGCCCATGCCTGTCCACGTGCCCATGCCGATTCGTTTGCATAACCCTGTGCAGTTACCTTCTGGCGTACATTGCCGTTTAAAGTATCATAATCAATCACATGGTAAGAGCTAAAATCAGGTCTGAAATGGTTTTTTAATGTAGTGTTGGCATGTTTTACAGCAATTTTATAAAAAGATGAATCGCCTGTTAATTTCGTGGTTTCAAATAACAATTCAAGGTTCATCATGTTATCGATAATTACCGGATATTTCCATTTATCGCCGTTATGGTCCCACGATTTAATTACACCTGCAGTTGCATTAAACCGGGTAGACAATGATTTTGCCGCCTGGACAATTACTGCTTTGTAAGCGGGATCATTGGTTAAACGGAAGCCGTTGCCAAAAGGGCAATAGATCATGAAACCCAGATCGTGTGTTCCTTTATTAAATTGTTCTTTTTTAATGTCTTCGGTATATTTTTTGGCCAGTTCAAGCCATTTTTTATCCTTGGTGTATTGATAGAAATACCAAAGCTCTGCCGGAAAAAATCCACTTGTCCAATCTTTAGAAACCACCATTTTAAACTGGCCGTTTTCTACCGTACGTGGCGAGACCAGGTTTGGCTTTAATTTCCGGGCCGAATCTACATTTTTAATGAGTACATCGGTTTGTTTGGCAGCTGATGCAAAAGCCTTTGCAACATTAACTTGCTGTGCTTTAACAACACTGAAAGACAGCATACTTAATGCCGTGAGGGTGAATTTTATGTTCATGTTATAACCAGATTATTGGGTTACGGATAGGTAAATTTCTAATTACTTCTTCTACTTGTGGTTTGTGATCTAATTTTGCCCAGGTTTGGTACCAGTTTGCCTGTTTAAACTCTACCGCACCAAATAATAAAAACGGTTGTGCAACCGGCCAGTTCTCCCAGTACATTACATCGGGCTGTAAGGTCCATTTGCTTTTATCGGCAATAAACGGATACAGATAAGTGATCCCTTTTTTGATGGATTTACCGTCGGCAGTTTCAAAGTTCCAAAGGTTATCTTTTGGGGTAGATAAAATCTGGCAGAGCATGGTCATCGCATCAAGGTTAAAGATCGAATAACCATAAGGCTTTGTACGGGCAATTTCTAACGGGAAACTACCATCAGCACCCATCTGGTTTGGCAGCAGGATGGTTTTATAGCTGGTACGCAAAGAATCGAGCATGTTTTCGTCGCCACAAAGTTTGGCAAACGAAGCTACCTGCATGGCCCAGCAGGTGGCATGGTTGTTTTTAACGGTTTTCTCCTGGATGCCTGGTTTACTCGTATTTAACCATAACGTATAATCGGCAAACCATTTTTTAATGCCTTTAGCCGTTTCAGGATCGAAAGCTTTGGCCTTTTGCATCACCAGGGCACCCTGCGCCACTTCCATAAGGTGGATGGTATCGATAATGCCGTAGTTACGGCCAGTAAAACGTCCTTTTATGGCCTGTGCAAAAAGCAGGTTAGGGTTCATCAGCGTTTCTGAATTGATAAACCATGCCTGAAAATGTTTAACAGCTTCTTTCACATATTTTTCGTCGCCGGTAATTTTGTAAGCAGAGGCTAAAGCGCCAATAATCTTACTGAAACGCACCATGGCTTTACGGTGCGCTAAAAAGTTATCAGGATTGGTCATTCCATCCCTGTTGATGTATGGGCCATCAGGGTTTTGAGGATCAGGCCAGAAATAATCTGCTTCTGAGAAGAAATCATGTTTTCCACCCGCACTTCGCGGCGAAGATGAAGCAGTAACCGTAATGGGTTCTTGTTGCATGGCCCAGGCAGCCTCTGCCAAAATCTGCTTCTTTAACAGCACTTCTGCCTGTTTTTTTAAATCCGTTTCTTTCGGACCGGGCTTTGAGGATGCATCGGCTGTTCCGGTAAAACAGAGCAGCAGCAATAATGCATAAGGGATGGTTTTTTTCATTGGTTTATATTTTTCTTGGTTAGCTGTTATAATGTTGTAAAAACTGTTTTTAAACCTTCTGAACTTACGGAAACTGCACTCTGTCCTTTATTTAACCTCACCTTAATAATGGCTCTTCCATTGTAAGCCTGTACTTTACGCGATCCGGAAGAAGTACCCTGATTATCAATTAATTTACCATCTCCGGTTAAACCAAAGGTTATCCAGTTAATGGCATCTAAACATTGTACCCCTTTATCATCAAAAAGCTTTACTTCAATGGTAGCCACGTCATCCTGCTGATCAATTTTCTTTAGTTCCAATTTAGCAGGTTTGGTCCATTTTTCGGTCTGGTAGTTAAATTTAATTTCGTCAGTTACGGTTTCTTTTCCTTTTTTAGCGATTACTTTAACGGTATTTTCACCCTTTACAAAAGGAAGATTCCAGCGCAGACCTGCTGCAGGGTAATCCTGACTGTTGCGTTTTTTGCTTCCAAAACTTTTACCATTCAGAAAAATTTCGGCTTCGCTACAGTTCGAATATATTTTAACCATTTTTTCTTCGCCTTCATCACCCCAGCGTACCGGCCAGGTATGTCCGTAAATATGGACCATCGGTTTTTCCGTCCAGTATGACTGGAAAACATAATAAGATTCTTTTTTGGTAAAATCCCTTTCTACTACTCCCTTCTGGTTTACATAAGGCACAGGGTTATCCGGACGTATTGCGGTAGAAAAATCCTTAAAAGGCCAATATGCTGTACCACTTAACCAGGGCATGGTTTCCTGTTCTTTTAAATGCCAGTCGATTAAATTGGCGATGTAAGATTCGCTCCAGTCGCCATCTTTCGAGATCCTTGCTGCTCCCCCGTACAATGAGGCATCACCTGCCCTTTCGTCGGCACTGCCACCTGTTTTGATTTTGCTTAAAGCTTTATCAGGATTTTCTGAATGGCGCAAGGCATGGCTATCGCCGCCCCACTCTACGTGCAAAAAGCGTTTAACTTTGGTAAATTCATCTTCTGATGCTTTTTTATAATCAGTGTAGGCACCACGGTACCAACCTGCCCATATAGATGGCGAATACACATCTACAATATCGCTGCAGAAATCGCAGCGGCGGATGGCAGTATAACGCGATTGATCCAATTGGTGTGAAAGATCGTTTAGTTCTTTCATAAAAGTCCTGATTTTTTCCTTATCAAATTCCGGGAAATCGCCCGGCCAGTCGTTTTCGTTGCCGAGGCCCCAAATAATAATGGCAGGATGGTTATAGTGCTGCTCAACCATATTGGTGAGCATTCTTTTTGCCTGTTGTTTGTAAATATCGCCACCTAAACCACCGCGGCACCATGGAATTTCTTCCCACACCAAAATACCCAAACTATCGCAAAGGTTTAACACGATACGTGATTGCTGATAATGCCCCAAACGGATAAAATTAACGCCCATATCTTTCATCATCTGCATTTCCTGGCGGATCATACCTTCCGTCATCGCTGCACCAACACCTGCGTGATCTTCGTGTCGGTGCGTTCCGCGTAACAACAAACGTTTTCCGTTGAGGTTAAATGGTCCTTTCTCCACGAATTCGATATGGCGGAAACCAATTTTTTCTTCTCCTTTGTAATTTCCTGTTGAAGCGATTACTTCATATTGTAAGGTATACTGAAGAGGTTTATCGGTTGACCATAATTGCGGTTTTTTCACTTCTAACGACCATAAATCGATATCGCCAGTTAAACTACTAAGTTTTTTCTCTGTTTTGGCTACAATTTTACCAGCAGCATCAACCAGTTTAAGCTGCACGATGGCTTCGTTAATGCCCGAAGGATTATATAAGCGGGTTTTAACACTTAATTTCCCCAATTTACCTTGCGCATCTACTTCAGCCTTGGCAAACATTTTATCAACTGAAAGCGAAGGGGCATAAACGAGGTTGAGGTAACGGTAAATTCCACCATAAATATTAAAATCTGAAAGATCAGAAGGGATCATTTCGAGGTCTCTCGAATTATCGGTTCTTACTGAAACCGGCACTTTACCTTTAAACTGTTTTTGATAAACATCCGTTTTTTTGAAAGCAGCTACAGCATCGGTAATATCAACGGTCCATTCGTCGTACCCGCCAACATGCGTACCTACTTTGGTGGTGTACACGTAAACTTCTGTTTTTTGTCCGGCACCTTCGAAATGCAAAATCGTTCTTCCGTTTTGGTAAGGATTATCGATTTTAAGCTGCGTACGGTACCAGACTGGTCCCTGATAATAGTTTACATCAGGATCAACGGCATCTTCTGCATTTACACAATGTGGCAATGTTACTTTCTGCCAGAGTGGTACAGCCTCAGGATTGCCCACACCAACAGGGCGCACAGCTTCCCAAACGCCGCCGAGATCTTGTTTTACAAACTCCCAATTATTGTTTAAACGAACAGATTGTTGCGCAAACAACAACTGACTGCATATCAGCACAATAAATAAAAACAGGTATCTAACTAACTTTAACATGTATCTTGAAATTAAACTTTTAACCGTAATTTTTTCTTTTCTAAAAAGTACACGATCCCGATCACCAAAAAGGAAATAAAAAAGGACCTGATAATGCCACCAATGCCCGAACTCAGGAAATGCGGAAAGTGGAAATGAACTAAATGGAAGAGCGAGTACAATAAATATGGGATAAGGTAACAGGTTAGGGTACTGGTACCAGCAGGTTTGATGATTTTAAACCAGTTTTTTTTATGTTTTACATCCACAATATAAATCAACAATGCGAAAACCAGAATGGTAATGCCCATGCATACAAATACCCAGGCCGGAGTGGCATAAATTTTAGAAATTCCTCCAGCATACGGCCTGACAAACATGCCAAAAGCAAAGGATAATAAACCATAAAATATAATCATGATCCAGAAATCGAGGTATTTTTTATTACCGATCAGTTTTTTATACATCGAGGTAACCAGTGCACCGCCCATCATCAGCGTGATGGAAGAAGCATCGCCAATGATCCATAAGTGGTGTTGAAAAATGCCCATGTGCGAAGTAATATTGATGGCGGCAAATGCAACAAAGGCCAGCATAAGTACCAGAATATTTCCTTTTGAAAAAAGATATACAAAAGCCGAAACGAGATAAGCCCAACCGATAATCCCAAGAATCCCCCACCAGTGTGGTTTTAAAGTTTCAGGTTTTTCTGCCGAACCACCTTTGTAAAGCAATGCCAATACTGCAATTAATATGATGCCGAGGGCGATAAATCCGTTCTTTTTTAATTTAGAGCTCGTTGAAGGATAATCTAACCACACGAGAAAAAAACCAATCGTAATGAGAATGGTATAAACCGAATAAGACAACAAAGCAGAGTGCCCGTCGTAATTTTCTAAATTAACATGAAAAAAGCCCATTACAATTAAGGCCAATGCCCTTAAAGCAATATAACCCGAAACAGAGAGCAAACCGGCACCCTTATCTTTTCGGCTCTGAATGGCAAATGGTAGTGAAAGTCCAACGATAAACAGGAAAGCCGGAAAAATCAGGTCCGAAAAGCCCATCCAGTCGGCATCGGCAGGTGCATGTTCTATCCATTCGGGAATATGTTTTACACCTGCAACATCGTTTACAAAGATCATCAGAAACATGGTGATGGCCCTTAAAACATCGATGGATAAAATACGAAGCGGTAGCTGGTTCATGTTATTTTAAGGATTAGTAAATTTTTCTAAGCTGAACAGCATTTAAAACCGGCTTACCCTCGATCGCATTAAAATCAATTGAAATGCCTTTACCATTTTGTACCGTGATCCTCGTTGTTTTTTTAACCGCTGTGGTATAACCAAAATCAGCAGCGAGGTTCAGTTTTGGCAAAAATGCTGTTCCATTAATCGAAACATCAAAAATGCGCTGCTCCTCTACTTCTTTTTTATGGTTGTTATCCAGATTATAAGCCAAAGCTTCTTTGGTTTCGCCACCAACCAGCTCGGCAAAGTAAAGTGCCAGTTCGTATTCACCATCGGGAACATCGAATTTAAACTGTTTAATGCCTACCTGCTGAGTTTGAAAAACAGGATCGTTATCGGTACCTAAAATATTTTTGTCGCTGCCATAGGTAATGCGGTTATTGGTTCCCTTGTAAGGATCGCCGCCTATCCAGCCCCATGCACCAGCTTTATAAGGCTGATCGGGCATCCAAAGCTGATGTTCTTTTTCGTCGATATAAAAACGTTTAGACCCTAAAAGGATGTTGATGTTTTTAAAAGGAATATTGGCATCGTTAAATTTAAATGGTTGTAACTGAAAGTTGATATCGGCCTGATCGCTCTGATCGCCTGAAACCACACGTAACTGATTTTTTCCATTAACAAAAGGCACCTGCCAGTCCATAATATGGTCAACAGCATCTTTTACACCCAAACTTTTACCATTCACAAAAAGTTCGGCCGATTTTTGGTTTGTAGCAACCTGAACCGGCTGCGTGCTCGTTAAAGCGGCAGAATCTGCAGTTCCTGTTCTATCTTTCCATTGCGCTGAAGTAATTTTGAGGTATGGTTTGCCCAATAAATAAGCCTGATAAAGGAAATAAGTGTCTTTTGGCTCGCGACCAATGGTTAACAGCCCTTTATTATTGATATGTGGCATGGTTTCTTCGCGGGTTTCGGAGTTGAAATCGGCTAAATTCCAGGCTTCGCCACCGGCTACAAAAGGCCTGCTCAACATGGCATTTAAATAAACCTGGTTAAATTTGATGCCGTACTCTACACTTTTATCGAAACGGATAGGCGAAAACGAACGGATCCGCGGATCGGCATCAGCACCATATTCGGTAACCATGAAAGGTGTATTGGGTAATTCTTTATGGTGGCGGTCTAAAAATTTCCCGAAATCTTCCGGAACACCCGAGTACCAGCCCGAATATAAATTCCAGCCTACAATCATCGGTATTTTTGTTAAACCCACTTTGTTATAAATATCCCAGGCACCGTGATTAACCAGCAGGGTGTATCTCGATGGATCCTGTTTACGGGTTAAACTGTCCAGTTTTTGGGCCAGTTGGCGTACATGATCAAAATAAATCTGCTGACGGGGTTTATCATTCGAGAATTTTAAACGCAGCAAAATCTCATTCATGTAGGCCCAAATGATGATACTGGGGTGATTGAAATTCTGTTTGATCATTTCCGTCTGCATGTTCAAACAGTTATTGGTAAAAGCTTCGCTCTCGGTAATGGTGTTTACCACCGGAATTTCTACCGAAGCTAAAATACCCAGGCGGTCGCAGGCTTCTAAAATCTGCGGATCTTGCGGATAATGCGCTACCCTTAAAAAGTTGCCTCCCATGGCTTTAAGCAGCTCGATATCTCTGATCTGCAAAGCATCAGGAGTAGCATTGCCTCTGTTTTCGTAGTCCTGGTGACGGCTTGCACCGATTATTTTTACGGCTTTATCGTTTAAGAAAAATCCTTTTTCGGCATCAAATTTAAACCAGCGGAAACCCAATGGATTAGAAACCTGATCGATTACGGATTTGGTCTTAGGATCGATAATTTTAGTCACCACACGGTATAGATAAGGATTTTCCGGCGACCATAATTGGGGTTTCTGAACAGACTTAATATCCTGAATCACAACCATATTGCCACCTTTATTGATATTTACAGCAGTAGTCTGATTGCTAATGGTATTGCCTTTCGCATCGAAAATGGTGGTAATTACCTGTACTTTTTTGTTAACTGCCGAGGCGTTATCGATTGAACTTTTAACCTGTACACTAGCGGTTGAAGCCGAAACCTGAGGCGTAGTAATGAAAATGCCATTGCTTCCGTTTTCTTTTTGCGAAAAATGAACGGGGTTGGTAATTAATAGCGTTACATTTCTGTATAAACCACCAAAAAAAGTAAAATCGGCAGTTAATGGTGGAATATCTTCATTAAAACGGTTATTTGCCCTTACTTCGATAACATCATCCTTATAATTTAAATAGGGAGAAATGGGAACGATAAAATGGGTATAACTGCCAATGTGTTTAGCAGCAGATTTACCGTTAACCAATACTTCGGCTTCTTGTGCTACGCCATTAAAAATTAAAAAAATGTTTTTTCCTTTTGCGGTTTCGTCGAGTTTTAATTTACGTTTATAAATACCCATACCTCGGTAATAACCAGCTGCATCATCTAACACATCTTTATCGTTCCAGGTATGTGGGATAGTTACTTTCTCAACCGGTCCGTTTTCTTTATTAAATTCCCATTGATCGTTCAGGCTGATGGTTTTCCGGCCTGCATCCTGGGCAAAGCTGGTTAAGCCTGTAGCAGCTGCAATAAATAGTAATAAAAGTGATTTCGCTTTTAACATTCGTTTAGTTTTTCAATTCAGTTTATCTGGTTCGTGTTGCCAGGGTATGTTTTTTTGACCACCAAGGCACGAAGACACTAAGTTTTTATCCATGGTCTGTGTCCTCACAGACCATTTGTTTATTTTTTTAACACGATGGTTATCTGCATGCCATGGTTCGTGTCTCCACGAACCATTTGTTTTTTATCAAATATTTCTTCCGTGTCTCCGTGGCTAACCAACTATTTTTTTGCCACGGATGCACGGAAGGCACGGAAAAGTTATATTATTCGTACCTCCCTGGCTATAACAACGTAAAATCTTTTTCCAGTTTAATGTTGTTGGAAGCTGTTCCGATCATTAATTTAAAATCGCCTGCTTCGGCACCCCATTTAAGCTGCTGGTTATAAAAAGAAAGCTTTTCTTTATCAATTGTGAACGTAATGGTTTTACTTTCTCCTGCTTTCAGCATTACTTTCTGAAAATCTTTCAGTTCTTTAACCGGACGTACCACCGAAGCAAACTTATCCTGCAAATACAATTGAACTACCTCTTCTCCAGCATATTTACCAGTATTTTTTAAAGTAAAACTTACGGTTATCTTCTCATCTGGTTTGATCTGTGTTTTGCTTACTGCCAAATCAGTATAATCGAAAGTGGTATAACTCAAGCCATAACCAAATGCAAATTTCGGACTGTTCGGCATATCTAAATAAGCAGAACGGTAGCGGGTATCTTTATCGTTTTTAGCCGGGCGGCCAGTACTTAAATAATTGTAATACAAAGGAATCTGTCCTTCATCTCTTGGAAATGTCATCGGTAATTTACCAGATGGGTTATAATTGCCATAAAGCACATTGGCCATTGCATTACCCGCCTCGCTTCCCAACCACCAGGTGTACATAATGGCAGAAACGTTATCGGCTGTCCAGTTAAAAATTAACGGACGACCAGCCATTACCAGAACTACAACGGGTTTACCGGTAGCCTGAATGGCCTTGATTAAGTCTTCCTGTACGCCAGGAATGTGGATATTTGCCCTGCTTTTAGCCTCGCCACTCATATCAAAGGCTTCACCAACAGCCATTACAACTACATCAGCTTGTTTGGCTACTGCTACTGCTTCGGCAAAACCCGCTTTTGAAGAATCGGCCAGTTCGCAACCTTTTGCATAAAGTAATTCAGTTTGATTACCTACTTTGTTTTTTAAACCCTGATAAAGTGAAATTAGGTTATCTTTTTCCCAGGCAATGGACCAAAAACCCTGCATATCTTTTTCTGATTTGCCAAGGGGACCAATTACAGCGATCTTTTTAAGGTTTTTAGATAGCGGTAAAATCTCTTTCTCATTTTTTAAGAGCACAATACTTTTTTCAGCCATGGTTAAAGAAGCCTTTCTGTTTTCAGCAGAATTGATCTCTTTTTCCTGACGTGCTACATCACTGAAACGGTATGGATCATCAAATAAACCCAACTCGAATTTCTTGCGTAAAACTCTTCTTACGGCATCATCAATTAAAGCAATTGGCACTTTTTTATCGGCAACCAATTTGGCCAGGCCTGGCAGATAACTTCTGCTTTCCATATCCATATCGCTACCCGCTTTTATAGCCAGTTCGGCGGCCTGTTCTTTGTCTTTTGCGTAACCGTGGGCAATCATTTCACCTATCGATCCCCAATCGCTCACCACAAAACCCTGGTATTTCCATTGTCCTTTTAAAATATCGCGTTGCAGATAACGGCTACCAGTAGCCGGAATACCATTTAAAGTGTTAAACGAGTTCATAAAAGTGGCAGCACCAGCATCAACAGCGGCTTTAAATGGCGGTAGATAGGTTTCCCACAACGTATGCTCGCTCATATCAACCGCATTATAATCCCTGCCTGCAATGGCGGCTCCATAAGCGGCGAAGTGTTTCGCGCAGGCCATCACAGCATCCAGATTGCCTAAACCTTTACCCTGAAAACCTTTAACACGGGCAAAAGCAATTTTAGAACCTAAGTAAGTATCTTCTCCAGCACCTTCCATTACCCTTCCCCAACGCGGATCGCGGGCAATATCAACCATGGGTGCGAATGTCCAGTGCACACCTGATGCTGCAGTTTCGCGTGCAGCAACCCTTGCACCATTTTCTATCTCGGCCAGATCCCAGCTGGCTGCTTCGGCCAAAGGAATGGGAAAGGTAACGCGGTAACCATGGATGACATCCAAACCGAAAATCAAAGGAATTTTCATCCGCGATTGCATGGCTACTTCCTGTACTTCGCGGGTTTCTTTGGCTCCCCGTACGTTAAGCATCGAACCCAGTTTACCATCGCGGATATCTTTTAACTTATTCGGATTATTGGTTATCGGTCCGGTTGCATCGCGATCTCCGGTATATTGGTTTAGCTGACCGATTTTTTCGTCCAGGGTCATCAGTTTTAAAACCGAATCGATTTTCTTTTCGATCTTTTTATCCTGTGCCGAAGCGGAAAGGGATATTCCTAAAATTAAGGCTAATGGTAAATATCTTTTCATATTGGGTATTTCTGCTATTTAACTGCGTCTAAAATGGCCTGGTAAGCTGCTTTTCGCTGATATTGCGCATCGAAAGGCAATGGCCAATCAGGGCGGTTATAGTTTGATGGTATCCAGCTATCGGCATCGGTTACATTCCATTGGGTAATGCCATACTGCTGATTTTTTGGAATGGCATTATAAGCTTTAACAATGGTTTTATATTTTGCGGCTTGTTGCTCGCCCAACGCTGTGGTGTAAGTCATCGATGGTATATTATCCGGGTTGAGGGCAATATCAATTTCCGAAATATGGATTTTTAAACCTGTAGCAGCAGCCGTAGTTATGGCAGCAGTTAAATTGGCATCGGTTTGGGTTACGCGGGTATGCATCTGGATGCCGATGCCATCAATCGGGATACCTTTATTTTTAAGACCGGTAACCAGATTTAAAATAGCCGTACGCTTGGTGGGGCCAAATTCGTGTCCATAATCATTGTAAAAAAGTAAGGCATTCGGATCTGCTTCGTGCGCATACTGAAATGCCCTTCCGATATAATCAGGACCTAATTTCTGAAGCCAGATGCTGTTACGTAAGGTACCATCCTCGTTAACAGCTTCGTTTACCACATCCCATGAAGTTACTTTGCCTTTGAAATGCCCGACAACCGTTTGAATATGCGTTTTCAAAAGATTTTCCCAATCGGCAGTGCTTCCCTGAAAATTATTTACCCAATCAGGCAATGATTTATACCAGTTTAAGGTATGTCCGTGGATTCTTTTTCCATTGGCTACGGCAAAATCAACCACGTAATCGGCATCGCTCCAGGTATAAGTATCTTTTGAAGGATGTACGGATGCAAATTTCATGGCATTTTCTGCCGTAACACTACTAAATTCTTTAATAACCAGATTGCGGTAGTTAGTATTGCTTTTTAAAAGACTGACGTTAACAGCTGCTCCCATGGGAAAAGGCATACTTTTTAATGTAATTTCTTCTGTTAACTTTGCTGATTTTACCATCCCGGGATCGATACTCGTGCTTTTATATTTTGCACAGGAGATGGTTAACAGCGACATCGAAATCATGATTTTCGAAGCAAAACTAATTTTCTTTAATCTGTTCATCATTTATTTGTATTTGACCTGCATCTGGTCGTAAAAATCTTTCAGTACGAAGAAAGCTTTCTTTTTCTTGCCTGTTTCGCTGATTAATCCTTTACGGTTCCAGAAATTCTGATAGATAGGGTGTTGTCTTCTCGGCGACCTGAAATCTGTTAAGATCCAGGGCGTCATTCCGCGTAAAGCACCAATTTTACTTAATAAAGTAATCTGGTTTTTATATAGGGCTTCCTGATATTCTTCGCTCCAGCGGGTATTTTCATCGGCATGGAAACCACCAAGGGCATCGCCACCAAATTCGGTAATCACCACTGGTTTTTTATACTTGATATCAAAATTATATTTGGTGATTTCTGAAGGATTACCACCCCAATACCAGCCAGCATATTCGTTAAAACTCACCAGGTCGATTTTTTCGCCCAGCGGATCGTTCAAAATGATGTTGTTCCCATCGCGGTGAACTTCTAAAGCAGCAGCTACCAAACGGGTATCGTCTAAAGAGCGTGCAGTTTCTGCCAGGTTGCTCATGAAGCTTAAACGGGCATCGCTTAATGGCGTTTCGTTACCGATAGACCAAACAATTACACTAGCCCTGTTTTTATCGCGTACAATTAAATCAGTAAGTTGTTGCTTCGCATTGGCATAGGTTGCAGGATTTGTCCAGCTGATGGTCCAGTAAACCGGAACTTCGGCCCAAACCAGTAAGCCCATTTCGTCGGCCAAACGGATCATTTCTTCATTGTGCGGATAATGTGCCAAACGAACATAATTACAGTTCATATCCTTTGCCCATTGCAGCATCATGCGCATATCGCCTTCTGAACGTAAACGACCGGCTAATAATGGATTCTCATCGTGAATGGAAATTCCTCGAAGGAAAACAGATTTACCGTTTAATAAAATGCTGTCGCCAGCCACCTGAATGGTTCTGAAACCAATTTTATCGCTAATATTTTCTTTATCAGTTTTAATGTTTACGCCATATAGTTTCGGACTTTCAGGCGACCATAAACTGAGGTTGTTCCAGGTAAATTCGTCAGCAACTTTACCTTCAGCGTCCGTTTTGTATTTTTTCTCTAATTTTAATTCCGGGATAGATAAGGTAATTTCCTGCCCTGCAGTTGCATCAGCCAGTTTTACTGAGAAATTTAACAGGTTTTTGTTTCCTTTAACCAGTTGAAGTTTATAATCGTTGATAAAATGCTCCGGAAATTCTGCTAAGAAAACATCGCGGGTAATGCCGCCATAATTCCACCAATCGGTATTAACAGTTGGGATTTCGTCCTGCTTGCGGATATTATCAACCTTAAGTACGATTGAGTTTTCGCCCGCTTTTAAATTATTGGTAACATCAAACTGGAAAGGCGTAAAACCACCTTTGTGTACACCCAGTTTTTTGCCGTTTAAATAAACATGCGCCTCGTAATTTACGGCACCGAAGTACACGAAATACCTTTTTCCTTTTTCGGGTTTGGCATCAAACTTTCTGCGCAGCCAGATATTGCCCTCGTAAAGTTCCAGCTTTTCTGATTGCGAATTCCAGTCGCCGGGTACATTCATTTGTGGTGAATGATCGAAATCGTACTCAATCAGTTCAGATTTATCTTTCTGAACTTTATCGTCAAAATAGCCACCTGTTCCGGTTTTCGACTGATCGAAAGGATCATGGCGGTAATCGTAATAACCATTTTCGTAAGGATCTATAATATAGTTCCATTTGCCGTTAAGGCTCTGGATCTTACGTCCCTGGATATTCTGTATAGCAGTAACCTGACCGTAACTGATTGAAGAAAGGAGCGAAAAGCAGATTAAAAATACGCTATAGGTTGTTTTCAGCATAACTTAAGTTTTAATATTAATTAATTGATCGTTCCCAAAACTAACAATTAATTAACGGACGGTGTTTCCACCGCCCGCCTAAATTTGAGCAAAATCTAGTTTTTTACTGGTATCCCGGATTTTGTCCCAGGCTCGGAGCTTTGTTTAGTTCTGATTGTGAAATCGGATACAGGTAGTTTCTTGCCGCAAATACCCGGTTCTCTACCGTAAACGGTGTGTAACTAAAAGTAGTTGGCGTTAACTGCACGATGCGCATTCCGGTAACTGGTTTGTTAAAGGTAGCTTCTCCTTCTTTCCACCGGCGGACATCGTAAAAGCGGTGTTCTTCGAAACAAAGCTCTACCCTGCGCTCGTTATGGATTCTTTTACGCAATTCATCTTTTGTTGGCGCCACATAACCGTTACCCGCAGCATTGGTAGTTTGCAATGCAGGCATCACTACACCTGGTCGGTTACGGATCAGGTTTAAAACCCTTAAAACTTCGGTTTGTCCGGCTACGCCCTGCACTTCATTTATAGCTTCAGCATAATTTAGAAGAATTTCTGCGTACCTGAACAAAATCCAAGGGCGACGGATATTTGTCGCTGTACCTGCCCAAACGGCACTTTCACTTAAATATTTACGCATGTAATAACCTGTTTTAGTGGCATTAACGTTTAGGCCTAAACCATCTTTCCCGCCCACAAAAGTTTCTACAGGTTTACTTTTAAAAGTAGAACCGTTGTACATTACCGCAAAGTTTAAACGTGGATCGCGGTTGGTGTATGGCGCTGTTGCAGAATAACCTGATGCAGCATCGGTAATTGGCCTTCCTGTTGTTTTCATTTCGAAGGCATCAACCATTTCCTGAGTCGGGTTGGTACGGCCGGTTGCACCATCGTAACTCACAGGTGCATTGGTGCTTTCGATTGAATTGGTATTGAGGGTTTGTGTAGCAAAAATCACTTCGGTGTTATAGGCTGCTCCTGATACATTCCACAACCAAATATTTGGATAGGAAGAGTAGATACCATGCTTACCGGTATCCATCAATCTTTTAGCTGCATCAAGCGCAGCCTGCCATTTGGTAACATCATTTGTCGGGTTATATTGCGGACTGGCTGCATACAATAACATCCTCGATTTAAGTGCCATGGCTGAGGTTTTTGTGGCCCTGCCCCTGTTGGTGGTATTCCACTCAGTCGGTGAAAGCGGTAATAAAGTTATAGCGCTCTCACAATCTGCAGAAATCTGTGCCACACATTGATCGAAAGTATTTCTTGGTACATCCAGTTTGTCGTTAATGGTTAAAGTTTTGGTTACAATGGCGAAGCTACCGTAACGTTTAAGCAGTTCGAATTCGAAAAAGGCCCTTAAAAAATAAGCCTGACCTTTTAAACGCTCAATTTGCGAGGCTAAAGTTTGATTTTCGGCCACGTTTGCCGGCAAAACTTCATCAATCGGAACAATTGCAGCCGCATCGATTTTTTCGAGAAACATATTGGCTTTTCTAATGCCTACATACATATCTACGTAAACATCATCAAAGGTTCTAACCGGGCTCCACGTGCCATTATTTATGGTAGAAATTGACGCATTGAGGTTGGAATTCACTGCTTCGTCCGTTCCGGAGGCCAGCAATGCGCCATCGCCTAAATTATACCGGTCTGAAACAACAGAATATACATTATTCAGGAAATTTCTTGCATAATCAGGATTGGCCCATAATTGTGCCTCGGTAATATCGTTAGTCCCGCTAAAAGATCCATCCTGAAGGAAGTCATCTTTTTTACACCCTGCTACCTGTAAAAGTACAAAGGCCAGGATTGGATAAAATATATTTTTTTTCATCTTTTTTTATTTATTTCAACGGTGATGAAGCGATCGTGATTTTAAGCATATCTATTAGAAAGTTGTAAAACCATGATGTTTCATTGCCTTATCTTTTAAAATTTCAGGTTCAAGCCCAGGGAATAAATTTTCATATAAGGATATGAAGCGTTGTATCCTGATTCAGGCAATTCCGGATCGATGGGCAGGTCGCCAAGTTTATCAAAGGTTAACAGGTTTAAGCCACCCACATAAAAACGGAGTTGGGAGATTTTTAACCTTTTGATAAATGCCGGGGATAATGAATAACCCAGTTCAACATTTTTTAACCTGATGTAATCGCCGGAGCGGATCCAGAAATCCGAATTCGCCGTGTTGTTTCCCCTATCAGTTAATAATAACCTCGGATAAGGTGCACCTGGGTTACTTGGAGTCCATCTATCTACACTAAACTGGCTCAGGTAACCATTATTGGCATTACCTGAGTTAACCAGATTCTGGATGGTAATGGAACGGCCGCTGGTGCCCTGGAACAAGAAATTCAGGTCGAAATTTTTAACGGATACCGAAGCACCAAAGCCAAAGAATGCTTTTGGCACAAAGTTGAAATCGGTTCTTACCCTATCAAGATCGTTAATCAAACCATCGCCATTCTGATCCACATATTTGATATCACCTGGTTTTACAGAACCTGATAACATCTGTTTTGGTGAAGCATCGATCTCTGCCTGCGATTGGAAGATCCCATTAGAGATTAACATGGTTGAGATATACCCTGCCCCGGTAGTTGCCGTTGCAGCAGGCGAAATTACGCTCGAAATGGGGTGACCTAACTGTTTTTGATAAGATGGCAAACCAGCTCCTTCGTTTATGGCAAGGATTTTACTTACGTTATAGGTAAAGTTTCCAAAAACGTTCAGGTTTACTGCGCCTATTTTTTTATTGTAGTTTATGCCGGTTTCAAAGCCTCTGTATTCAGCTTCTCCTTCGTTCACGTAAATTAAACTCTGTCCGAGTAAACTTGGCAATAAAGAAGCGGTAGTTAAATCTTTTCTGTCCTCATAAAAATAATCGGCACTGATGGATAATGATTGTTTAAACAACCTGGCATCGAAACCCAGACTGGTTTTATAGGCTTTTTCCCAGGTTAAATCGGGATTAGCCAAGGCCAGTTGCCCGGTACCGCTTACTCCTGTAAAAGCAGTACCAAAATTATATCCGGTTGTACTTCTGCTGTAGAAATCGTTAAAGGCAAATCTTCTGGCTGAGCCAATGGCATCGTTACCTACTAAACCATAAGAGCCCCTGATTTTTAACAGATCTAGGAAGCTGGCGGATCCTTTCATGAAATTCTCATCAGAAATAATCCATCCGGCTGATGCGGCAGGAAAAAACCCATATCTTTTACCAGGTGCAAAATTTTCCGATCCCGAATAATTTGCAGTTACATCAACAAAATAACGCTGGATAAAATTGTATGACAGGCGGTTAGACCAGCCTTCCCTGCGTACATCCAAACTTCCGAAAGAAGACAGATTTGCCCTCGAAACCCTGGTTGAGAATTTAATATCGTGTTTACCGAAAGTACGGTTATAATCTAAACCTGCCCAGAACTCACTTTTTTTCACATTACCAGAAAAGGCATTGCCCTGGTAATTTACCTTACTTGCTGTACCAAATGGCGAATAAGTACCATCGGCATTAAGTACTGCAGTTGCATAAGTTTCTGCAAAACCCGAGCGGTACAAGCCTGCAATATCATAAGCATAAAAAACCTCGCCAGATAGACCTTTTAAAATGCCGTCCATTTTTTGGCGGGCACTGATGGTTGCAATCATGTTCCGCATTAAATCGGTACTAGCACCTCTCGATTGCAACATGGCTAACGGGTTACTTTGCTGATAAACAGATGTTCCGCCGTATGATCCGTTAGGATTTAAGATTGGGAAAGCATTTGCCGGGGTAGAATATACCGCAGTTAAAAAAGTTCCTGTACCTGCATTCGGGAAAGTCAGAGTGGTAATCCTACCGCCAATATCTAAAGCAACATCCAAATTTTTATTTACATGGAGATCTAAATTGGTGCGGAGGTTATAACGGCTAAAATCGGTATTGGCGTCATAAGTTTCGCTATTGCCACCTTTATAAAAACCACCTTGCTGATAAGCACTTAACACGGTGTAATACTTGATAAAAGCATTACCACCTGTTACCGATGCCACATAACGCTGTGTAGGGGCCACTTTTTTGGTAAAATCGCGTACGAAATTGTTGTTAGGGTATTTTATCGGATCAGAACCATCTTGGTAGGCCTGTAAAGCTGCCGGACCGTAAACTGCTGTACCACCACTATTAATAGCGGCTTCGTTATAAAGTGTAGCATAAGAGTAAGCATCTAAAGGTGCTGTAATCTGCAACGGCGCCTGTAAACCAGCCTGTGCATCGAAACTTACTTTGGTAGAAGTTGCACTGCCGCGGCGTGTTTTCACATAAATTACGCCGTTACCGCCATACATGCCATACCAGGCCAGTGTTGCGGCATCTTTTAAAACACTTACGCTTTCAATTTCATTTAAATCCATCGAGGTAAAATCCCTTTCAATACCATCAACGATAACCAAAGGTTCCTGATTGCTGTTGTAAGATGAGCGACCCCGAACTAAAAAACTCGATGCATCGTATCCTGGTTGCTGTGAGCCACTTGGATATACGGCTAAACCTGCTAAACGACCAGTAAAAACATTGGTTAAGGAAGATGAGGGGATCTGAGGCAGATTTTCTGCTTTGATGGTACTGATGGTTGCAGTAACCTCTCTCCTTTTTCTTACCCCAAACGGGATATATACCAGGTCATCATCTCCGGCATCAACCAAAGATTTGGTTAATACCACATCACCTTTACTCACCTCAGCTGCAGGCTTTAATATGGTTCCGTAGCCAACAAAATTAAATACCAGTACATCACTGCTGGATGCATCAATAGAAAAGGTACCATCTGTGCCTGTAGATACCGCTTTATTGGTTTTATCTTCCTGAATGGAAATGGCTACACCAGGCAACGGTTTTTTATCCTGATCTACAACTTTTCCGGTTATGGTTAAACTTTCATCAGGTTTTTGTCCGTAAACACTCAGCATTCCTGCCATCATGAATAAGAGACATATAATATATTTTGATTTTATAAATTTCATTTTGAAAATCTTTTAGCGTTATGATTAATCAACTATTCCCAGCCCGGATTTTGAATTAAGGCACCTTTACTTTTGTAAATCTCTGCTCTGGGGATCGGGTAAAGATTTTGCGCCTCTGTCCAGCTTTTTTGGAAGGTTGGACCAAGCACTATCGGCGTATAGGTAAAGCTACCATTGGTATTTTTTACTACGTCCATGCCTTTCATCGGAACAGCGATTGTTTGTGCACCGATTTTCCAACGCATAATATCATACCAGCGGTGATCTTCGAAAGCCAGCTCAATAGCACGTTCATGCCTGATTGCTATGCGCATTTCATCCTGGGTCATGTTGTCTTTCAATCCATAACCATACGTACCGGTACCCGGAGTAATCTTTGCACGTTTACGCAGTGCCACAAGCTGTGCATAAACACTTGCATCTGGTCCGGTTGCTTCATTCTGGGCTTCGGCATAGTTCAGCAATACTTCGCCATAACGGAAATACAGGTAATTTAATAATGTTGTACTTCCGCCAACCGTACGGTAAACTTCCGGCCAGTATTTTTTGCAATAGTAACGTGTTGCGGTATAGGTAATGGTTGTACTGTAATCTTTACCATATGAAACTTTACCGCCGGCATCTGTTGAAGTCCACATTTCGATTTTTCTTCCCTGCCAGGCTAAATCGTTGTAAATAATGTTGTTATAAAAACGTGGTTCGCGGTTTAAATAAGGGTTTTTCGGATCGTAACCGGAAGTAGGATCGGTTATGGCTTTACCATTGGCCATTTCGTACATGTCTACGTGGTTTTGAGTAGGATTCATCTGTCCCTGTGCACCACCAGAACCCGGCGACATTGAAAAGTCCTGCATCATTTCGCCAGCCAAAGGAGTTGGCCCTTTAATCCTCATCATGATGTATTCTGGTGAGTTTGGCAGATTTAACAGTTCTCCATAATTATCCTGCAGCGAATAAGCTTGTTTAGCCAAACCATCAACACCTTTCATTACCTCAGCAGCAGCAGTAGCAGCAGCCTGCCATTTGGTTTTATCATTGTTTGGATTGTTTAACGGGCTGGCAGCATATAGTAATACGCGTGCTTTTAAAGCCAGTGCAGCACCCAGCGTCGGGCGGCCATAATTAGATGCACCATAATCAGCATCAGTTCCAAGTTTAGTAAGGGCAACTTCGATATCTTTTAAGATAAAATCGGTTACCTGGGCAAAAGAACTCCTTGGGATACTGTTCAGATCGTCGGTTACCGCATAAACTTTATCGATAATGGGTACGCCACCAAATCTTTTGGTCAGCTCGAAATAAGATAATGCACGCAGAAAACGCATTTCGCCTTCTACACGTTTGGCATCAAAAATCGGAACAGAAGCATTTGGAGATGGAGGTACCTCTCCTATCCTGGCCAGCATTTTATTTTCTACCGCAATGCCTGCATACATCAGTTTCCATACGCCATAAATATCGTTTAACGATGGTCCGTTAGAATGATCATGATATAAACCTCTGTTTAAAGAAGTTACCGAACCTTCTGAGTTTCCTGAAACGGCCTCATCTGAAGCCTGAGCGGTACAACCACGGTGATCGTTAAAGCGTACATATTTGGTAATGACATAGTTGTAAGCGTTGTCGGCAAATCTTGCGGCCAGTGCCGGATCTGCAAAAATATCATCCTCACTAATGGCAACCCCCGGGGTACGTTCTAAATAATCTTTTTTACAAGAAACAGAGAAGAGCGTTAATAAAAGAATTACTGTAAATATTTTATAATTTTTCATTTGCTTATATTTTTTTAGCGGCGATGAAGCGATCATGAGTATATTAATTACTGTTTGAGAGCGGCATGCTCATGATGGTTTCATTTTTCTTAGAATTGAACGTTTAAACCAAAATTGTACACCTTTGATGTTGGATAAATCGATTGCAATGGAAATGCAGTATTAATGGTGTTTACGTTTTCAGGATCGGTATAAAATTTATACTTCGTCC
Source organism: Pedobacter jeongneungensis (assembly GCF_039538295.1). NCBI lineage: Bacteria > Pseudomonadati > Bacteroidota > Sphingobacteriia > Sphingobacteriales > Sphingobacteriaceae > Pedobacter > Pedobacter jeongneungensis. The sequence goes on along the minus strand of NZ_BAABBY010000006.1, from coordinate 31,218 downwards.
AGGTGTAAAGATTCTGCCCTTGTACAAAAACCCTTACGTTGCTTAACTTTAATGCGGTGGCCCACTCTTTAGGTAAGTTCCACGCAAATTCTACGTTTCTGATTTTTAAATAAGAAGAATTCTGTAAGGTAAAATCGTTTAAAGCATAGTTTAAAGATGCTGTTCCTCTTGCGTGTATAACCGGCCAGGTTGCGGTTGCTGCAGTTGCAGGGGTCCACGAATCGAGCATAAAAGGATACATCTGCTGGCCATTGTTCTGTTCGTTCAGAATTACATTCGAGCTTACGTTTCCAACACCCTGAAATAATACGGAAAGCGAAAATCCTTTATACAAAACACGCGGACTAAAGCTATATACATACTCTGGAGTATTGGTATGCCCAATTGCTTTTTGATCTAAACTGGTGATAATGCCATCGCCATCTAAATCTTTAAATTTTAAATCTCCCGGAATTGGAGAATAACCCTGCAATTTTGGAGAAGCAGCAATATCAGCCGCCGACTGGAAGAAACCATCTGTTACATATCCAAAAAACTGACCTACGCTGGTTCCTTTTCTTACCAACGACGGAGGTAAACCATCTGGTTCATCATTTTCCACAATCCTGTTTTTCGAATAACTCAACTGGGCGTTTAAACCAAGGGTTACACTTCCAACCTGTTTCTGGTAATCGAGTTCAACCTCGTAACCTTTGTTGTAAACAATACCTTTGTTGAAATTCGGATAAGTATGCCCATAAAGAGCTGAACCACTTAGAGATGGCGTTAAGATATCTCTTCTGGTTTCATCAAATAAATCAACCGTAACCCTTAAATTATCTTTAAATAAACGGGCTTCAAAACCAATGTTGCGTTTAGTACCGGTTTCCCAGGTTACTATCGGGTTGCCAAGATCGTTTCCGGTAGCACCAAAAAACTGTGGATCCCTGATTAAAATGGTTGGATAATTGGTAATGGAATTTGGATTTCCGAATGGCGCTACCTGACCGCCAGCTGTGGTGGTGGTATAAGTAGAATAACTGGTTAAAAACAGAAAACGGCTATCCGAAATTCTGTCGTTACCAACCAAACCATAACTACCCCTGATTTTTAAATATGATAGAATATCATTCTTTTTCCAGAAAGGCTCATTGGTTAACGTCCACCCTGCCGATATTGCCGGGAAGAAACCATAACGCAAACCCTGTGCAAAATTTTCTGATCCATTGTAAGAAGCATTGAACTCTGCGAAATAACGTTCATTATAGTTATAGGCCACACGGCTGGCAATACCTTGTGATGCTTTTGGAGGAGCGGTAAATGCAGTGGTACCTGTTGATTTAATCAACTGTCTTGTACCCAGTAATAAGGCGCTTACATTATGTTTTCCAAAATCGCGGTTATAATCAAACCCCGCCTGTAAATTCATATTGGTGCTGCCTTCAGTAACCCCGCCATCCTGTACGGCTCCTAAAGGCTCATCACGGTTACGAGTATCGGTTGATAAAGTAGCTTCACCGGTAGCCGGATTATATACATACGCCGCCCAGTTGGCATTTCTTCTTTCGGTATTGTTATAATAAGAATCGTAACCGAATACTGTTTTAAAACCTAATCCTTTGGTAATAAATCCTAATTTATAATTCAGATTAAATGTGCTTTCGATGGTATTGTTATCATCATTACGTGTTCCAAAACGTGTTAAAACCGCATAAGGATTCCAGATATTGGTACCCACATTCGGGTTAGCTGTAATTCTGCCATCAGGTAAAGTAACAGGATAAGCATAAGCCGGAACCTGCAGAATACGCGAAATCATTCCTTCAATCGTATCGTAAGAGAATGCTGAAGAGGATCTTAAACCCGCTGGCTGATAACGGTCGGCAAAACGCCCGCCTAACTTAATTCCAACGGTAAAATCTTTATTCAGCGTTAAATCTACGTTCGAACGGAAATTATAGCGGTTATAATTTGGCACTGTATTAATTCCGTAAGGCGAATCGAACTTTTTGAAAATCCCGTCCTGAAAAGCATAACCTGCCGAAACAAAATATTTGGCAATTTTTGTTCCGCCATTGATATTAATATTATGCTGTGTTTGCGAATAATATTTTTTGGTTAAATAATCAAACCACTGCACATCAGGATAACCGATCGGGTCTGATTTATCCCTGAATTTCTGGATCTCCGCATCCGTAAAAAATGCAGGTTTACCATCGTTCAGGTAAGATTGATTTAACAAAGTGGCACTTTCTAAAGCCGGCAGACCAACCGCCAAACCGGTATAGGTTTGCAACGCATAATTACCGGTGTAGGTAACTTTTGGCGCACCGATTTTTCCTTGCTTGGTGGTAATTACAATGATACCGTTCGCACCACGGATACCATAGATAGCTGTAGAAGCTGCATCTTTTAACACAGTAATGGTTTCAATTTCGCTGGCATCTACATCTGAGAAACTCGGACGTTCTACCCCATCAACCACCACAATTGCAGCGTTATTGGCTCCGTAAGTGGCAACACCCCTCACTTTTAACTGGGCGCCATCTGCCCCCGGCTGACCACTGGTTTGTACGGCCAGTAAGCCAGGTAAACGACCAATTAAACTGTTGGTTGGGTTTGGCGTTGGCGATTTCATGATCTCTTCGGAGTTGATCTGAGCAATGGCTCCCGTTAAGGTAGATTTTTTCTGTGCACCATAACCAACCACCACTACTTCATCCAGGCCCTGAGAGTTATCTTCGAGCACAATGGTTAAAGCACTTTTACTATTTACTGCAACCTCTTTATTGATATAACCAATGTAGGTAAAAGTTAAGGTTGCATTTTCTGCCGCTTTAATTGAAAACTTACCGTCATTATCGGTTACTGCGCCAATTGAGGTGCCTTTAACCCTTACACTTACGCCCGGTAAGGTAATTCCCTTGCTGTCTTTTACCGTACCGGTTATTGTACCCTGTGCAAATACATTGAGGGAAGAACTGATCAGGAAAAGAAAAGTTAAGGTATAAAGCACTTTAGCCCATTGAATTTTCTCAAATCCAACGCAGGTAAACGTCTTCTTCAAATTGTAAAGTCTATCCATAATTGTTATAAAATATTAAATCTATTAGGTTAAAATTTAATGTCTGGTTAATATTCAGCCATGTAGATTTACGTTGGGTAAATCCATTAAGCTTGTTCAAAATGTTTATATCATATTGCCTTTCAGAAATCAGATTGGCATGGTAGAAGAAGACGGCGGTTAACTGATCCTATGCATCCTGAGGATTGTACGATTTTGTCTTTAAAGCGTAATATTTTGGAGGTAAAGCGAAGTTGTTGCCTCCAGCTAAACCTGATACTCCAGTAAAAGCCCTTTTAAAACTGAAGTGAGTGTAGGATGATTTCATCATGTTTATTTGGTTAGTTTGTGTTAGCGGTAACGAATTTAGAAAAGCTGAAGGGATAAAAGTGTTTTTAAATAGCTTAAAAGGCGATAAAATCCATTGAAACTACATTTCAAACGTTTGAAATAATTAGATTTTTTTTCTTATCTATGCATTGAGATTGGAAAAGATGACGAACAATACCCCTGTTACACTAAAGTTCTTGGCTGAAAAGTTAAAGATGTCAGTATCAACAGTATCAAAAGCCCTTAATAACTATCCCACTATAAACGAGTACACTAAGAAACGTGTACAGGAAATGGCTAGCGATCTGCATTTTACGCCAAATAAATCGGCAATTAACTTAAAGGAAAAAAAATCGCGTATTATTGGTATTATTTTACCCAATCTTTTAGATCACTTTTTTACGCGCAGCATTTATGGTGTAGAGCAATTTGCTACCCAAAATGGATACAATGTTATCATCAGTCAATCTCACGATGATCTGGAAAAAGAGATTCAATCTGCTAATATGCTGTTGAGAAGCCGTGTTGATGGTTTAATTGTGGCCATTTCGAAAAACACGCAGGATTTTGCGCACCTTGATCAGTTCGAAAACATGGGTATCCCGGTAGTTTATTACACGCGGAACCCGAGTTTTAATTTAAGTTGCCATAAAGTATTGGGCAATACCTTTCAGGGATGCTACCAGGCCACTAAATTTTTAATCGACAGAGGCCATAAAAAGATTGCCTACCTCGGCGGACCTAAAATGATCAATTTTACGCATGATCGTTTTAATGGTTATATAAATGCTTTAAAAGATAACCAGGTGCCTTTTTCGGCCGAATTGGTAGCTTATACTGATTTTGACAAGGAAAATACTATTTCAGCAATCAAGAATCTTTTTGCCAATCCTGAAAATATGCCTACCGCCCTCGTGGCCTTTAAAGAGCCTATTTTATTTGATGCAATAAAATACCTGAGATCAATTAATCATCCTAAATTTAACGAAATAGAATGTATTGGTTTTGGCAACACTTCGTTTATCAGTTACCTCGATTCGCCGCCTATTGCCTCTATTGAAGAAAACCCTGAATCGGTAGGCGAAAACGCGATTAAACTTTTACTTCAGCTGATCAACAAAGAAATCGATATCCAGAACTACCAGAAAGTAATGGTAGATTGTAAGTTAATTGTGCATGGGTAGATGCGGGTAGCGGTTAGAAAGTGTCGTTTCAACATACTCAATTAAAATCTTCGGAAACCCTTTTGCACCAAACCTTAATGTTTCTTAACTCCTTAATGGTAACCAAAACCTATTTATAACCATTCATCATTAAGAAGTTAAGGTAGATAAGAAAATTATTATAGTCTAACTTTCTTAAAGCTAACGTAATTTCGAGCGGAGTGCAACGAAAGCCGAGAACACAAAGTGCTCAGCGAAGTTAAATCTGTCTTGAAAGATTCCTCCAGATGTAAGCTGATTGTGCATAGATAGATGCGGCTAGCCTATAGCCTTTAATCTGCACTGCTAAAATCTTTGGAAAACCCTTTTGCACCAAACCTTAATGTTCTTTAACTCCTTAATGGTAAAAAAAAATTTATCATAACCATGCCAGCATTAAGAAGTTAAGGTAGTTAAGAAAATATGATGATTTAACTTCCCTAAAGCTACCGTCATTTCGAGCGGAGTGCAACGAAAGCCGAGAACCACAAAGTACTCAGCGAAGCTAAATCTGCCTTGACAGATCCCTCCTAAATATGTAGAACTGCGTTTCAATCGATGATGCCACGATTAGAGAAGTTTCAATAAATACTAATTCAACGACATTGCACTTCCCTTAAATTGATTCCTGTGCTTCTCGTTATAAACAAAGGCTGCAACAATCAACAATCCTGCAATACCTTCAAAAGCCACAACTACCTGCGTACCGAAAAGATGCGCCAGATAACCCATTAACAAACTTCCAATCGGTAATACCCCCTGATAAGCCATGATATAATAACTCAAAGTCCTGCCCCTCATCACATCATCCGCATGTGTTTGCAGATAAGTATTGATGGAGGAAGTTTGCGCCATTAGGCCTAAAGCTGCTAATCCGGTGCAGATTAAGGCCAGTATCAATGAAGGAGATATCGCCAGTGCCACTACTGATATGGCCAATAAAATCCCCGACAGCATTACGATTTTCTGTAAGTTCTGACCTGCTTTTAAAGTGGCCATATAAATAGCCCCGAAAAATGCTCCAAATCCCGCTGCACTTTCGAACCAGCCAAACGTTGTGGCATTCCCGTTAAAAATATCTTTCGCAAATACAGGCAGTAAAGTGGTAAATGGAATGACCAATAAACTTGAAGCAGCCATCATCAATACCATTGAGGCCAGATCGGGAGATGACTTAAGGTAATCGTAACCTTTTTTCAGGTCGATCCAGATATTTTCTGTCGGTTTTTGATGTTCAGTAAGTTTTAATTTCATCATTACCATACAACCCAGCACAGCGATAAAACTGACAAAATTGATCAGAAAACAAATATCCTCACCCAAAGTACTCAAAATTACACCTGCCAGCGCAGGCCCAATCAACCTTGCCGCATTAAACATAGAAGAGTTAAGTGCAATGGCATTTGGTAAATCTTCTTTATCATCAATCAAATTTACCATTAACGATTGTCGCGCCGTTACATCAAAAGCGTTTACCAGTCCCTGTACCAGCGAAAGCGCTGCAATCCAGAACATATCGTACACTTTAAACCAGATCATTAAAGCCAGGGCACCCGCCTGAAGCATCAGGATGATTTGGGTAATCACCAAAATTTTATACTTATTATGCCTGTCTACATAACTCCCGGCATAAGGCGCAAGCACCAGTGAAGGGATTAAACTTAAAAAAGTAATCAGCCCCAATAAAAAAGCCGAACCTGTTAAACGGTAAACCAGCCAGCTGATGGCCACACGCTGCATCCACGTACCAATTAATGAAATAGCCTGACCTGTAAAAAATAACCTGTAATTATAATGCCTTAGCGAACGAAAAATACTCATGTTTAAAATAGTAAAGTAACTTTACAAAAGTATAAAAATTTAACCGGACCATAAAACCAAAAAAGAATACTTTTATCAGTTTAAAATCATAAATTAAGGATTTCGTAAAATGATAATAGATTACGATTAAAAATAAAAGCTTATATTTGTAAAGTTTATTTACTATTAATATGCCTACTCAAACACAAGAGATTGCAGCTAAATTAAGAAGCACGGTAACCCGCTTAACCCGCCAGTTGCGCAGACAGAACGTAAGTTCGGAGTTTAGCAATGCCGAACTGTTAACCATGTCGCTACTGGAACAGCATGGAAAAATGCTATCGACAGAACTGGCTGATATGGAAAGGGTATCTAAACAGGCCATCTCGCAGATCATCAACCGCTTGTACGATGCAAAATGTGTGGAGCGTTTTCCGAGTGAAGAAGATAAGCGGAAAATATTTATCGGTTTAACCAAACTGGGCGAAAAACACATCATCGCCAGTAGAAAAATCAAAGAAGAATGGCTGGCACAAACCCTGGAAAAAATATTTTCTTCTGAAGAAATTAACCTGATACAGGCTTTCCTCCCGCTCCTGTCGCGCCTGGTAGAACACAACGGTACAAGAATATAGTTTTACTTTTCCATGTGCCAAATAAGCCTTATCTTGCAGAAGAATATGGCACTATATTTTACATCAATAAATTCGGGGAGTAACGGCAACTGTTACTATGTGGGGAACGATAACGAAGCCGTTTTGGTTGATGTTGGCCTTACCTGCAAAGAAGTGGAAAAGCGCATGGAGCGCCTCGGCTTATCAGTAAACAAACTGAAAGCAATTTTTATCTCTCACGAGCACAGCGACCACATTAAAGGCTTGGCTGTTTTTGCTAAAAAGCACAAACTTCCGGTTTACATCAGTACGCCAACTTTAAAAAGCAGCCGGCTTTTACTCGATTCCAACTATACCTTTCCGTTAAACCATTTACAAAATATCCGGATCGGGAATTTAAAGATTTCTGCATTTTCTAAATTCCACGATGCAGCAGACCCTTACAGCTTCACGGTAGAATGCAATGATATCCGCGTTGGGGTATTTACTGATATCGGTGCAGTATGCGACCGCCTGATTACGCATTTTAAAAATTGCCACGCTGCATTTTTAGAAGCCAATTACGATACAGAAATGCTGCAAAATGGCCGTTATCCTTATTTTTTAAAACGCAGGATTATGGGAGGCCATGGCCACTTAAGTAATAAGCAGGCTTTGGAACTTTTTATGAACCATAAGCCTGAATACATGAGCCATTTGTTATTGAGCCATCTATCTAAAGACAATAACGACCCGGAACTGGTAGAGAATTTATTTAAAAGCGTTGCCGGCGATACTTTTGTTAAAGTAGCTTCGAGATATGAAGAAACGGAACTTTATTATGTAGGGGGTAATCAAAACGCAACGATATCTTACACGTTTGACCCCAGCCTTTACCAACCTGAACAACTTAACCTGTTTTAACATCCTAAAGTCAAAAACAAGCTGCTTTTTTGTTACAAAACCCTTTATTTTGAGTGCTTTATTCGTATTTAGCTTAAAAAATTACAGTTTCACCTAAAAAATTAAAATAATTTCAATTTTCCAAAAACATTTTATTTGTACATGGGTTATATATATACTTCATAAATAGTTTGTTTGGTTTATTGGGGCTTATGGATTTAAGCCCCTTTCTCTTGCCCAAAATTTCCAATCTACCAAAGAATAATATATAAAATGATTGTTATTATGGTTGCAAGCAGGGTTTCTGCCTAAATAGAATGGGAATATATCTGCAGGTAAGGTTTAATATTTTGCACCAACTAAAACTCAGGTTGGTTCTGGTAGCTGAGATGGACATCAAAAATAGATAGTTTAGTTTGAGTAATCATTTGAATTACCTAAAAATATTCAAGTTTTCAATACTGCTTTTTTATCAGTTTAGTATTTCGTTTGACCATATAGGAACATAAGAATCATATCAACTTATATGTCTCATATGGTAAAACAGATCAGAATATCTATTGCCTTTTAATGATCAAAAAAAAGGCAAAATGGCTAACCACTTTACCTTTAAATTATTTAGAGAAGTGAGAAAAATATCCCATCTTCCCTCTTCCCTTTTACATCCTACTACAGGTTCTTCACAATCGCCTCGTCCGTAGGTTTTGTTTTAGAACGGAAACGGTGTACCAATTGTCCTTTTTCGTTAATCAGGAATTTTTCAAAGTTCCATTTAATATCACCTTGCTCTTCAGTATTGGTTTGCGAGGTTAAATATTTAAACAATGGACTGATGTCGTCTCCTTTTACACTGCTTTTTTCGGCAAGCAAAAACGACACATTGTATTTACCTGTACAAAACTCTTTAATCTCTGCATTGGTAGAAAATTCTTGTCCGCCAAAATTACCAGCCGGAAAACCGATCAATACCACTTTGTTGCCATATTGTTTCTGAAGTTTTTCTAAATCTTCATACTGTGGCGTAAAACCGCATTTAGATGCTGTATTAACAATTAAGATTTTTTTGCCTTTAAATTTAGAAAGTTTAATTTCTTTACCATCAATGGTTTTAAAGCTGAAATCGTAAACATTTTTTGGTGGCGACACCAATAAGTTTAATAGGATTAGAATAGTGCTGATCATCGTTGTTTTTATTTTTATATACGAATATAGGTACAAATCGGTTGCCTTGATGTAATGTGGCTGTAAATTATGTGATGGAAGATGTAAAAGGCAAGATGAAGTTAACCCAACCTTTGTTTCTAAACCTGATAAAGCGGAAAGCCCGGAGCGCAGCGAGGACTTGAAGCGATAGCAGGACTGCCGGCCGCCACTAAACAGAACCTTTCATTTTCAAAAACAATAAATTTAAGGAATACAAAATCTGATTCTGATGGAAGACCATTTAAACTATTCTGCAGGAGATTAAAACCTGATTAAAATCACCTTATAAATCAACATAGTTTACTAACATTTAATAAAAAAATCGTATAAAAATCCACACAGGTTTGGATTTATGCTTTAATTATAGCTTTATTTGCACAAAAACGTATTTCATGGCCAAAAATTTATTAATCGTCGAGTCACCCGCAAAAGCTAAAACCATTGAAGGATACCTGGGAAAAGATTTCCTGGTGAAATCCAGCTATGGTCATATCCGGGATTTAGTGAAGGGCGATATGGCGATTGATATTAAAAATAATTTTGCCCAGACCTACGAGGTACCCGCCGACAAGAAGAATGTGGTTGCCGAATTGAAAAAGCTAGCCAAGGAAGCCGAAATGGTATGGCTGGCGTCCGATGAAGACCGTGAGGGAGAAGCCATTTCCTGGCACTTATTCGAAACTTTAGGCCTGAAAGTAGAGAAAACCAAACGGATCGTTTTTCATGAAATTACCAAACCTGCCATTTTAAAAGCAATTGATAGTCCGCGTGGAATTGATTATAACTTAGTAAATGCCCAACAGGCCCGCCGTGTTTTAGATAGATTAGTAGGTTTCGAACTTTCTCCTGTTTTATGGAAAAAAGTAAAACCATCACTGTCAGCAGGCCGCGTACAATCTGTTGCCGTACGTTTAATAGTAGACAGGGAACGCGAAGTTTTAAACTTTAATGCAGCCGCTGCCTATAAAATTACCGCACAATTTTCAACCGGTAAAGGCAAAGAAACGGTAAAGGCAGAATTACCGCAACGGTTTGAAAGTGAAGCAGATGCAGAGAAATATCTTCAGGACTGTGTTAATGCAAAATTTGACATTACGAGTTTAGAAACGCGTCCGGCGAAACGTAACCCTGCCGCACCTTTTACTACCTCTACCCTGCAACAGGAAGCCTCGAGAAAATTAGGTTTTTCGGTAGCGAGAACCATGCAGGTGGCACAAAGACTATACGAAGCGGGTAAGATTACCTACATGAGAACTGACTCTGTAAACTTATCAGAAACGGCTATAAATGCTGCTGCTGCCGAAATTAAATCGGCTTATGGCGACAAATATCACCAGACAAGGGTTTATAAAACCAAATCGGCCGGTGCGCAGGAGGCTCACGAAGCCATCCGTCCTACTTATTTCGACAGGCACACAGTTGATGGCGATATTTCGGAAAAACGTTTGTATGATCTGATCTGGAAACGTGCTATCGCCTCGCAAATGAGTGAAGCTTTGTTCGAAAAAACAACCGCTCAAATCACCGCTTCAACCCGCAAGGAGCATTTGGTTGCCGAAGGTGAAGTATTAAAATTCGATGGCTTCTTAAAAGTTTATCTGGAATCGACAGACGATGAAGAAAACGAAGAAAAAGAAGGTGGAGCCATTTTACCTCCTTTAGCCAAAGGACAGGAATTATTTTTAAAAGAAATGCAGGCCACGGAACGTTACTCTCGTCCGCCCGCAAGATATACAGAGGCCAGTTTGGTTAAAAAACTGGAAGAACTCGGCATAGGCCGTCCTTCTACTTACGCACCAACCATTTCTACGGTGCAAAACCGTGGTTATGTGGTTAAAGAAGACAGGGATGGTAAACAGCGTAAATTCACTTCTATCGTTTTAGCCGACGGACAGGTAAAAAAGGAAATTAAATCGGAAATTACAGGGGCAGAAAAATCGAAACTCTTCCCTACTGATATCGGTGAGGTAGTTAACGATTTCTTAGTAGAACACTTTAAAGGTATAGTCGATTTTAACTTTACCGCTAAAGTAGAAAAGGAATTTGACGAAATTGCGCAAGGTTTACAGGAGTGGACTAAAATGCTGCACTCGTTTTACAATCCGTTCCACAGTGAAGTAGAAACCACTTTAGAGACTGCTGAACGTGCTACCGGCGAACGTTTATTAGGCTTAGATCCTGCAACGGGTAAAAATGTTTATACCAAAGTAGGCAAATTTGGTCCTTTGGTGCAGATTGGTGAACTTGATGAAGAAGAAAAGCCACGTTATGCCAGTTTAATGCGTAATCAATCGGTAGCAACCATTACTTTAGATGATGCGCTGGAATTGTTCAAACTTCCATTCCAGTTACCTGAATTTGAAGGTAAAGAAGTGGTGATCGGTGTAGGCCGTTTCGGGCCGTATGTAAAATGGGGCGAGAGTTTCATCTCCCTTCCTAAAAACGATGAGCCTTTATCGGTAACTTATGATAGAGCCGTTGAAATTATCCGCCAGAAAATGGATGATGACGCCCCAATAGCTTACTATGAAGGTTTAGGCGTTACAAAAGGTAAAGGCCGTTTTGGTCCGTTTATTAAATGGAACGATCTTTTTATCAATATCCCGGCAAAGGGTTACGATTTTGATAACCTTACGCAGGAAAATATCGATACTTTGATCAGCAAAAAAGTAGAGAAAGAAGCAAACAGATACATTAAAACCTGGGATGCAGAAAAAATTTCAATCGAAAATGGCCGCTGGGGACCGTTTATCCGTTTTGGCAAATTAATGCTGAAATTGAGAAACAATGAAGCCACTAAACAGAAATATACGCCTGAAGAACTGGCAGATATTGACCTTGAAGTGGTGAAGAAAATGATTGTGGAGCAGGTACCTAGCGCTTTCGAAACGAAGAAAAAAGCACCTGCAAAGAAAAAAGCAGCTCCGGCTAAAAAAGCAGTTGCGAAGAAAAAATAGGATCAGGATTAAAGGATTTTGGGATGGTAAGATAATAAGGCTATCACTCAAAATTCTTTAATTTATATACATAATTATGGAGGATGGCAGGATTATTCAATAATTCTATTCATTCAATAATTCTATATTCTATATTCTATCATTCAATTTTCTATCATTCAATAATTTAATTAAACAGTTAACCACTTGAAATCAGATTTACCAGAAAATATAGTCGAAGATATTGCAATGGCCGTGGTATTGATGGGCGAAACACCCGAAGTTACCAGCTGGACGGTTTACCTTGTTAATTTAAAAAATGAGTCAATTACCAATGTATTGATCAGCTCCAAAGGTTATGGCGAAAAAGATGGTAAACAGGTAAAAACTTCTGTTTTGCGCCATTTTATTGGCGATATGGAAGCTAATTCTTTTGCCGGGGTGGAAGCCATTGATCCTGAGGTGTTTGGTTTAACGAACGAATACTGGCTTAGCTATTACATCGGCAGCACCATTTACGACAAAAAATTCATCTTCCTGCCCGAAAGCATTATTGATTCCAACCTGATCAAAATCCCATTGGTAAACAAACCTGGGGTGATGATAAAGTAGTCGTGAGTCTTAAGTTCTAAGTCCAGAGTCTTAGACTACCGATTTAGGACTCAAGACTACTGACTCAAGACTAGGGACTAAAGACTCCAAACTCAACTAAGGCACCTTAACCGCCTGTCTGCCAAGTAATTTCCAGCCTGATTTTTCTTTGCTCCAGATTAAAAGGATATACAATTTCACATTTCCCGGAACATTTTTATCGTTTGTTTTAGCATTTAGTGTATGCCTGACCAAAGCTGTTTTGTTCTGTATAATAACCGATTGATCGGTTAAATTGATGTCCACGAAATCAGATTCACCTGAAAGTAAAGAGTGCAGAAATTCTTGTTTGGTTTGGATTTTCCCGCTCGAATGGCCGTAACTTAAATTATTCAGTACAATTTTATCCAATGCTAAACTATCAGGCGCAACCATTAGTCTGGTTAATCGGGTAACAGCATCTTCTACTTCAGCTTTCTGCGCAAAACAAAAATGTGTAGAAATTAATAAACACGAAAAAATTAAGAGTTTCTTGATCATATCTGGTTGTATAGGGTTGATGTTGTAAACATATCCAAATCCATGCAAATGAGCAAACCATTTGCTTTAATTTTCAACATTATTTCTTTTAACGTCGATTTTAGTTAATTTTCAGAAGGAATATGGGTTTTGCAGTTTAAACAGGCAAATTACGGCATAGCAATTGCTCCAAACGCAACATCATATTTCCATTTATCTTAACGAATTTTCCCTATGGAACAACCATCTACCTACCAATCGTCCTCAAAAAAGAAATTTATTTTTATCGGATTGCTCGCCGTTTCTATAGCAGCAATTGTTTTTATTTATTTTAAGCATAAGAAGAAAAACCACGAGGAAAATCAGGCTTACGCTAAGTATATAGAAGCCTATACTTCCGGAACGATTTCGAAAAAGAGTTTTATCCGCGTTCACCTGGCCAATGCTGCTACGGGCATGCAGGACTTAGGCAAAGCCGATTCCCGCGAACTTTTCGACTTCTCCCCTTCCATTTCAGGAAAAACCTATTGGATCGATCCGCAAACGGTAGAATTCAGGCCGGATGAAAACCTGAAACCAGGCAAAAATTATGAAGCTACTTTCAAATTATCAGAAGTTTCTGCTACCGAAAAAGGTCTCGAAGATTTCGATTTTGAATTTAAGGTGATCACCCCAGGCATTATGCTCTCGCAAAACGGACTGGTTTCGCAAAACAATACTTCCCTGGATTACATGAAACTTACAGGTGAAGTGGCCACTGCGGATGTGGAAGAAACGGGTAAAATTGAAAAAACGCTTTCACTTGATTTTGATCAGAAAATAAAAATCAAATGGCAACATGATCCGGCGAAAAACAGCTCAAAATTCACCATCGATAGTATCAAAAAAACAGGTAACGATCAAAATTTAAAAATAGAATGGGATGGTGATGCCATTGATGCCGATCAGAAAGGAGAAGTAGAAGTACGCGTTCCATCTATAAATAAATTCGAAATCCTGGATATGAAAGCCATCCAAGGGGAGGAAGATTATGCCCTGGTACAATTTTCAGAGCCGATTGGTGTAGGACAGGATTTAACGGGTATGATTACGCTGGGCAACTTAAGTGATGTAAGGTACACCATTGATGCCAGTCAGGTTAAAGTATATGCTCCGGAAGAATTAAAGGGCAATTATACATTAAGTGTTAATGCAGGGGTAGAAAATATCAATGCCAAAACGCTAAGCACGGGTAAAGTGGCTAACCTGGTTTTTGAAGATAAATTGCCATCTGTTACCATTGCGGGTGCAGGAACTATTTTACCCAATTCAGGCAAACTGGTTCTGCCTTTCGAAGCGATTAATTTAAAAGCAGTTGATGTAACAGTAATTAAAATTTATGAAAATAATATCCCTCAGTTCTTCCAAACCAATAGTTATAAAGATGGTAACGAACTGCGCCGGGTAGCGAAACCTATTTTACAGAAAACGGTTCGACTGGACGAAGATAAAGCACTTAATCTACATAAAAAGAACCGGTTTACGCTCGATCTTGATAAAATGATCCGTACCGAGCCGGGTGCCATGTACCGCGTTACCATTGCTTTCAGACAGGAGTATAATGCATACAATTGCAAGGCCGGAGTAGAAAGCGGCGACAGTAATGATGAGGAAAGTGAGTATGGAGATTACGAGGGCTATGGTGAAAAAATTGATGAAGACGACGATTTCTGGCAGCGTTACAACAATTATTACCCATCAAATTACAGGTGGAATGATAAGGATAATCCCTGCACGCCTTCCTTTTATACCAACCAGCGCTGGGCAAGCAGAAACTTAATTGCCTCAAATATTGGTTTAGTTGCCAAAAGAGGAAATGACAACTCAATGCTAATTATTGCAACCGATTTGTTAACTGCAAAACCATTGAGCGGGGTAAACCTCGAATTAATGGATTACCAGAAACAAATCATTTTCACCACTAAAACAGATGGTGATGGTTTCGCAAGATTTGATTTAAAACGCCAGCCTTTCTTATTAATTGCCAAAAATGGTTCTGAAAGAGGCTATTTAAAACTGGATGATGGAAGTTCCCTTCCCCTAAGCCGTTTTGATGTGGGTGGCGATGTAGTGCAAAGTGGCTTAAAAGGTTTTATTTATGGCGAACGTGGTGTTTGGCGTCCTGGTGATAGTTTATTTGTTTCTTTCGTTCTGGAAGATAAACTGAAAAAATTGCCTGCTAATTACCCGGTAACCATGGAATTTTATAATCCAAAAGGCCAGTTGTATAAACGCCTGATTAATGGAAAACCGGTAAATGGATTTTATACTTTCAAAACCGCTACCGAAAGTACTGCGCCTACCGGTAACTGGATGGCAAAAGTTAAAGCTGGTGGCGCTACCTTCACCAAGACTTTAAAAATTGAAACGGTAATGCCTAACCGTTTAAAAATTGATTTCAACATTGGTAACAGGCCTTATTTAAGTGCAGGAACATCGGCTGCTACCCTATCGGCCAAATGGCTTTTCGGTGCGGTTGCCCAAAACTTAAAAGCAAAGGTTGATGTTAACCTGAATACTACAGAAACCAAATTTAAAGGTTTTGAAGGTTTCAGTTTCGATAATCCAACCGTAAATTTCGAATCGCAGGTAAAAACCATTTTCGAAGGCACTTTAAATCAGAATGGTACGGCGCAGATCAATACCAATTTAAATGAAAACAATACTGCTCCAGGCGTATTAAGAGCAAACTTCACAACAAAAGTTTTCGAACCGGGAGGTAATTTCAGTATCGATAATTTTAGCATTCCTTATCACGTTTATAGCAGTTATCTTGGTATCCGTCCGGAAAAAGGCGACCGTTTAAGCGGCATGCTGGTTACCGGAAAGGATCATAAAATCGAAATTGTTAATGTAAATACTGACGGAAAACTATTAAGCGGCACCAAAACCGTTACCGTAGAATTATATAAAACCCAATGGCGCTGGTGGTGGGAACAGGATGACCAGTACACTTATGCCAATTTTACCCAAAATCAATTTAATAAACTGGTAGAAAGCCATCAGGTAAACTTGTTTAATGGTAAGGGAAGCTGGAATTTAAGGGTAGACGAGCCAGAATGGGGACGTTATTTAATTTTGGTGCGCGATGCAAACGGTGGCCATGTAACCGGGAAATCAGTTTATGTAGATTGGCCGGGCTGGGCACAACGTGAGCAAGGCAGCAATCCTACCGAAGCTTCGATGCTTTCTTTCACCGCCAATAAAGAGAAGTTTACCGTTG
Organism: Pedobacter jeongneungensis; assembly: GCF_039538295.1. Lineage (NCBI taxonomy): Bacteria > Pseudomonadati > Bacteroidota > Sphingobacteriia > Sphingobacteriales > Sphingobacteriaceae > Pedobacter > Pedobacter jeongneungensis. The sequence goes on along the minus strand of NZ_BAABBY010000006.1, from coordinate 14,836 downwards.
GCGAAGACATTACGTTAACTATCCCAACAGGTAAAAACGGCAGGGCGTTAATCTCCATTGAAAATGGTAGCCGCGTATTAAAAACTTTCTGGGTAGATACTAAAGCCGGACAAACACAATTTAAGTTTAAGGCAGAGAAAGAAATGGCACCGAACGTTTTTGCCAATATTACCCTATTACAGCCTCATGCACAAACGGTTAACGATTTGCCGATCAGGATGTATGGTGCCATTCCGCTTTCGGTAGAAGATCCGCAAACCATCTTAAAACCAACCATAAAAATGTTGGATAAAATTAAGCCTGAAACGGAAAACACCATTACCGTAGGTGAACAAAACGGCAAAGCAATGACTTATACTATTGCCCTGGTTGATGAAGGCTTGTTAGATTTAACACGCTTTAAAACACCGGATCCGCATGGCGCATTTTATGCCCGCGAAGGTTTGGGTGTTAAAACCTGGGATTTATTCGATTATGTTTTAGGTGCATGGGGCGGAAATTTGGAACGTATTTTAAGTATCGGTGGTGATGGCAGCATCAATAAAAACCTTAATCCGGCTAAAGCGAACCGTTTTAAAGCGGTGGTTAAATTTATGGGACCGTTTACCATTGGCAAAGGAGAAAGCAAGACACATAAATTTAAATTACCTCAATACATCGGTGCAGTGAGGGCAATGGTTGTTGCAGGACAAGATGCAGCCTATGGTTTCGCAGAAAAATCAGTTCAGGTTAAAAAACCCTTAATGGTGCTGGCTACCCTGCCAAGGGTAATTGGTCCTGGCGAGAGTTTTACGCTTCCTGTAACCGTTTTTGCTACAGAAAATAACCTTAAGAATGTATCGGTACAGCTTCAGGCCAGCAATTTAATCATTCAGGGGACAAACAAACAGCAGCTTTATTACAAACAAACTGGGGAGCAGATGACTTCTTTTGAGGTAAAAGCACCGAATAATGTAGGTATTGCCAAGGTAAAAGTAATCGCGCAAAGCGGAGCCGAAAAAACCGTTTACGATGTAGAAATGGATATCCGAAATCCGAATCCTTATGTAACCAATGTGGTTTCGGCAACAGTGCAGCCACATACAAAATGGGTGGTAAATTACTTGCCAATTGGCATGACAGGCACCAACTCAGGATCATTGGAAGTTTCCTCTATCCCGGCAATTAACCTGGGTAAAAGATTGGCTTATCTGATCCAGTATCCACATGGTTGTATTGAACAGACTACCTCGGGCATTTTCCCTCAGCTTTTCCTGGATCGGTTGAGTCCGTTAAATGAGCAGCAAAAAGCCACAACAGAGAAAAATATTAAAGCAGGTATCAACCGAATTAAAGGCTTCCAGACCACCGAAGGCGGTTTATCTTACTGGCCAGGAGAAGGTACTGCCGATGAATGGGGAAGTAATTATGCAGGGCATTTCTTAGTTGAAGCACAAAATGCTGGTTATACCCTACCGGTTGGCTTACTGGATGAATTGCTACGTTATCAAAAATCAAAAGCAGTAAACTGGGCACCAAACAGCAATAATTTTTACGGTGGCGATTTATCTCAGGCTTATCGTTTGTATATGCTTGCCCTGGCTAAAAAGCCAGAAATGGCCGCTATGAACCGCTTAAAGGCATTTGAATATTTATCGGTTGCCGCAAAATGGCGATTGGCAGCCGCCTACAAACTTGCCGGACAAAACGATGTGGCGCTGAATATGATCAGAGGATTGGATACTTCTATTCAGGCTTACAAACAATTGGGCGGCACGTATGGCTCAGATGTTCGTGATCAGGCCATGATTTTAGAAACCCTGACCCTGCTTGCTCAGAAGGCAAAAGCAGCCAGTTTATTGCAACCTTTAGCAGCCAAATTGGGCGAAAATACCTGGTACAGTACGCAAACAACGGCTTACAGTTTGCTGGCTATTGCGAAGTTCTGCGGAACGAACCAATCAGCCAATAAATTACAGTACCAATATGTACTGGATGGAAAAACTGCGCCGGTTAATTCTAATCAATATATCAACAGTACGCCGGTAAACTTTAAAGGCAATACCGCATCAGTTACCAATAATGGCAATAATGTATTGTTTGTGCGTTTGGTTTTGGAAGGACAGCCTGTTGCTGGTCAGAATAATTTCTTACCTAACCGACCTGAGGTTTTGGATATGAATGTGGTTTACAAACGTTTAAACGGAAAAGTTTTAGACCCAGCTACTTTAAAACAAGGCACTGATTTTTATGCAGAGGTTACGGTGAAAAATCCTGGGCGAATGGGTTATTATGAACAAATGGCATTAACACAGATTTTCCCTTCGGGATGGGAAATCATTAATACCCGAGTTAACGATAATCAAAGTATTTTGGCCTCATCTCCATTTACTTATCAGGATATCAGGGACGACCGCGTTTTCACCTACTTTAATATAAGGGAAGGCGAAAGTCTGGTTTATAAAGTATTGCTCAACGCTTCGTATTTGGGTAAATATTATTTATCGGCTGTGCAGTGTGAAGCAATGTATAATAATGATATCTCGGCAACCGAGGCTGGTAAGTGGGTGCAGGTGGTGAAGTAAAATTCTCAATTAAACCTCGCAGGTTTTAAAAGCTTGCGAGGTTATTAAATGTAGAAAACGGTTTGTGAAGACGCGAACCATGGCATTTGAATTTTAAAATAGAAAGAAAAATGGTTCGTGATGACACGAACCATGGCGGAGCATTTGAATTTTACAAAAATGGTTCGTGGAGACACGAACCATGGCATTGGTAAGGTGAAAGTACAACTCGCCGCGGTTCGTGTCTCCACGAGATGAATTATTTGATAAAATATTTGTCGTCACAAATCAAAACCTAAAGCATGGATAAATTATTTGAAGGCAGAAGAAAGAATTATATGGAGATTGGTCAAATTTACTTTTGGACAGCTACTATAAATAAATGGCAAAAGTTATTGGAAAAAGAAGTATTTAAAAAGATTATCCTAAGCTCATTAGAGCACTTGAGTAAATTAAAAAAACTTGATGTTTTTGCTTTTGTTATAATGCCAAATCACATCCATACCATTTGGAGAACTAATGAATTAAATGGAAAAGAAACTGTTCAAGGTTCATTTTTAAAATATACGGCCCATGAATTTAAAAAACTCTTAAATCAAGATGAATTAAGAAATTATTTTACTGCTGCAATCAATAAAAATTATGAATTTTGGCAGAGAGATTCATTAGCAATTCATTTATATTCACCAGCAGTAGCTTATCAAAAATTAGCATATTTACATCATAATCCTTGCACAGAGCATTGGCAATTAGCAGTTAACCCAGAAGATTATTTATACTCTTCGGCATCTTTTTATGAGAAAAATGAATTGAGATATCCCTTTTTGAAGGATTTAAGACTAGAATTTTAAAATTGATTGATTTGTGATAAGCGGATCATGACAATTGATGTTTAAATCAAAAATGGTTCGTGCGAAACGAACCATGGCTTTGGAGGAAATAACGAATCGAAGAACATACACAACAGAAATCAGTCCGAATGAAAATTATATTTACAATTCTTGTTTTTTTTATTCCCTTGTGTTCAATTGCACAAAAAACCGCAATTGTATCCGACAGTAACTACCAGATGGGATATATTTACCTTAAAGGAGCATTTAAGCCAAAAGTACTTGCCGAAAACGACTTAAATTTTAATCTGTTAACTTATTTGACTAATTATTTGAATAAAAAAAATGTTGAAAATAAGGAATTGGAAAATTTTGATTTTAAAGAGCTGGAGTATTTTTCTCAGCGATATAAATACAAAAAAATGGTTGCTTATGCTGAAGATTTCTGTATTAAAAATAACCTGGATCAGATTATAATTATCAGAACAAAAAATGCCTACACCTTAGCAGATCCTATGCGAATGTTTTTTGGTTTCGATCATGATTTTGGCATTGCAACATTGAGTATGTATGATAAACGACCAATGTTGTTTTATAATTTTTCACTGATCAGGTATTTAAAAGGAAGCAATGATTTTAAAGTACTCCTTGAGCCCGGCTATAAAAATCACAAATTCGATGAGGAAGTTTTTGATAAAGAAAATTACAAACTAATAAATGATAAAGTTTTAACGTATTTCCAGCCAGTTTTTGAAACGGTATTAAATAAGGCACTTGATAAATAAATTTATAAAACGCTTAAGCCCTATTTCTGATTCTGAACCACGCATAAGCGTTAACCTATTTTAGTAATAATATTTAAATATTCCGCCACGGTTCGTGTCGTCTTGGTTCATGTCTCCACGAATCAAAACTTAATAAATCATCAAAACAAATGAACAAAACCCCGAAAGCATTCCTCATTTCCGATCTTTTCTGTATTGCCTTGCTTTTGGTATTTCTTTTTTCATTACCCTCAAAACTTTTCAAAACACCCACTTCCTACGTTATCGAGGCCAGTAATGGGAATTTACTGAGTGCTGCAATTGCCAGCGATGGACAGTGGCGCTTCCCGGTGGCCGATAGCGTTCCTGTAAAATTTAAAGATTGTATTATAGCATTTGAGGATAAGCGGTTTTATAATCACTTCGGTGTTGATATTCTGGCCATGAGCAGGGCCATGCGCCAGAACTGGCGGGCTAAAAGCGTGGTAAGCGGCGGAAGTACCTTAACCATGCAGGTCATCCGGCTCTCGCGGAAACAAGACCGCACCGTTTGGCAAAAGCTACTCGAAGTAATTTTAGCCTTGCGCTTAGAGCTAAAATATTCAAAAGAAGAAATTTTAGGTTTATATGCTGCCAATGCGCCTTTCGGCAGTAATGTTGTTGGCCTTGAGGCAGCCAGCTGGCGTTACTACGGACGCGATGCAAAAACCCTTTCATGGGGCGAAATGGCAACACTCGCGGTTCTTCCCAATAGTCCGTCTTTGGTTCATCCGGGTAAAAACTCGACCAGACTGATTAAAAAGAGAAACGATTTGTTGGATAAACTCGCTCAGCTTAAATACATCGATCAGGCTACTGCTAATTTATCAAAATTAGAACCGGTTCCAGGCAAACCTATGCCCCTGCCGCAAAATGCGCCGCACTTATTAAACCGTTTTAAAGCAGAAAGAGCAAGTCTTAAAATCAATTCTACCAGGATAACTTCTACATTAGATGAAAACATTCAGTTAAAAGTAAATACGATTTTAAAACGTTATAACAACCGCTACAGGGCCAACGACATCAATAATATTTCGGCTTTGGTGCTTAATGCCAGAACCGGCCAGGTAGTAAGTTACGTGGGCAATATTTATCAACCTGAAAATGCCGATCTGCAAAGTCATGTGGATATGATTAAAGCGCCACGCAGTCCTGGCAGCACCTTAAAACCCTTGCTCTACGCCAGTATGATGAATGATGGTTTCATTTTGCCGCATACTTTAATTCCCGATATTCCTACACAAATAGCGGGTTATTCGCCACAAAATTACGATTTAGGCTATGACGGTGCCATCGCTGCAGATAAAGCCCTGAGCCGCTCGCTAAATATCCCTGCAGTAAAAATGCTGCAGCAATATAAATACGAACGTTTTTACGATAAGCTTAAAAAATTAGGGATTGGTACTTTAAACCAACCGGCAGATCATTATGGCCTCTCGCTGATTTTAGGCGGTAGCGAGGTAACCATGTGGGATCTGGCCAATACCTACATGGGCATGGTGCGTACATTAAACCATTTCAATACCTATAAAGGGCTTTACAATCCAGACGATTACAAACCTGCAACTTATTTTAATACCAACAATAAAGATGAAAAAGATTACCAGCGCAATTCATTTTTAGATCACGGTTCGATATGGGCCACTTTTAATGCCATGGAAGAAGTTATGAGGCCCGGCGATGAAGGTTTATGGGAACAGTTTTCATCATCACAAAGAGTCGCCTGGAAAACAGGCACCAGTTTTGGTTTCCGCGATGCCTGGGCAGTGGGTTTAACCCCTGATTATGTTGTATGCGTTTGGGTGGGCAATGCCGATGGTGAAGGAAGGCCTGGCCTTGTGGGTATCGAAGCAGCAGCCCCGGTTTTATTCGATATTTTTAGGCTATTGCCCAATGGAAAATGGTTCGAAACACCAGCTACTAAACTCAAAAAGCTGAAAATCTGTAAGCAGAGCGGCTACAAAGCCGGAGAATACTGCACAAGTGTAGTAGAAGAATTTGTGCCTGTCTCTGGAGAGAAAACAGCGGTTTGCCCCTACCACAAATTGGTACATCTGGATCAAACAGGAGCTTACCGCGTAACCGACCAATGCGAAAGTGTAACCAATATGCAGCACAAAAGCTGGTTTATCTTGCCACCGGCAATGGAATATTATTATAAAATAAAAAATAGCGATTATAAAAACCTTCCTCCTTTTAAAGAGGGTTGTAATCCTTCAGGTGGGAATAGTGTAATGGAAGTAATTTATCCTAAAAATAACGCCATAGTGTACATTCCGTTAGAATTAGATGGCACGAGGGGTAAAATTGTAATTAACGCGGCACACCGGAATTCGGGATCAAAAATATACTGGCATATTGATAATGAATATGTTGCCACCACCACCAATTTTCATCAATTGGCCATTAGTCCGCCGCCAGGTAAGCATACTTTAACACTTGTTGATGAGAATGGCGAACGCCTGGTGCAGGTTTTTACGGTTTTGGATAAAGAGAAGAAAGGTGGAAAGTAGGGGGTAATGTTGAAGGTTCAGGTAATGTTGTATATTTTTATTTCCTCTCCTGCCTGGAGTTTTATAAACCTGATAAAGTGGAAATCCTTTTTAATTTGCACAACTATACATAAACTGTAGTGCTGAGGCACGAAGCACCTGTAACCGATATACTCCCTCCGTATTCAATGCACTGACAGTACCTGATTAAAAAGATTGGAACGATAGCAGGACTACAGCAACCGATTAGCTCAGAACCTTGCTTTTCAAAAAACAAACTATACTTCAGTCCTTGTTACCACCAGCTTACGTTCTATGGTACCATAAACGATCAGATATTGTGCAATCATATAGCTCGCCATAATCAGCGCACCGCCCTGCTGAATGGGCTGTGCAAATTTATTCACAGCTAAAACACTGTCAGACAGCAGGAAAAAAAGCGCCCCATAAAGTATTAGTTTAAAACTGAAAATATTCACCTTTCCGTAACGGTTAACCGCCATAAGCACCATTACACAGATGATAATGGCATACATTAAAACAGGAAACTGCATTACGCCAAGATGCGGCTGCAAATAGAAAAACAAACCTGAACAGAAAATAGCAAAGGCTCCTACTGCCCACAGAAAATATGGCGTTTTATGACCTGGATTGGATTTATGATCGAGCGTAAAAGCCCTGATGTAAAAAATATGGCAAACTAAAAAGGCAACCAAACCAAAAATAAAAAAACTTGTCCTCCCATTTTGCAACATGAGTAACAAATCTCCTGCCCATGCAAAAATTAACCCCGTAAAAATCCTTTTATGGAAACGGCCTTTTAAGTTTGTAGCAGCGTAGAGCCATACCAAAAGTACCATCACAATTAATGGTTTAGAAAAGGTACGCAAGCCGGCATTATTGGTATAGTCAGCGTAAAGTTGAATTACAAATACCAGAAAAAAAATAAATGAAAATAGCTTAGTCTTCATCAGGATTAGGATTTGCCTTTTGCAAATTAAAGAACCAAATTACGGATATTAACTGGATAGCCACAAATATAACCTGATATCCGATAGCGAATTTAAAAACCAGCACCAATAAAATGCCAAATATTAACCTGAAATATTCGAACTTAATTTGCCAGGCTTTCTGCTCTAATAATGCCCCACAGGTAATTAAAGTAAATATCGTAAAAAAAGATCCAGAAACTACAGCCATGGTTTCCATTTTATGGTAAGAAAACAATATGGCCGAGCCTGCAGCCAAAGCCACTAAAAATTGTACGAGTACGTAGCCGATTAATTTAGATTGATATGCCGGATTGTATTTTTGATAAGTAAGGGGATTGATTTCTGGTGCAGACTGAAACCCGCCCAGATGTGAAGGGAACCAGCCCGGAGGTTTTATAAAAACTTTAATCTTATCGCTGATTTTTGGCGATTGTTTAGCCGTTTTAACCAGATCATCCCAGTAATGAAGGTTTGCCCAAACCGGGTTCCAGCTGGCCAGTGGCTTTGTAATGCCGTAATAAACTTCTTCCTCTTCTTTTTGGAAAGTACCGAAAATGCGGTCCCAGATGATTAAGGTACCGGCATGGTTTTTATCGATGTATTTAGGATTAGAGCCATGATGCACCCGGTGATGCGATGGCGTATTTAAAATATATTCCAGAAAACCCATATTTTTAATTGCCCGGGTATGGATCCAGAACTGATATAGCGTATTAAAGGAACTCAGCGTTAAAAACATAACCGGATCGAAACCAACAAAGGCCAGCGGCAGGTAAAACACCCAGCTAAACCAGCCCTGAAACCAGCTTTGGCGCAAAGCAACGGTGAGGTTGTATTCTTCTGACTGATGGTGCACAATGTGCGCTGCCCATAAAGCATTTACCTGGTGACTCATCCGGTGAAACCAATAATAGAAAAAATCGACACCGATAAACAAAAGGATCCAGATCCAGATAGTTTTTGGTAATTCGAACAGGCGCCAATGCTCAAAAATGTATTTATACCCAAAAAACAGGGCTGTTTTCATAAAAATGCCGGTAAGCTGCTGCCCTATCCCCTGACTTAAGTTGGCAATACTATCGTTTAGCCGGTAGTAGTTTAGCCTCTTATAAAAATTATAGGCCAGTTCGATCCCGATAAGGATAAAAAATACTGGCACAGATAACGCAATGTAATCCACTTTCATACAGGCTAAAATATTTGGCTGGTGATCTTAATCTTACAATTTAGAAAATATCCACGTGAAGAAAAAATCCTGTTCATGTAAAATTTATGCTTGTTTGAAATTTGCTATTGATTTCCGTCAAATTCAGCTTAACTTTGACTTGCTAAAAAACGGTATTGGCACTTTGGCCATTTTCGTTTATTCATCCCGTCAATATGAAAAAATTATCTCTCCTTCTGTTATTATCGGCCGGTGCATTTTATGCCAAAAGTCAAACTTTAGTATTGGCTAAAGATGCCGCTCAGTATGTAGGTAAAAATGTAACCATCTGCGATTCGGTTTACAGCACAAAGGGATTGGAAAAGTTAACTTTGATTAATTTAGGTGGTGCTTATCCAAAAGAACTCATTACCGTGGTTATCAATAAAGAAGACGAAAGTAAATTTCCTTCAGAACCTTCAAGCATGTTTATGGGAAATAAAATCTGCGTAACCGGCATTGTGACCGAATTTAAAGGCAAAAAACAGATTGTTGTTACCGATCCAAAGCAGATTGCTGTAAAATAACCTTCCAACATATCTTATTATAGTTGAGTGATTTGTAGCCTCTATATAAAGTAACACTGCAAACTATTAACTTCGAATTGTATTAATTGTTTTAACCTTGTTAACTGGTGCAGCTTAATAACTTTATTTGTTATACATAGCAAAAAACAACCTAAGCTCCTCCTCATTTAAAGGAGGTGGCTTCGGCTGGAGCGTTAACACTAAATTATTATTTATAGAATAAATGTAGAGTGGTGTGCTTCTTCAGTCGGCAGGAAATTAATCCTGCCAACCTCGTAAGCATAGATATCCTTATTATCTGGTTCGAAGATTCAAAATCATTTTAACATATCATAACGGTTTATACATATAGGCTTATTTCCTTGATGAATCGTTTTATTTCCTTGATGAATTTTTCTCACTACTGTAGTTTTGTTGCACCAAAAATCAAATATTTTATATCGTGCCAGATTTAGAAATATGGTTGATTTCTTAAAAACCATCAAAATTTTATTTCTATTGACATAAAATCCATAGTTTTGATTTTTGATCAGCCTATGTCCATCCTTTTGAAACGAAATACTTTAATTTTTATCCTGCTGGTACTGATTGTAGCATTTACAGGATTAAGCATTTTTATAGCCCAACATCCGATATTCGATGCTGATATTAAAATTTCGCTGTTTATTCAGCAATTTCATGCCGATTGGTTAGATAAAGTAATGCTGGCCATCAGCTTTTTTGGCGAACTGCCCTATTCGTTACTTTCGGTTGTAGTGGTAGCCGCCATTTTCTATTGGAAAAAATACAAGCGTGAGGGAATCTTCATTTCGACCGTTTTATTATCCGGACTGATTATTTTAGGCATAAAAAATGTAATTAACCGCCCCAGGCCAACAGCATTTTACGTTCGTTTGGTAGAAGTAAACCGTTTTCAAAGCTACCCAAGCGGGCACGTATTATCTTATACGCTATTTTTTGGCTTTCTGATTATCCTTATGTATAATCTGGAGAACATCCCGAAACGCACTAAAAATACCGTTACCTATCTGTCTGCCTTTCTGATTGTTACCATTGCCCCTTCCAGAATCTATTTAGGAGCACACTGGTTTACTGATACCGTTGGCGGATTTTTACTGGGACTGATCTGCCTTTTCCCCTTATGTTACTTCTACTTTAAAAAGAAACGGGTTAATCCTTAAGTTTTTCCTTTTTTCTGATTCTGCTTAAAGTTTCAATGCGGATGCCGAGATAACTGGCTAAAAACTTTAACGGAACCCTGAACTTTATGTTCGGGTGGCCATCTTTAAATTGCCTGTAACGTGCTTCTGCAGAAGGTATTCTGGATAAAATAGAACGCTCCTGCGACAGGTGATAATGAATGGCCAGAAGTTTTCGAGCCAACACATTGGTTTCGGGGAACTGCGCATACATCTCATCGATAAAGTGGTATGGTAGAATAAGCAGGTCTGAATCTTCCAGGGCCTGAAACTGCTCCTGGTAAGTAGGTTTAAGCGTACCCGGGTTTCTGATGCTTCCAATTAAATGATTTTCATCAATCAACCATGAAGTAATGTCTTTGCCTTCATCCACAATAAAGCCGCGGACTAAACCTTTGATAATAAAATATAAACAATCTCCATGTAATTCGCTAAAACAAGGTAAAATATTGTTTTTACGTACAGAAACCATAAATGTTTCGGCCCTTGCCTGCTCAATTATTTTTTCGCACAGCGGTTCCAGATCATTTAAATATTTAATAAGCGGTTCACTTTCATGCCTGGCAGCATCCATAACATTATCCCGGTTTTTAAAACAATGCAAGCTATTACTTGTATGCCGGATTTCCAAATACGCAAACGGGTGCAGGCGTTAAAAATTATATTTATGCAGATTTATTTACCAACATGTTCCGATTTATAGATACAGGAATAATTTAAATGTTAAATTTTGGATTGATGACCCTATTTTAACCTAATCATAAAAAAATCTGATAATTTTGCCGCCATGATAATTCCTAAACCTAAAGCCTTTCTCTTCGATTTAAACGGTACCATGATTAACGACATGGCTTTTCATAATGAGGCATGGCATAGTATCCTTACGCAGGATTTAGGTGCTAGCATCAGCTTCGATGCGGTAAAAAAACAGATGTACGGTAAAAACCAGGACCTTTTAGAACGTGTTTTTGGTGTTGGCCATTTTTCTCAGGAGCAGATTGATCAGATCTCCATTGAAAAAGAACACCGGTACCAGGCCGCATATAAAAAACATTTAACGCTGATTGCCGGATTAGGGGAGTTTATGGAAAAGGCAAAACAATCAGGTATTCAAATGGCCATCGGCTCGGCTGCAATTCCTTTTAATATCAATTTTGTACTCGATAATTTAAATATCCGTTCGTACTTTAAAACAATAGTAAGTGCCGAAGATGTGGTAAACAGCAAGCCCGATCCCGAAACTTTTACCAAAGGTGCTCAGATTTTAGGCATTGATGCCAGCGAATGCATAGTTTTTGAAGATGCACCAAAAGGTGTTGAAGCGGCACAAAATGCGGGGATGAAATGTATAGCGCTTACTACCATGCATACCAAAGAGGAGTTTTCGGCTTATAATAACATCATTGCTTTTATAGAAGATTATACCGATCCGGTTTTACAGGATCTTTTCTAAACAAATACGGTCTGTGTTTCCACAGACCGTATATCATGTTATCATTATTGAGATGTAGGGATTACCAAAAAATTATTTGGTAAATTTATAGATTGAACTTGTTTTGTAAACCTGGCCGGGCTTCAATACTGTTGATGGAAAGGCAGGCTGGTTAGGAGAATCGGGAAAATGCTGGGTTTCCATGGCTATTGCCGTTCTGAAATCATCTTTTGCACCCGATTTAAAGGTATTTTTACTTTGCATAAAATTACCACTATAAAACTGTAAACCAGGTTCTTGCGTATAAATATCCATTACAATTCCTGATTTATCTCCTTTAACAGTAGCTGCATGAAACATACCCATCGCTTTGGTTTTACTGAGCACGTAATTATGATCGTAACCTTTCCCGAAAGTTAATTGTTCGTTTTTGTCGTTTATGCGTGCACCTATCGCTGTTGCTTTGTTAAAATCGAAAGGCGTTCCTGCTACTTTTTCAATTTTCCCTGTTGGGATCAGGGTCGAATCTACCGGAGTATATCCATCAGCATAAATTTGCACCTCATGGTTTAAAATCGTTCCGCTTCCATCGCCATTTAAATTAAAAAACGCATGGTTGGTTAAATTTACCACCGTTGTTTTATTTGTTTTGGCTTCATAATCCATTTTTAATTCATTATCATCGGTTAAAGTATAAGTAACCTTCACATCTAAATTGCCCGGAAAATTTTCATCGCCATCTTTTGATAAATAATGTAATACCAAAGTATTAGCTGCTGTTTGGGTAGCATCCCAAACCACGTATTGATAACCTTTTTTACCACCATGGAGCGTATTTTGCCCGTTATTGGTAAATAAAGAATAGGTTTTACCTTCAAGTGTAAATTTTCCTTTGGCAATGCGGTTGCCGTAACGGCCAATGGTTGCACCAAAATACGGCTCTGTCGATTTTTCATAGTCGCTTACACTTTTAAAACCCACCACAACATCAACCAGTTTACCATCTTTATCGGGTACCAATAAACTCACCAAACGCCCGCCGTAATTGGTAAAAATAGCTTCCCCATTATTTTTATTTTTCAAAGTGTATAAAGCGGTTTGTTTGCCGTCAATTTCTTTTTTAAAAGAATCTGGAACTAATTTTACAACCGCTGCAGAGTCGCTTTTTAAACTATCTGTTGAGGAAGATTTTTTGGTTTCAGATTGGCAGGATGCAAATCCGATTGCAGCCAGAACGCCGAGGCCCGCTAATGATTTTAATTTCATAAAATGGAATACTTGGTTTAGATTTTATTTATTTTTTAAATATAAGTATATCACTTAACAATACAAATAAAACGATTTAGATGATTGTACAGCCATATAGTAAAGAATTATTTACTTTAAGCAGCACCAATGAGATGATTTGTAGAAATGATGATGACAAAATGTAGAAATACTATAAAAGAGATGAAACCGCCTTTACAAAGCATCTTCGTACCGTCATTGCTGAGAAGTCTTTTTCAACTGAATGGCTCCGACTTTCCGGAAGTATAATATTTAATAGCTAAAATCTAAGTCAGCATTCCTTAAAATCCATTGAAACTGATTATTATTGCGTTCTAATCATAAAATATGTATCAGCCTATATCTGCAGAACGCTACGATAAAATGTTATACCGCCGTTGTGGCAAGAGCGGCATTAAATTACCAGCCATTTCATTGGGTTTATGGCATAATTTCGGACATGTTAATGTTTTTGAGAACAGCAAGAACTTAATTTACACCGCTTTTAATAATGGCATTACCCACTTCGATTTAGCCAACAACTATGGTCCGCCTCCGGGTTCGGCAGAAGAAGTTTTTGGTAAAATCCTTCACGAAGATTTTAAAGGCTACCGCGACGAAATGATTATTTCGAGCAAAGCCGGATATACCATGTGGGATGGCCCATATGGAGACTGGGGATCGAAAAAATACCTGGTATCGAGTCTGGATCAAAGTTTAAAACGCATGAAACTGGATTATGTTGATATTTTTTATCACCACCGCCCCGATCCGGAAACCCCGCTCGAAGAAACCATGGGTGCTTTAAGTTTAATGGTGCAGCAGGGAAAGGCTTTGTATGCAGGTATATCAAATTATCAGGCGGAAGAAGCTGAAAGGGCCATTAAAATTTTAAAAGACAATGGTACACCTTGTTTAATACACCAGCCAAAATATTCGATGTTTGAGCGTTGGGTGGAAGGTGGCTTACTTGATGTTTTAGAAAACAATGGTGTAGGCTGTATTCCATTTTCGCCTTTAGCACAAGGATTGCTGACCGATAAATATTTGCACGGTATTCCGGCTGACTCGAGAGTGGCCACCAGCGGCGTTTTCTTAAAAGAAAGCAACATAACCCCTGAAAAAATTGAAGTGATTGGTAAATTAAATGAAGTAGCAAAAGCCCGAGGACAAAAACTGGCACACATGGCTTTATCATGGATTTTAAAGGATCAACGCATTACAACGGTACTGATAGGTGCCAGTAAACCAGAACAGATTACAGATTCAATTAAAGCTTTAGATAATATAACATTTAGTGAAGCAGAGATTAAATTAATTGATGAAATTTTAGGTTAAAATTCCCAAAATAGTCGTTATCCCGACGGAGCATCGCAAAATGGAGAAATCTTTGAACTTTGGCAGAGATTTCTCCGCTGTGATCGAAATGATTGTTATGATAAAAACAAATTTTAAGCGGCAATATTAAAGTTATTTTTATAGCTCTCCTGGTTTTTAATAACAGCAGCAATTCTTAGCGCTATTTTGTTTCTAACGGCATTAATTACG